>NZ_AINS01000187.1 GCF_000254135.1 Campylobacter coli LMG 9860
CCAAAATCAAAACCTTTTGAGTGTGAATTTCCTTCTTCATCAAAGGCTAAATCTTGTCCTATCATGATGATATTTTTAAATCCCAAAGCCAAAGCTAAAGTATAAGAAAAATGACTTACATGAGTACCCGTATCTATATAGCCAAAGTCATTAAAGTTAAAGCGTTGGTAAAGGGCTTTATTTCTTAAAACAATCATACAATTTTCAGCCTTTAAACTACGCGCGACATTAGGATGCGTAGCACA
>NZ_AINS01000186.1 GCF_000254135.1 Campylobacter coli LMG 9860
GTCCGCAATGCAATAAAGGATTTTTACAAAGAATAAAAAGTAAAAATGGTAATAGTTGGTGGTGGGGTTGTAGTGAATTTAAACAAGGTTGCAAGGCTATGTATTATGACGATAATGGAAAACCTAAAATAATAAATGTATAATATTAATAAATATAAATATATATTAATTAATTTAAGTTAATTTTTATAAATAATATTATATAGTTATAT
>NZ_AINS01000185.1 GCF_000254135.1 Campylobacter coli LMG 9860
CTGTCCTATAAAAATGATGTTTTTATAATTTAGATGAGTTGCAAATTCATAAGCCATATGTGCAACACTTGGTCCATAACCTACATAGCCATATGGGCAAAGATTGATATTTTCAATAAAACTAGATGGCCTTGAAGTAAGTATAAAAGCTCTATTATTTTTTTGAAGATATTTTATGGTTTGTGGATAAACCCAACTTATACAAACAAACAAAACATCTTGATCAAATTCCCCAAAATCATTGTTAAAAAATTCAGAAGTTAAAGGAATCCTTTCCAAAGAAAGCACATAATCAGGCTTTATACCGTGTTT
>NZ_AINS01000184.1 GCF_000254135.1 Campylobacter coli LMG 9860
ATTATATTATTTTGATAAAAATATATAATGATATGTCAATGCATATTATCTTGACTATTTGAAAAAAAGATAAATTATAGTTTTCAAATTACAAAATAAAATAATCATTTTTATACATTAAATTTTATGGATAAGTTATTAAAATACAAAAAGTAAATATGCTTATAATGCCTATAATATAGCTTATATATTGGCATAATACTTTATAGGATTAGAGTATAAATATAAAAGTTTGAAAATTATAGTTTTCAATACAAAATAATTAATTTTATGTATTTTTACCTTTTATCATACAATTATACAAATATTATTAAGAATTATTTAATATAT
>NZ_AINS01000183.1 GCF_000254135.1 Campylobacter coli LMG 9860
TTGATTTCTTCTAAGGATAAACCTAAGGTTTGAGGTTTTAAACCATTAATCATATTTCCAGAATCAGCCCAAAGATCATCAGCTTCTTTTACTTGTTCTGGTGTTTGATAGACATTTGAAACTAAAGCTCCAGAAAAGTCTTTTAAATGAGTAATATTCATTCTATTATTTGGATCATTAAAATTCATACATTTATCTCCACCTACAGCATATCCACTAGGCATAGAATTTATATCTGCTTCA
>NZ_AINS01000182.1 GCF_000254135.1 Campylobacter coli LMG 9860
AATCAAAACCTTTTCTTTTTCACATCTTCAAGTATGTTATTAGCTATATCACTTACAGTATTAGAAATAATAGCTGATTCATTAGCAATCTCTACATTATCCTTAGTGGTTTGATCAATTTGAGCTACACTCTCATTGATTTGAGTAATACCTGCAGTTTGCTCTTTAATAGATTCTGCCATATCATTGATAGATTGAAC
>NZ_AINS01000181.1 GCF_000254135.1 Campylobacter coli LMG 9860
TTACCATGTAAACAATTAATAATAGGTTAAAACAAATTTTTTGTAAATTAAAACAATACAAGATAATAAAAATTCATTTAAAAATACTATAATTAAAGCGTATTAAGTATGGCTACTCTTTCGGTTATAAGAAGGAGGCATGATGAGTAAGATCATTGAGTTTTTAGTTCTTGTCTTAGAATTAATTAACGAGATAATCAAACTCGTTGATTATCTCACTTAAAAAACCGAAATAATTATAAATAAACCACGCTTAGTCTTAGCTTAATACAA
>NZ_AINS01000180.1 GCF_000254135.1 Campylobacter coli LMG 9860
AGTAGGGGTGAAGGTCATTGGAAATCCTAATTATTTTTTGATTATATCGTCAAAATTCCAATTTTCTAAACTTTTTTCTATGGTTTTGTTTTGAGTATCAAGATATCCTAGGCCTTGGATAAACCAATTGTGTTGTATTTTTAAAAAGTCTATTAAATTTTCTTTTTGCTTATTTGTGTTTAAAACTTCAAATTTTAAAATTTCGCATTCATTATGAAAATAAATAGCTTGACAAAGTTCATTAAAAAGCTTGAGTTTTTTAAATTCTTTAAAAAGATTTAAAAGATCATTTTTGATTTTTTCAAGAGTTTGAAAATTCTTGTCATTTTTTTCTAAAGTGTATCTAAGCTTTTGAAGCTGAGTTTGAGTTTTTTTTATAAATTCTTTGGATTCTAAAATGCTTTTTTGGAGATATTTTTTTGTTTTTTCTAATTTTTCTTTGGCTAGTTTTTTATCTAGAAATTTTGGAAAATCAAAAGGTTTATTTAAATCTTTATC
>NZ_AINS01000179.1 GCF_000254135.1 Campylobacter coli LMG 9860
TTTATAGGACAGGATTTAGCTTATGCTGAAAATGGCAATTCTCATCCTGATGATTATCAAAATTCAGCTAATTATGAAAGTCAAATGTATAAACATATTTTAACCGAGGCTTATGGTGGGAAAAAAGAAATTAAAACTCATGAAGTTTGGATATTTTTTAAACAAATCCTAGAAGCAATGATTATTAAGTATCACATCACCACCTACAACTGCACCGAAGG
>NZ_AINS01000178.1 GCF_000254135.1 Campylobacter coli LMG 9860
TGTGGTTTGTAATCAAACGACTTAGAGTATCTTGCTTCATAAGCATTTGCACATTCTGTATCAGTTTTCGCAGAATTAGCATTTTTATCGCATTCTTTGATTTTAGCTTCTAATTCTGTAGCATTTTTTGGATCTTCGTAATATTGCACTGTTTTTGGCTCTGAAGAGCAAGCAGAAAAGACACCAGTAATAACTGCACCCAATAAAGCTAGTTTGATTGTATTTTTCATTTTTAATCCTTTTTTTGTATATTTATAGTAATTATAATATACTATTATTAACTAATAATATATAAAAAATATTTTTATATATTATTTATATATTA
>NZ_AINS01000177.1 GCF_000254135.1 Campylobacter coli LMG 9860
AAACCTAGACTTTTTAATACTTAATTTAAAACTATTTTTTGTCTTTTAGTGGGTTTGGATTTGGAGTATTTTTTAATTGAAAAATTTACAAAAATTTTAGAGTAGAGATAGGTAAAAAAATAAAAATGAAAATGAAAAATGATAGATAAAAAAACAAAAAAATAAATCAAAATAAATATAGTTTTGCTGTAATTTTCTCTTTGAATTTTTGCTCGTGAAAAGCACAAGATAATTTTTTATTTTTTTAAATCATTTAAAAAAATATTTTTTAATACTAATTTCATTTAATTTTATTTTAATAATTAAAAATTGTAAAGAAAAGCGGCAAAAAAATATCAAAATTAAGAAAACATTTATTTTTATATTTTGTTTTTAAGAATAAAAATATTATTTATCAATAATAAAAAAGATATTTTAATTATTAAAAAAAACTTAATTATATAAAAA
>NZ_AINS01000176.1 GCF_000254135.1 Campylobacter coli LMG 9860
GGGGTCAGACCTACGGCTAACCCTTAGGGGTATTATATAAAAACCTTACTTAAACTTCTAAAACAAAATATGATAAATCTTTTATTTGGAAATGCAAAGCTTTATATCGCTTTAGTATTAATGGCAATCTTAGCAGGATATTTTTATCTAAGACTTGATAGCACAAAGGCCAAATTAGAAAAAAGCCAAAGTGATTTAGCTTTGGCTTTGGAGATTAACAGAAACAATGAAGCAAAGCTAAAAGAACTCACGCAAATTCACAAAGCGGAGCTAAAAGCAATCAATGAAGCAAACAATCAAAAAAATCAAGTACAAGAAAGGGTGCAATATGTTAAAGAATACATTTATAAAAGCAATGAAAATAATATCACTAAGCTTTTTAACGATGTCGTTGATAGGTTGTGGGATGCAAACTCAACAAGTAGTAACCAAAATAGAAATTCAAAAAGTTAGAATTCCGCAAGAGTTATTAACATTAAGTCCCCTTGAAAAGCCAAAGGCAAAAAATGAACTAGATATTTTAAATGCTTATTCTATGCTTTTTTACAAATACAAGAAATGTGAAATTCAGATAAGCAAAATAAAGGAGCTAAATAATGAGTAATACAAATGTTGATTACAATAAAAGACTTGAAGTTTTTAAAGAAATTTATCCGCAAATTTTAGAAATGAGCTTAGCAGAAAAATCCCCATTTGGAGAATTTAAAAAACTTTTAGAACAATTTGGAAATGATAATATAATTAGAAACGATACACAATTCCAGAGCTTAGCACAAGCTCTAGTAAGTGTTGGACAAACCATAGTAGCACAAAGTCAAAACACTGCCTTGCAAATGATTTTAGGTGGAGATGAAAATATAGTAAATCAAGCCAATATAAATCTAACAAATGCACAAATAGAAACAGAAAAGGCAAATGCAAATT
>NZ_AINS01000175.1 GCF_000254135.1 Campylobacter coli LMG 9860
AAATTTTTAATTTTTATATGATATAATTATATAAAAATGCTATGGAAAAAAAATGAATTTTAAAAGAGCATCAGAGCTTTTACAAATTGCTAATAATTACAATATTGAAGTATCTGAAGTGTTTTCAGCACTTAAACAAGCTCTTGAAGTTGTTTTAAAATGCGGAAAATTACATGCTGATTTTTCAAATGAAAAAATTTCTTTTTATGAAATTATTTATAACCGTTTTGGTGAGAAACGCAAAAAATTTGTTCAAATTAAAAGAAATAATTATAAAGCAGTCCAAGATAAGTTTATAAGTATTGTAATTTCTTATTCTTTAGAAAAAAAGAGAGAACAAGTTAAATCTTTAAAATCGATGATTTTTAAAGGAAAGATAGAAAAAGTCTTAAAATCAGGTTTTGAAGTTTCTTCAAGCATAGGCTTTGGATTTTTGCCGAAAGTCGAAATTTTACGGAAAGATTTAGCAAGAATGCAATTAGGAACTGAACTATACCTTGCTATCAAAAAGCTTAAAGGCTCAAAAAAAGCTCCTAATGGGGCTTTGGTTTTTACAAGGAAAAATATGAATATTTTAGAACATGAAATCATAGATAACATGAGCGATTGCGGCGTGTATTACATTGAAAAAATAAGCGCAAGAAAAATATCTATCTTTTGTACAAAAATGCCTACAAAAGATCAAATTAAAAACACAATGCGTGCAGCAAATACTTTTCTTGATATTCAAGTAAGAAACTAATTTAAAAAAGGAGGAAAAATGAACAATGTAGTATTTATCAATAATCAAGAAGTTGTTTTTGAAAA
>NZ_AINS01000174.1 GCF_000254135.1 Campylobacter coli LMG 9860
CTTATCATGAATGGTTGCTTTATTTTGTAGAAAAGTTAGAACAAAAATACAAGTCTTTGTCAAAAGTATGAAATTTTATTGCTAAAGTATAAAATATTTTTTTGATTGCACGATATAGCATTTAACAAGTTCATGGATGAGCTTGAATTTTTTTAAAAGGATTTAAAATGGGATTTCGTATTAACACCAATGTTGCAGCTTTAAATGCAAAAGCAAGCGCTGATTTAAATAGTAAAAGTTTAGATGCTTCTTTAAGCAGACTTAGTTCAGGTCT
>NZ_AINS01000173.1 GCF_000254135.1 Campylobacter coli LMG 9860
AGTTTTAAAGATGATAGTTTTGATGCGTGGATGGATAATTATTCCTTAGCTTACAATGATTTTGATAAAACTAAAAAGATTATAGACAAAGCGATGAAAAAACTCAAAAAAGGTGGGAAATTTCTTTCTGTAACTCCAAGTCTTTACAATGATGGTTTTGAAAAAGATGAGAGTTTGGGGTATCATTTAGTAAAACCTACAAGTGGAAGTGATGCTTGCACAGGTATTATAAGGTATTGTGATGAAAAAGATTTACGAAAACTTTATGAGAGTGCAACCTATAGTATTAGTGATATAAAAATTCACATACAAAAAAATTTAACCAAACAATTAAATGAACTTTTTATAGTTGAAGGATATAAAATATGAATATATGGGAACAAATTTTTTCTAAAAAAGA
>NZ_AINS01000172.1 GCF_000254135.1 Campylobacter coli LMG 9860
TTATCAAATTTTTTAATAAAAATGATTAATTTTCTAAAAATCGAAATAAAATTTAAAACAAAATGAAATTTTTTATTTTGTAAAGAAAAAGACGATTGCGCTAATTTAAGGGAGATATAATTTTAAATTGTGGTGCGGATGAAAGGACTTGAAATATATAACTAAAAATAAATACCCATTTTATAGTATTTTTATAATAGTTACCTTTATTAAGTTACCTTTTTATTTGTTATAGAATTTTAAAAATATCCTTTGAAAACTTAAACCAAATCTGAAAACTACACTTTTCAAACTTTATTTATTTATATCATCATTAAAACCCTATTTTATGGAGTTATTAAAAATTATATTAAGGTATTTTTAAAGTCATTTAAGTTTATTTAGCTTAAATAGAATGTTTCACGCTTTTTTTATTTAAGTTTTCTCATTTTTTTAAGCTTTTTTAGCTTGAAACTTAAACTCATTTTTTCAAAAGCTTAAAAAGTAATTTTTTAAAAGTTTGGTAGGTTTTCTTTATAAATACCTAAGATAATAATTAAATCTTTTTCTTTGTCTATTTTGTAAGGTATTACATAACCTTTAAATATAAAATCTCTTACATTCTCATCATCAAAGGCTAAAGACTTTCTAAACTTATAAGGCATAAAATCAAGCTTTTTTAAAGCCTTGTATAAATCATTTTTAAAAGTGTTTTTAACTTTTATACTTTCCTTTCTCACAATAAAGGATAAAATAATATTTAATTCATTTGTAAATAAATCGCTTTCTAGGATTTGCATTACAGCCACTCACTGCCTAATGGCGTTAATTTAGCCTTACCGCTTTCATAATCATTTAAAGC
>NZ_AINS01000171.1 GCF_000254135.1 Campylobacter coli LMG 9860
GCTTTATTAAAATCACTTCCCATATAACCATCTTTATCTACACTATAACCATAGGCTGTATCAGTGCTTAAATCTACTTGTTTATATTTTAGAGTATAAATAGAGTTTTTAAATTCACTTGATATATCATAATTAGGAGAACTTGTCTTACTACTTATACTAAAATTAGTATTATTGCTAGTATTTGTTGTATTAGTAGAATTTAATACTTCACTTCTTGCTAGAGTTTGTGAATTTGCATTTTGAATTTCATTTAACTTACTAGCA
>NZ_AINS01000170.1 GCF_000254135.1 Campylobacter coli LMG 9860
TGCTAGTAAGTTAAATGAAATTCAAAGTGCCAATTCACAAACTCTAATAAGAAGTGAAAGCTTAAATAATAATTTAAATTCTAATTTTGACACAAACTATGGCTTATTTAGCGATTTTCAAAATACCGTTCATACTCTAAAATATAAACAAGCTGATTTAAACAATACTTCATCTTTAGCCTATGGTTATAGTGTAGATAAAAATGGCTATATGGGAAGTGATTTTAATAAAGC
>NZ_AINS01000169.1 GCF_000254135.1 Campylobacter coli LMG 9860
GTATAAAGCCTGATTATGTTTGTATGCTAGAAAGAACTGAAATTACTGCTGAATTTTTCAATCATGATTTTGGAGAATTTGATAAGGATATTGTATTTATTTGTGCTGGTGTTGTTCATCCAAAGGCGATTGAGTATTTAAAGGGTAGAAATTTAGTCATAACTCAAAAAGTTCTTGCTTTTCCATATTATATAAATCTTAAAGATTTTTCTTATGCTGCTGTAGAATTTAGCGTTGCACATATGTCATATTTTCTTTCGGTTCTACTCAATCATAAAAACATCATTTTTATAGGACAG
>NZ_AINS01000168.1 GCF_000254135.1 Campylobacter coli LMG 9860
TTATGAAGAATACGAAGAAAAATGGAAAAAAATATTAAGGAGATGAAAAATGAGTAATGAAGTTGTATTAAAAGAAGAAAATAAATTAGAAATAAATTTTAATCCTTATGAGTTGGCTTTGGTAAAAGGTGATTTATCAAAACTTAGTGATGTAGAACGAGCAAGCTATGTTAAAAATCTTTGTGAAAGTTTAGGCTTAAACATGCTTACAAAGCCTTTTGAATACATAGTATTAAATGGCAAACTTACTTTATATGCAAATAAATCAGCAACAGATCAGCTAAGACAAATAAGAAAAGTAAGTATTACAAAAACAGAAGTGGCACAAGTTGGCGATATCTATATGGTTACTGCTTATGCAGCAACACCAGATGGAAGAACGGATTGCGATACAGGTGCTTTAAATATTAAAAATTTAGGTGGCGATAATTTAGCAAATGCAATAATGAAAGCTATCACAAAAGCAAAAAGGCGTGTAACCTTAAGTATTTGCGGACTTGGAATGCTTGATGAGAGTGAATTAGAAACAATAAAGGAAAAACGCTTTTTAAATCCAAATGAAGATTTAAAAGTTTGGGGTAGTGATGAAAAAGCTATAGAAAATAAAGCAAAAGAGATAAAAGCTTTAGGTGCTGAACTTAGAAAATTTATGAGTGATAATGGTTTAAACACTGGGGAGCAAAACAATTTTATAAAAAAACATTCTTTATTTACAAGTGAAAAAATACGAGAAGTTCTAAGTAATAAAGATGAATTTTTAACACAATTAAAAGGAGAATTATAATGTTACCAGCATTTAAGGCAAGTTTTGAAGTGGCAAATTATTCGCCAAGCGTAGAGTATTTAAGTGAAGGTGGGCTTTATAGCGGAGTTTTCCGCAAAGCCTTTTTATATGATAAATTGGCAAGCGATGGAAGCAATAATACTTTTATTTGTTTTGAATTTTTAACCAGAAAAGAGCAAAAACTAGCTATTTTTAATCTTTTTGTAGCTAAAAATAACGATTTTAGCTATATGGGTAAAAATGGAGAAAAAGAAAATTATTTAGGATTTAGACAATTAAACGCTATTATGAAATTCTTTGGAATTGATGAACTTGATTTTAGCGAAAAGGGAAATGAGAATGTTTTTGGGGTGCAGACTGAAGTTATTTATCTCAATTCTTTAGTTAATAAACTTTTAGTTTTAGGTTTTGGAACAGAAGAATATTTAAGTAAAAATGGAGAACTTGCTAACAAAATCTTTCTTGATAGAATTTTTAATGAAAAAATGCAAAACATGGATGAGTTTCAAAATAATAAAGAGCCTTTATCTATAAAATCTTTTAAAGCAAGGCATAAATCTTTAAATAACGACAATAATAAATCATTTATTCCAAAAGAAAATCAAAGCTATAATCCTTATGGAAATGAAGTCAAAAATTCAAGCAATGATAAATATATAGAAATAGGAGAGGATGATGAAAGTTTGCCGTTCTAATTATCTTGAAATTGTAAAAATCGTTCCATTTAGCGAGAGGAGAAGTTGCTTTTGTCATTTTTTAAGAAGTAATGGGATTGCAATTGAAAAAATAAATTATAAAAATCACATAAGTAAAAAAGAACTCAGAAAGGCTTACAAAATTTACAAAAGTAAGCCAAGCGGAAGAAATTACTTTCATGAAAAAAAGCTTATTGTTAAAGCTTTTGAA
>NZ_AINS01000167.1 GCF_000254135.1 Campylobacter coli LMG 9860
GGGTTGCAGCCCTATGGCTAACCCCACAAAATTATATCCAAAAATTTAAAAAATCTATTCTCATTTTTACTTCTATATTAATTTTGCCTTGCTTTTCACTTGGTGCTGGTATTCCTGTAGTTGATGTAACAGCAAATCAGCAAATGGCTACACAAAACGCTAAACAAATAGCAGAATGGACAAAAGATGCTTCAAGATGGACTGAAACTGTATCACACTATCAAAAACAAATACAAGCATACAAAGATGAACTCTTATCAAAAACAGGTGTAAGAGATTCGGTATCTTTTGTGAAAGATATAAAACAAATTTATTCAGATTTCGCAGAATCTGGGCAAAATATTCAATCATTTTACAATGATGTATTAAGAGATCCACAAAAATTTTTAAGTGATAAAGGTAATGAAATTTTTGGAAAATATACGAGCTTTGATCGATGTAATTTTGATTTTTTAAGTCAATCAGAAAAAAACATTTGCAAAATGAATTTAATCACTTATGCTGCTCAAGTAGAAACCTATAATCAAGCTTCAAAACAAATGGATACAATTAGCCAAACACTCCAAAAATTGCAAGATAAATTAGTAAATTCCAAAGATATTAAAGAAAGCACAGATGTCGGCAATGCTATCCAATTAGAAGTAGCAAAAATTCAAATGGTTAAAAATCAAGTTGATTTAGCTAATTCAAGCTATGAAAACCAAAGAAGAATCCAAGAAGATATGGCTATACAAGAATATTCTAAGTCGTTTGATTACAAACCACA
>NZ_AINS01000166.1 GCF_000254135.1 Campylobacter coli LMG 9860
GCTTGTTTGGGTTTGGGTGGGATTAGCTTGGTTAATTTATGGTTTTTTATTGTTAATCTTATAAATTAAATTTATTAGTTTAATCAATTAAATTAATTATGCTTGCTTGATTTATTGCTTTATGGGTCGGTTGAGATTGTTTTGTCTGGGTGATTGAGATTTATTGCTTGCTTGTTCTTTACCAATACTTTTATTTTATAGTGTTTATTGAGGTT
>NZ_AINS01000165.1 GCF_000254135.1 Campylobacter coli LMG 9860
ATAATAAATATAAGATTCCTAACACATTCTACAAGGAGATAGCATGAGCAAAGTTATTTTATTTGAAAATGAAGAATTGGGACAAGTAAGAACAATTAGAGATAAAAATAATGAGCCTTTGTTTTGCCTAAATGATATATGCAAAATATTAAATATTAAAAAAACAAATAGCGTTAGAGACTCTATAAATAAGGAGTTCGATAAAGGGGGCGTTTTTGAGTGGCACCCCTTTAAAACTCTTGGTGGAATACAAAAATTTATTGTAATAAATGAACCTGAACTTTACTTTGTCTTAATGAGAAGTGATAAGCCAAAAGCAAAGCCTTTTAGACAATGGGTTATTAAAGAAGTCTTACCAAGCATTAGAAAGCAAGGTTATTACGCGTCTAACAACGCACCAAAACTAGAAAATTATAATAAA
>NZ_AINS01000164.1 GCF_000254135.1 Campylobacter coli LMG 9860
TCTTTTTTAGAAAAAATTTGTTCCCAAATTTTTTCATTGCTTCCCAAATTGTTTGAAATTTCTTCATTGCTAATATATTTTTTCATTAACGCTCCCATTTTAAAAAGTTTTCATTTTAACATAAATTGTTTATTTTCTTCTGACGCTGCTAGGTAAATTTACTAAACATTTTTCTAGTTTTTGCGTGTTTAAGAGTGTATCGCATTGACAATGTTTAAAAGGTTTTAAACTAGGCAAACTTTTCCAAATAGGACGCGAAAAAATTTTATTTTCCAAGCATTCTTTTAAAAAAATATCCCTTAAATTTTCGTCTTTAAAAAGCAAGGTATTGAGCCAAAAATTGCTTTTTTCATCTGCCTTTTCGTCCATAAATTCACACTTGTCATTATCTTTAAAAAATTCTTTATAAATTTTAGCCAACTCTCTTTTATTTTCTAAGAAAAATTCTAAATTTTCAAGTCCTGCAAGCAAAATTGCAGCATTGATATTACAAAGACGATAATTATATCCTATAGCATCGTGATCATATTCATAAGCATGAGGTATTCTTGCTGTGGTGCTAAGATGCCTTGCGATTTTAGCTATATTCTCATCATTGCTTAAAATTGCTCCCCCGCATCCTCCTGTGATGATTTTATTGCCATTAAAGCTTAAAATTCCACACTTTCCAAAAGTGCCTAAGGCCTTGTTTTCATAGGTGCTTCCTAAGGCTTCTGCAGCATCTTCAATTAAAAGGATGTGGTATTTTTCACAAAGCTCTTTGATGGCTTTTATATGAGCGCTTAAACCAAAGGTGTGCATAATAACACAAGCTTTGATGGGTTTGTGTGTGGTTTTGTTATAGCTAAGATTATCTTTTTGATAAGTTTGATTTTCTAAAAAATGCTCTAAAGCCTTAGGACTTAAACTTAGAGTGTTTTCATCTATATCTAAAAAAACGGGTTTTGCACCTGTATAAGCGATAGCATTGGCCGTAGCGACAAAGCTTATGCTTTGAGTGATGACTTCGCAGTTTTCATCGATACCATTAGCTAGTAAAGCGATATGAAGGGCTGCTGTGCCTGTATTTGTAGCGATAACAAAGCGTGCTTTGGTTTTTTCTTTTAAAGCTTCTTCAAAACGCGTTACAAATTCTCCCACGCTTGAAACAAAACCGCTATCAATGCACTCTAAAAGATATTTTTTCTCATTGCCTATAAAACAAGGCTCATGTAGGGCGATATTTTCTTTATTAAAAAGACTTTTTATAAAAGAAATTTCTTTTTCAAACATTATAAAGCTCACTTTTATAATTTTCTAAATTTTCTTTAAAATACTCTATGCTTTGTCTCAAGCCTTCTTCTAGACTTATTTTGCTTTGCCAATTTGTAGCTTTTTTAAGCTTGTTTGCATCGCAACAAAGTCTAAAAACTTCGCTATTTTTAGGACGCAATCTTTGTTCATCTTGGATGATTTTTACTTTAGAATCTAAAATTTTTTGTATGAGATCAAGTACTTCTTGCATGGAGTATTCCACTCCTGAGCCTATATTATAAACTTCTCCAAAATGTTTTAAATTTAAAAGAGAGATAAAACCCTCGCAAGTATCTAGCACAAAATTTAAATCCCTTTTAGGGCTTAAATCTCCTAGTTTGATTTCCTTTGCTCCACTTAAAATTTGTGTGATGATGGTAGGTATGATAGCCCTTGCGCTTTGTCTTGGTCCATAGGTGTTAAAAGGGCGTGCAATATTGACATTTAAATTAAAAGAATTATAATAACTCAGCGCCATCATATCTGCAGCGATTTTGCTTGCAGAATAAGGGCTTTGAGGTTGTAAAGGGTGTTTTTCATCGATAGGTACATAAAAGGCTGTGCCATAAACTTCGCTTGTTGAGGTGTGGATAAAATGTGAAATCTCGTTTTTTTTAGCTGCTTCGAGCATATTTAAAGTGCCATTGACATTGGTATCCACATAGCTTTGTGGGGCTGTGTAGGAGTAGGGGATAGCGATTAAAGCGCCAAGATGAAAGATCGCATCTATATTTTTGGTGATTTTTTCGCAAAAAAAACTATCTCTTAAATCCCCACTTATAACTTCCATGTCTTTTAAAAAAGGACTTTTTTCTAAATGTCCCCAAAAATTAAAAGAATTATACTGACTTAAAGCTCTGACTTTAAAACCTTTTTTGACCAAACTTTCACAAAGATGAGAACCTATAAAACCATCAGCACCTGTAACTAAAATATTTCTCACCTTCTCACCCTTTCCATCCA
>NZ_AINS01000163.1 GCF_000254135.1 Campylobacter coli LMG 9860
TACACGCCTAAAACCAAAGAAGAGCTCAAAGCTCTAGTTGAAGATGAAAGTATCTATTTAGGTGATATTGATACAAGCAAGATCACTGATATGAGTTGTTTGTTCTTTAAATCTACTCGTGAAGACTTCTCAGGTATTGAAACTTGGAATACTTCAAATGTTGAAGATATGTCTTATATGTTCTATGGTTGCCATTCTTTGAACCAAGATCTAAGTTCTTGGGATGTGAGTAGGGTTAGGTATATGAATTCTATGTTTTCAGGCTGCCATGCTTTCAACCAAGATATTTCAGGTTGGAATGTGAGTAGGGTAAAAAATATGGAAGAAATGTTCTATGGCTGCTATAACTTCAACCAAAACATTTCAAGTTGGGATGTTTATGAAGTTGAAAGTATGTCATGGATGTTTTATGATTGCTATAACTTCAACCAAGATATCTCTAAATGGAATGTTTTTAATGTAGCTTATATGGAAAACATGTTTTGGGGTTGCAAGAACTTCAATCAACCTTTAGGCAGGTGGAATGTCAGCAATGTGAAGAATATGGCTGGAATGTTTTGGGGTTGCGAGAGCTTCAATCAGCCCCTAGAGAAGTGGAACACTTCTAGGGTTAAATATACTGATGATATGTTTGAAAATTGTCCTATAGACAATTCAAACAAGCCTGAAGCTTTGCAAGAATTATCTATTTAAACAAATCAAGCCCCTAGTTGGGATAGTTTTATCC
>NZ_AINS01000162.1 GCF_000254135.1 Campylobacter coli LMG 9860
AGACCTGAACTAAGTCTGCTTAAAGACTTATCCAGCTCTCTAGCATTAACAACTGAATTTGCATGTGCGTTTAATGCACCGATGTTGGTGTTTATCCTAAAACCCATTTTAAATCCTTTCAAAATATTGCATCGAAAAGATTAAAGCAAGAAGTGTTCCAAGTTTAGTTTGATTAAAAAATTTTAGAGTTTAAAATAAAAAAGCCTAGTTTAAACTAGGCTTGGATTTGTATATATTGCAGCTTTTGTAAACTACTGTAGTAATCTTAAAACATTTTGCTGAACAGAATTAGCCTGTGCCATGGCATAAGAGCCACTTTGAGCTAAGATATTTGCTTTAGAGTAGTTTGCACTTTCAGCTGCAAAGTCTAC
>NZ_AINS01000161.1 GCF_000254135.1 Campylobacter coli LMG 9860
ATGACCATACTAGAAAAAAACATACAAGCTTTATTAAGTGGGGTAAATGAACCCTTAGGAAATAAACTTTTAAATTTCATACAAAATAAAACTTGTTCTCGTTTTAATATAGATGAAAATTTAAATATCTATGATAAAACTCATAATGTTTTTATGTATGAAAATTTAGAAGAAGAATTAAATTTTTTCTATCAAAGTATTTTAGAAAAAACTCCTAGATATCCTTTTGTATGTATTTATGGTATAGGCAATGCTTTACTGATTAAAAATTTAGCTAAACACTATAAACATCTTTTTGTATTTGAAAGTGAAATCGAACTTTTTATCTTGGCTTTAAGCACGATAGATTTGAGTGAAGAG
>NZ_AINS01000160.1 GCF_000254135.1 Campylobacter coli LMG 9860
TGGATGGAAAGGGTGAGAAGGTGAGAGAAGAAAATAATTTTAACAAAAATTTAAAAGCTTTAAGCGGTTTTGAGTATAATAACTTACGCAAAAAACTTGAGGATCTAAAAGAGCTTAGAGAATTTACTTTCACTCAAGGAAAAGATAATCTTGATATCAATATCATAAAAAAAAGAAATTTAAAAAAAATGTATCAAGATCCCATCAAAGAGCTTGAAAAAAATTTAGAATATTTTAAAGATTTTACACGCTATCCTGTGCTTTTTTTTTATGGTTTTGGAAATGGAATTT
>NZ_AINS01000159.1 GCF_000254135.1 Campylobacter coli LMG 9860
TACTTTAGGTCAAGCTATAAACAATGGTAATGATGCTTTAGGTATCTTACAAACTGCTGATAAGGCTATGGATGAGCAACTTAAAATCTTAGATACAATCAAAACTAAGGCAACTCAAGCGGCTCAAGATGGACAAAGTTTAAAAACAAGAACCATGCTTCAAGCAGATATCAACCGTTTAATGGAAGAACTTGACAATATCGCAAATACTACTTCATTTAACGGTAAGCAACTTTTAAGTGGAAATTTTATCAATCAAGAATTTCAAATCGGTGCTAGTTCAAATCAAACTGTAAAAGCAAGTATAGGAGCAACCCAGTCTTCTAAGATAGGTTTAACTCGTTTTGAAACAGGATCAAGGATTTCAGTTAGTGGTGAAGTGCAATTTACCCTTAAAAACTACAACGGTATAGATGATTTTAAATTCCAAAAAGTTGTGATTTCAACTTCAGTTGGAACAGGACTTGGAGCTTTAGCTGATGAGATCAATAAAAATGCTGATAAAACAGGTGTTAGAGCTACTTTTACAGTAGAGACTCGAGGCATGGGAGCAGTTAGGGCTGGA
>NZ_AINS01000158.1 GCF_000254135.1 Campylobacter coli LMG 9860
TTTACACCTGCTATAGTTTCATTTCCAGTTTTTGTTACCTTATTGTCTATTTTCGAATTTAATTCCGTTTTTGCACCATTGATCTGCTGGGTTATTTTGGTATCCATAGCTTTAACTTGCGCATTAATATTGGCAATATCATACTCATTAGCTTTTGCAACAATTTTATTAATATATTCATTCTTCTTAGTTTCTAACTCTTGTTTATGCTCTTCCTTTTTATTTGATATTTCAGTTGTAGCTGTATTTTTAGCTTCGTTGACCAAATTTAAGGATGTGTTTTTTAACTGCGAAATTTGATTTGTAGCTGTATCGCTTATAGTTTGTATTTCTTGCAAGGCATTAGATTTTGCACTATCTAGCGCACCTGTTATTTGTGTATTTTTATTATCCAGTAAATCCAAAGCACCATCATATTTTTCTCTTAACTCTTGTAAGCTTTGTGATGCCAAATTTAAATCATTTACAACTTGCTCTAAGTCCGCCATTCTTTACTCCTTATAACTTAATTTAATTATTTTTTTATCCATTAAAACATTTTCGATTGAAAAAATGTGAGAATAAATTCCACCCAAATTATCTTTTATAATTTCATCAAATTTAGTTAGTTTTTCTTCGCTGGCTGTATCTAATCTGCTTATATTTTCATCTGTTTTATTTTGTATATTTGTTATACTTTCTTCACTGAGTGAATTAATAGAAGCTAATTTCTCATTAGTATTAGAATTAAATTCGTTAAGTTTGTTTTGATAATTTGAGTTAAAGTTGTTGATTAAAGTATCTAAATCTGATTTTCCTTGTGTTATGATAAGCTCTATTTGGTTTTTTTGAGCTAATATTCCACTTGTTTCATCTGTGATATCACTGGATACTTTCTTCATGGCATTAACCATACTTTGTTTAAGCTCTAATAAATAGCTTTCAATAGCTGTTTTATCATTAGCGAGTTCTGTTCTTGCTACTTCAGCCAATCTTCCTAAATCTTCATTAGCTATTTTAGATCTTTCTATAAAGTTAGCTAAAGCCACATCTACGGTATTTTTATTAGCTTCTACATATGCTTCAATTTGATTTTTTAGAGTCTCAATGCTTGAAATCTTAGCATCTACACTTGAGTTTGCTTGTGCTAATTTTAAATCAAGTTGCCCTTTTAATCTTTCGCCATAGCTTTCTAAATCTGCTTTTAGATTAGAAATTTCTGTTTTGAAATCGTTGATAATAGCTGTAAAACTTCTCATATCTTCGCTTATTTGTTCGCTTTGTTTTACTGCTTCTCTCAAATCATTTATAATTCCAGTTGATGAGTTTATAAGATCTTCTATTTTTAAAATATCTTCATATTTTCCTACTATTTCATCCTCTAAATTTTCGCAACGCTTTAATAAATCAATCATATTTTGATTTAATCTTTGATTTTCAAAAAGAATAGTGTTTATTTTAAGTTTTATTGTTGCTTCAGCATCATTAACTATATTTTGAACTTCTGATTTTACATTTTTAAAATTATTGGTTATAGATATAATCTCATTCTTTGTTGCCACGATATTTGAAACAAGTTTATTTACAAGCTCTATATTAGAATGCAAATCTTCTTTAATACTTTGTGCGTGTTCTAGTTCTTGTAAGATTTGTTGCTTAAGTTCTATGGATAAATCTAAATAGGATTTGGTAAGATTTTTGTTTTCCTCTATTTTTTTAAGACCTGCATTAAAATCAACAGCTATGTTGTAATATTCTTCAAGTTTTATTTTTATAATTTCAAAATTTTTATTAAACTCATTAAGTTCAGGATATTTGTCTTTAACAAAATTAACTCCATTGCTTATATCTTTTTCTGATTTTATAATGTTGTTGTAGATTTCTTCTATATTATTTAAAGTATTTTTTATTTCATTGCTTATTTTTTCAATTTCATTTCTTTTGTTTTTAGTAAAATCAGTATTGCTTTGAGTAAGCTCGCTATTTTTTACAACTAAATTTTTAAGCTCTAAAATTTGATTATAAAAATTATTAACTTGTTCTTTTAGTCCTACAATTTCTTCTATTCTGGTATTATCCAAAGCAGTAGCAACATTTGAAATTCTTGCCAAAACTTGATTTATAATCTCAAGTTTTTCTCTACCTGTTTTTAACTCATTTAAGCTTGTTCCCATTTTTAACCTTCATAATAATCACTATCTTTGATTCTCTTTTCACAAAAGAAAAGCAGATCATCCATGGCTAAAAGCCATTTTTTATCATCTAAATAAGCTATAAAATCAGCACTATTTATACTTTGAGCATAGTCTTTATAACTCAAAGCTCGATTAAATTTATTTGTAAAATTACACTCACAACCATGTTCTTTCATCATCAAGCTCCTTGCCATCGTTAGCTATATACTCATTAATTATCTTGTCACATAATGCCAGAAAGTCTTTTTCTTCGCATCTTGTAATCAAATAACAAACATAATTAATCACAGCAAAACTAAGTGCTTCATCTATCATTAAATGTTCTTTTTCATTGTCAAAATCAGGCTCATCAGGAATAATCAAAAAATGATTATTTCTAACTTGCCTGAAAACTTTTTCGCTTTGTTCTACATTTTTTAAAAGAACACTAGGAACACATTTTGATAAAATATAATAAAATGCTTCCATAAAATAGGCTTTCAAAACTTCATCATCTTCTATCATTTTGTAAGAATTTTTAACTTTAGCGATAATGAGTTTTTTAGCCATAATACAAAGCATTATGCACCTCTTGCTGCTTTTAAAACCGCTTTAGCCTTTGCATTATTTCCACTAGCTAATCCCACGCCTATAGCAAAAGCATCAGCATTTCTTACTTCTAAAGTGCTTTGCGTATAAAATCTTTTTGCTTTTGCAGTAATATCAGTTGGAACATCTTCAATCATAGTAGGAATATAAAGCCCATGTTTCATATACTCAAAATCCCCAGCAATTAAAACATCACCCAAACCATATTTAGGGCTTAATAATCTATGCATATGGAAATTTACCGTTCCAAAATCTGTTTCAAGGCTTACTACTTGTCCTGCTAGTTTTGTTTCATTGCCTAAAATTCTTGTAGCAAATTTATTGATAGCTCCTTTTAAGTCAGCTCCTAAAAAGACATCTTTAGGCGTAACTCCGCTATTCCAAATGGTTTGTAAGATTTGATTAAGTTTATCTTCTGTAAGTTCTGTTGCAGTTCCGCTCCAATCTCCTGTTTCATCAAAAGCTAATACATTTCCACGCTTTCCATCAGCAAAGCTATCCTTTCCTTTAGCGATATAATGAAAAAGTCCAGCCATTTCTCCACTTGTTGCTTCTTGTGCTTGAACATAATCTTTGAAAACTGATTTTTTTACATCACTATCTCTGCCTAGACCAAATAAAGCATATTCCATATCCATTTTATGTTCTTTGGTTTTTTTGCCTATTTGATACTCCATTTCATTTCCACCATATTGATTTGCTTTTAATAAAGCTTTTGATACCATGGCTTCGGTAATGAATATTTGAGTAGCATTTGTAGTTTTTTGAGCTGTGTTTTTTGTTTCCCCTACAAATTTACTCAATTCCAAATTTGCGTTCTTTTTTGGTTCTTCAAAAGTGTCTGTAAGCCAACTATGGGTTAAAGGATTTGTAACCTTTGAAGTGCCTATTTTATTTAGAATTGGTGTTTCAGTAGCTCCAATTTTAATAATCGTTTCATATATTGATTGTTTTAACTTAACATTTTCTGTTGCGGGTGCTGTATGTCCCATTGAAGGTAAAGCCATTTTTGAATTCTCCTTAGTTTAGTTTTAAGGATTTTTCCAAAAATAGCTATTTCAAAAATAGTGTGTTTTGAAACAAATTAGATATTTACACTTTTATAAAGTTCTAAACATTCTAAGAAATCATTTTGCATTCTTAAAAGTAGTTTATTCTCTTTGTTTTCATCATCTTTTAAATCTTTTAACATTTTTTCTAGCTTTAAGGCATAATTTTTAAAAGTTTTAAAATCAAAGGCATATAAACCATTTTTAGCCAATATACAATTTAATTTATCTTTAAAATTGTTTTTACTTTGTTCTAAGTCATATTTTAGGGCTTTAATCTCATTCTCATATTTTTGCTTTTGCTGTGCTAA
>NZ_AINS01000157.1 GCF_000254135.1 Campylobacter coli LMG 9860
TGCAAAAAGCTAGAGAGCAAAATAAAAATATGGAACTAAAATAATCTAGTTCTTTTTCAAAAAAACAAAAGTAAAAAATTATTAAATATTAGGGCTCTTATTCTTTAAGAATGCCTTAATATTTAAATGAACTCTTCTCTTTTATTACTTTTTAAAATTTCTTTGTATTTTCTTAAACCTTTACAAGTATGAAATAAACCTGTCATTCCAATGATAAAAATCACGGACATTAAAAAACAATCTTGAAAGAAAACAGCAATATTTTCATAAATAAAAAATTCAAAAACAAGAAATAAAAAATTTAAAAAGGTTACAATTAGCATAATTGTTAAATCAAAATACAGCTTTTCTAGAGTGTTAAGTCTATAATCTAAATATTTAATAATTTTACACATTCTTTCACCCCTGCTTCTTATGCTTATTTTCTATTAAAACATTATATCATAATTTCTATCAGCAACATTTTCTGTTTGGAGTTTTTTAAAATAAAAGTTCAAAAATTTTAATTTTTGATTTACCTTATTTAATATTATAAAATTTAATAAATTTAAGAATTTAGAAATCATTACATTTAAGTCAATTGTTTTTTTAAAGTCCCTATTTTCCATATGTTATTTTCGTAAAAATGTCAAAAATCATTACATTTAAGTCAA
>NZ_AINS01000156.1 GCF_000254135.1 Campylobacter coli LMG 9860
AGCATAGAAGGGATGTTTTGTAAAAAATGAAAATAAGACTGGAAAGAAAGATTTGAATTTAGACCTGAATCACGTATCACAATTTCTATATTTTTTTTACAAAACTCATCAGTTTCACACCAAGTCTTTTCACAAAATTGTTTATAAAAAGAATTATTTACAAACATTTCATATAAACTTAAGTACTCAAACATATCTTTCATATCAAAAAGTATAAGCAGTTGAATATCTACTCTTTCTTCTTCGATATCCACAAGATAAATTTTTCCACTACAAAGCTCTTCACTCAAATCTATCGTGCTTA
>NZ_AINS01000155.1 GCF_000254135.1 Campylobacter coli LMG 9860
GAAAACATTGTTAAAAAGGTTTGCAAAGAGTTAAACATTACTCAACGACAGCTAAGCGAAATGTTAGAAATCCCAGAAAGTACTATAGCACGTTGGAAAAGCGGAGATTTGCCACGACTTACAGAACTTTTTTTAAAAACAATGCTTGAAAATATAGAATTAAAGCGAAAGCTAGAAACAATCAAAAAAGCTCATAAAATAATATCAGAATTATAAGGATATGGAAATTTTCCACACCCTTTATTTTCATTTTTGGCAAATATTTTAGAATAATTTATCAAAAATGAATGAAATATATTGACAAACTTTCATAAATAATATATAATTTTCTTAAATATTTTCAAAAATGAAAGGTTTAAGATGAATTTATTACAATGTGAAATTTGTCAAATCACTAGAAGTTTTTTAAATACAGAAGTTGCATATAACTACGCAGTAGATAACACTACAATAATGTCTCACAAAAATTTACACGCCGATGAACTCATAGAAAATATA
>NZ_AINS01000154.1 GCF_000254135.1 Campylobacter coli LMG 9860
CCCATCACTAAAAGAGAAAAAGCGTCGCGAGTGATTTTGTAGCAAGGTAAAATTCTACCCGTGCTATCAATATATTTACTCAGCTCAAAATTGAGCTTAGTAAAATTATCCTTTGGAAATTCATTTATTTTGCGTATAATATTTTTGTGGTTTTTATTGAATACTTCAGCCACGCTTAAAGAAGTGGTATATACTGCATTATCTACCACTTCCAACTCTACATCCACGCCATTAATTACAGCTAATTTTTCCATTTTTTACCTTTTTGTTTTGATTTACAAAAGTTAATTATTTTATAACTTTTATGCAGTGATTATACACTTTTTTATAATATATGTCAAGCATAAAATACATTTTTTTATAATTATTTTTTATTAAAAGTTAAATTTTTATGTATTTTTTGCTATAATAACTAAAACCAACAAGGATATTAAATGGATATAGAAACATTTGAAAAAAAATTAAATGAATTAGAGCTTACAAAAAAAGAATTTGCAAATATGGTCGGAGCTGTTTACAATGGTGTTATTAATTGGAATGCAAAAGGCGAAACACCTAAATGGGTTGATAGTTGGCTTATTAATTATGAAAAAGCAAAAGTTTTAGATGAAATTTCAAAATCTATAAAACCTTTTATA
>NZ_AINS01000153.1 GCF_000254135.1 Campylobacter coli LMG 9860
GTTTTAGGCGTGTATTTGTATTTTTTCATTGTATTTTCCTTTTTAGTAATAACTTGTAAATTCAAGAGCCTTGCCTTTATATTTATAAAGACTTTTAGCATAACCACCTCTTGAATCTTTTGGAAAATTTGAAAGCGTCTTAAAAGCTGCCTTGTCAAGCTTTAAAGCATTTTTGCATGGACTTTTTAGACCTCTTTCCCAACCTGTTACTTTCACATCTGTCTTTACTTCTGCAAGAAAAATGGTTTTTTCGGTTGTGGCTATAACTTGATAAAAATCAATGTTTGTTTGTTCATATCCCCAACTTGAATAGAGAAAATCCCCTACTTTATAACCATCCTCGTTCTCTTTACTTTTTTTATTGATGAGAGATTGAAGTTTTTCAATATTTGCGATTTTTTTTAAAATATCACTGTAGTCTTGAGCAAAATCCATTCTTTCATCCCACTCTCTAGTTCTGCAAAGATATTTCTCATTTACAGCTTTGTAAAATTTTGTAAATTCCTTTTCAACTACTAGATTATAAAGATCAATTTCATTAGAAGCTTCAAATAAACCTTTATGCGCTTTAAGAAACTTCTTTTTTTCTTGCTCAATTTTTTTTATTTTTCCTTGTAAATTCATTGCATTTTCCTTTTTTTGATTTAACAATTAAAAAAAGGAATAGAATACTCCCTAAAAGCGGGAATAACTATTCCCACCAATAGGAATTAAACATCAGAAGTATCTCTAGCTAGGATAGTTATTTCCCAACCAAAGGATTAAATTAGCACTAGATTGTTCTAGTGCGAGAGTATTATTTTAAATGTTCTATCGTAAAGTTCATTATTGCCCAAACACTTGAAATTATAGTGGCAATGCTAACAATACAAGCTCCTATAAGCCAATAGATTCCTTGTTGTTTTAATGAACTTACCGATAGTTTGATTTCACTTTGTAAGGAACTTTCCACTTGTTTAATGGAACTTTCCACTCGTTTGA
>NZ_AINS01000152.1 GCF_000254135.1 Campylobacter coli LMG 9860
ATTTTAATGATGAAGAAAAATATATGCAACTCATTGCTTATCCAGCATTTGAAGAACATAAAAAAATTCATAAAGAAATCATACAAACTATGATTAATCTTATTAAAGATATCAAATCTACAAATGATCTTAAGGAAAAACTTTACATCATAGCGAAAAAATGGCTTTTAGAGCACATACTCTATGAAGACATGAAGGTAGAAAAATGGAGAAGCTCTTCTTTAGCAACAGATGAAGGTAAAGATGTCAGCTTTGAAGCAGCAGATGATAGTGATGATGACAAGCCGCAATTTTATCTTTATAAATGCAATTGCCCAGGTAAAGTACATGATGTCCCTTATGGTATCCATCAAAAAATTGAATTACAAGGGCACAAATTCACTTGCAAAATCTGTAAGCAAGCAATTACATTTTTTCAAAAACATTCCTAGAAAGGTTAAGTTAATGAAACAAGAAACTAGAAATTATTCCCTTAGAATGCCTTTAGAACTTAAAGAACGCTTAGATAATTTGAGTAAAAATCTTTCCAAGCCTAAATCAAGTATAGTTAGAGAAGCCTTAGAAGCCTATCTTAACGAAATTGAAGATTTTTCTTTTGCAGTCAATGCCTTAGAAGAATTAAAAGACGGAGATTATTCAAAAGCAAGTAA
>NZ_AINS01000151.1 GCF_000254135.1 Campylobacter coli LMG 9860
AATTATATTGCTAAAAATTTTGATGTAGTGACAATAAATGTTTTTTATCATTGTTTTTGCCAAAGGCGTTCAGATGTTGAGAAATATAGTGCATACAAATATTTTCAAGAGGAAGATATTGAAAATATTAAAAATTTATTAAATCAGTTTCATTTTTCTTATGGTGAAATAAATAATGATAATGCGCTTTTTTTAGCGAATTCTTTAGTGAAACATGTAGAAAATTTAAAAATGCAAAATAAACTCGATCATAACTTTAAACTAAATTTTACTTCAACTTTTATCCCACCTAATGGAGA
>NZ_AINS01000150.1 GCF_000254135.1 Campylobacter coli LMG 9860
ATAAACAATTAATAATAGGCTAAAACTTCAAACATATTGCATAATATTTTATATTTATTTTTTCATGCAAATATTTAATAAAGTATTATTTAAAAATATAATATTTTTTTAAGTAAAAGAATATTACAATTTCATAAAACAATTAATAATAGGCTAAAATAAAGGTTTAGCACTTCACCTGAGCGTTTATTCGTTAAAAAGTGCGTTTTCTACAATTTAATTTTATTACAATCCTTTCTAAAGACTAACTTTATCAGGGCTTGAAACTCTCTTATAAGATTTTCATCTAGTCTTTTTGGAAAATCAGGCAAAATCAGTTCATCTCCTACCTTTTCCATCTCTTGCGGTAGTCCTGCAATCTCTAAAGTGTTTAAATTTGCTACATAGCCTTTATATTTGATTAAATTCATATCATGGCTAAATTCAAATTTATTACCATCTATTGTATGTTCTATCAAGTTTATAAAATAATCATCGATGATGATATTTTTTAAATCTATTATATTTGCTAAAATTTTTTTAGAACTTGCTTTAGAAACATTATCCAAAATGCACTCGTATTGAGTTTCTATCAATTTTCCTAACTCATCATAATTAAAAATTCTGCCATTTTCACAAACTGCTAAATTATCTCGTATTAGCCAGAATTTATCACCAAATTGACTTTTTTGGGGTAATAAGATTTTATCATCTTTCATATTTTTTGCCTTTTTTATTTTTTTAAATTCTAACAAAAAATACTTTTGATTTCAAAAACCAAATTTTTTCTTTTGAAATTCTTCGCAAAGAACTTTAAAAGAAAAAAGGTTGAGCAAGCAAGGAATAAAACCTTGCTTCTCTAAAAAATTATTTAAAAATAGATTTAATTAAATCAAAAATTGTAGGCTGCAAAATAAACATTAAAGCAGCAAGAATAATTACATATGTTTTGACTTCTGTTTTAAAACTATCTAGCTTGTTTTCAACCTTATCGATTCTAGTATCAA
>NZ_AINS01000149.1 GCF_000254135.1 Campylobacter coli LMG 9860
TCTAAACTTGTGCAAAAAACTTGTTCGTCTTTGTTTTCAAAAATAACTTCTTGATTGTTTATGTTGATTATGCTTGTATTGCTCATATCTACTCCTTTTAGTAAGTCCAGCATTCTTTAGTGAATGGTATTTTTTGATAATAGTCATAACAATTCCTATCTCCGCAAGTTCGAGAAATCATATATCTTTGATCGTCAGAAAGGCTTTCATAAGCTTGTTGAGTTATAAGCTGTAATTTTGCACTTAGTTTCCATTCTAAGGAATTGTAAAATTCCCCTGTGCATTTATATTTTGGAGTTTTATAATCGGTATAAGCATGGTTGATTAATGCGTGGCAAAAGTTAGGCATATTTGGATTGATTCTATAGCTCATAATTCCAAAAGTAGAATAACTTCTTTTAGTTTCTACTTGCGTGTTTAAATAATTTGGTGTGCATTGCCTAGGATCACTTACAGGTAATACATCATCGACTAAGTTATTTAACACTAAATCTTCTATGTTTGCGTCATTTTGTATAGGGCATAAATTTAAAAATGCTCTTCTTGCATCAATTGTTTTCCAGGGTTTTTTAAAGTGTATTGCAAAATATCTAGCTAACGAAGGACCGCATTCAGCAGGACGAGTTCCGCTACTTAAGCACAAAATCGCTTCACATGCCAATTTTGTATCCCCAGTTAAAACATCATCAGCAAAAGCGTTACTACCAATAAATAAAAGTAAAGAC
>NZ_AINS01000148.1 GCF_000254135.1 Campylobacter coli LMG 9860
TTATAAACAAATTGTTCTATGCCTTGCATGGCATCTTTAGGATCATTTCCACGCATAAGATTGTGATTTTTGATGATTTGCATGTTGAGTTTATTAAGTTTTAAAATATCTTCTTTATAGTGTTCATAAAAATCATTAGCAATGTGTAGATTATAAGAACGATAAAACAAATCCCCTATCAAACGAAAAACTTTATCCATTTTAGGAAGATTAATATCATCATGATGTAAAATAATGAGTCGCCCTAAGCTTAAATCTTTGCTAAAATCTATGAAATTTAAAGCCAAAAAGATAAGTTCTAATTCTTTTTCAAAGATGATTATTCTTTTAAGTGCTTGATTTTGAAGTAGAATTTTATATAAAATTCCATTTCCAAAACCATAA
>NZ_AINS01000147.1 GCF_000254135.1 Campylobacter coli LMG 9860
GTATAAAGCCTGATTATGTTTGTATGTTGGAACGCGATGAAATAGTAGCTGAATGTTTTAATAATGATTTTAAAGATTTTGATAAAGACATCATTTTTCTAGTAGCTTCTTTGGTGCATAAAAAAACCATTTCTTATCTTGAAAAAAATCAAAGAAAATATATGTTAATCATAAAAGGCCAGCCTTTTGCTAGATACTTGGGGCTAGACGATTATGGATATATTAACGCGGGCATGAGTGTATCTCATATGGCTTATGAACTGGCTGAAAATTTAGGACATAAAAACATCATTCTCATAGGTCAGGATTTAGCTTATGCCAAAGATGGGCAAACACACTCTCAAGGTTTTATCCATGCTAATTTACATAATGGAGACTATGAAAGGGACTTAGATAAATTTAGCACTACAGCTTATGGAGGAAATGGCAAAGTTCAAAGTTCTGAAATTTGGACACTTTTTAGACAAATTTTTGAAAATTTCATTGCTTTTAGCAAAAGTAAAACTTATAATTGCACTGAAGGAGGTGCTAGGATAGAAAGCGCTATAGAAAAACCTTTTAAAGAACTTTGCGAAGATTTACTCAAAAATAAAAAAGATAAAAAATTTAAAAAATTACAAGTTTTAAATACTAAAGAACAAGTAAAACTCGGATTAAAAATCTATCAAAAAATCAAAAAAAATATGAATTTATCCTTGAATTTTAAAAAAGAGTGTAAAAAAGTTCAAAAACAAATTTACAATCTTACCCATGGAAAGAACAAACTCTCTCTTGAACAAATAAATCAAAATGTAGACAAAATCAAAGAAAAACTTTCAAATAAAAAATATCTCTTTTTGCAAGAAATTTTAGGCCCTACTTTACATCATGAACAAAGTATATTAACGCCTTTATATCTTAAAGATATCAAAGATGAATCTGATAAACAAAATAAACTTTTTGCTTGGATTTATGCGCATGAATCTTTGATAGAAAATATCATAGAACTTTTAGAAGCTCAAGACAAAAGACTTAAAATCGCTATTTTACCTTTGCAAGACTTTTTAGAAAAGAAAAAAGCACTTTAAAAGCTTAGATGCATAAAAGCATCTAAGAAATTATTGAAGAAGTTTTAAAACATTTTGCTGCACTGCATTAGCCTGACTCATAGCATAAGAACCTGATTGCGCAAGGATGTTATATTTAGAAAAATTTGCACTTTCAGCTGCAAAGTCTAC
>NZ_AINS01000146.1 GCF_000254135.1 Campylobacter coli LMG 9860
CCTTCGGTGCAGTTGTAGGTGGTGATATTGAGTTTTTCTTTTGCCCAAAATATATCTTTTTCAAAAGCTTGACGAAACAAATTCCAAGTAAGTTGTGTTCTTACTTTGCCTTTTCCCCCATAAGCTAGTGTATATTTTTCTCCTCTGATTTCTTCACCTTGGCTTCCATGTATATGCTCTTTAGGATGTGAACTTCCATCCTCGCCATAAGCTAGATCTTGTCCTATAAAAATGATATTTTCAAATCTTAAAGCTCCTGCTAGTTCATAGATCATATTGGAAACACTGTGTCCTACTCCAAGATATCCATATTTATCAAGTTTTAAACTAGCTGCAAAATTTAAAGGGCGATGTACAAGCATATAAGTTCTTTGATCTTTTTCTAAAAAATCTAATACTTCTTTGTGAACCACAGAAGCAAGTATGAAAAGTATGCCTTTGTTAAAATCGCCAAAATCATTATCAAAACATTTAGAAACTATATCATCACGCTCTAGCATGCAAACATAATCAGGCTTTATACCGTATTTTCCAAGGATAACATAAGCACTATCTGCACAAAAAATCGTAGCTTTATTAGCATACTTTTTTAATAAAGGAAGTTGTTTTATAAGACTTGGTCCTGTAGAAACAATGATAGCATTTTTAACCTTAGCTCTTCTTTCTTTGAGAAATTCTTGAAAAATTCCATGATTTAACATTTTAGGGAGATTATCTAGGGTATGTTTGATCCCTACTAAAGAATCATGTGGATCATTACCTTTGTTTAAAACGATAAATCGTATCATTTCTATCAGTTGAGTATTTATATTTTGTATTTGAGTGCTATAAAATTGTTGATAAAAATCATTATGGATAAAAAGATTAAAAATTTTTACACTTTTTTGAATGATTTCATAAGTAAAAAGTGTGGTAAGTTGTGCTGTATTAATATTTGGAGTATAAAAAAGTATTAGTTGTTCTTTTTTTAATTCTTCGCTAAAATCAAATAAATGAAAAGCTAAAGTTAAAATTTCAAGATTGTCTTCAAAAATGATAATGTGTTTATGTTGTTTGTTTTTACATAAAGTTTTATAAAACATTCCATTTCCAAAGCCATAAAAAAACAAAACAGGATATTTGTTATATTCGGTTTTAAACAGAGTAAGGTTTTCTAAAAGCTCTTTATTGGGATTTTCATAAAGAAAAATATCATCTTTTTTAAAATTTATTCCATTTTCATCTTGGATAAGTGCAAAAGTTAAGTATTTAAGTGATCTCAGTGTACAAGCTAAAAACTCATCGACCTCAAACAAAGCTTGAGTATTTTTTAAAAAAAGCTCTTCTCTCACTTTCTCACCCTTTCCATCCATTTATCT
>NZ_AINS01000145.1 GCF_000254135.1 Campylobacter coli LMG 9860
TCCTAATCTCAAACCATAGTTTAACATACCCACCCTTATACCAAGTTTTATTAGCATTCATTATGGCTTGTCCAAGTTTATATGTAAAGCTATTTTCTTCTTTCCTTGCTTCTTGGTAGTCAGTATATAATTCAAGCGATGGAAGTTTTAAGGATGGATCTTTTTTTATTTTCTCTTGATAAATTTTTTGTTCTTGCTTATGAGATATAAAAATACTTAAAAGTATTATTGGCATACTGATCCATCCCCATAAAGTTTTAGATTTTTTTATAGCACAAAAACCTAGTTTATATGATAAGTGATTATAAATTCTTTGTTTTGCACTTTGATGGTATCTTTCAATATAAACTACATTATTATACTGATCTAGCTCTTTTTGTATTTTTGTTTTTTCCAATGTTTTTAAATTAATATTTTCTTGAATTTCTTTAGTTTGTAGAGATTTTAAATTTAAATCTTGTTCTAAA
>NZ_AINS01000144.1 GCF_000254135.1 Campylobacter coli LMG 9860
TATTGCTAAAAATTTTGATGTTGTAGCGGTGCATGTTTTTTATCATTGTTTTTGTCAAAGGCGTTCGGATGTTGAGAAATATAGTGCTTTTACAATGTTTACAAAAGATGATGTGTCAAATTTATCTCAGGCTTTATTGGAAATAGGTGTTAATATCAATGTTAATCTTGAGAACGCACAACAATGTTATGAATTACTTAATCAGAATATTACTACTTTAAAATCACAAAGAAAACTAGCGCAAAATTATCAAGCGAAATTCACCTCAACTTTTATCCCACCTAATGGAGA
>NZ_AINS01000143.1 GCF_000254135.1 Campylobacter coli LMG 9860
TTCCCTATGGCTTTATTAACACCAAAGATATTTTTTTTCATTTTTTACCTTTCAAATGATTTTTCTTGTTTTTTGCAAAGCTCTTTATCAATAGCTTCATCTAATGCTTGGTTTATATCTTCTTGTAAAAAAGAAGATATGGATTTATGATTGATATAAAATTCATATACTTCATCTAAAATTATTTCTATTTGATCTGAATTAAGATCTTCCATTGAAGAACTTTTTTCAAATAAAAACAAAGCTTTAATCAGCTTTTCATGATTTGAAGTTTCTAATTCTTGTGCTAATTCTTCTACACTTAAATTTTTTATAGACATTTTTATCCTTAAATCTTAAAATACTTGTGTTTCTTCATCTATATTTGTGTTTTCATAATCAATATTTGGCTCTTTTGGTGGAACTTGTGGATTTTGTGTTCCAGTGTCATCTTTATCTTTTTTGCCAAGCCAGTAAAATTTAGATACAATCACGCTTAGCATTGTTCTAGTATTTCCATCTTCATCTTGATATTGATTGGATGATAATTCTCCACTACACGCAAACTGTGAACCTTTTTTAATGTGCGTTGATGCACTTTCTGCACTTTTGCCAAATAAAACAATAGGTATCCAAGTCGTGCTACTTTCTTCATTGCCTCTTTCATTTTTCCATCGCTTTGTAATTGCAAGAGAATTTTTTGCATAAACTCTTCCGCTATTTGTAGTGCCTACTTCAAAATCTTTTCCTAAGTATCCGATTAGATTTACATTATTCATTGTTTAACTCCTTTTTGTTGGTGTAATATTTTTTCATCTTTTAAACTCCTTATTTATAGATTTAACTGCATTTGTTTTTTTGGTGCTAAATTCTTCTAATTTTGCTTTAAAATCATTTGTGGATTTGTTTTGTTGTGGTATAATTTTATTGGTAGCCGATGAAATGTTCTTTTGAACCAGTCGTCCGTCAAGACTTTGGGCTTGAGTGTAGGAGGTGTGGGCGTTCCTACCATCGACTACTACATCTTTTTTTGCCATTAATTCCAAGTTTTTTATTCTTTTTTCGTTAGCGTGAAAAATTTTACTGATATTTTCATCTTTTCGGATACCTACTTCACCCATTTTCTTTTCATTTAGCTTTTTCCCTGCAATGTAGTCTTTTTCACTTTTTGGAGTCGGATTATTGATAATAATTTCAGGATCATGGATAACTTTTTTTATTAAGTTAGCAACCTGTTCTTTGTTTTGAAACATTTCAGGGTGTCTTTCTAGTAAAGTTTGTAAATCTGCGACAGCTTCTTTATCACCTAAAAGATCAACCAGTCTTTCACAAAGTTCAAAAATTTCTAATTCTTTATCACTCATTGCAACTTCTTTGGATCTTTTGGTGTGCGATTATCTACAAGATAATTTAAAGAAAATACATTTTTAGCTTCTTTAGAATAAGGATTATCTGTAATAGTCACACTAACCTTGTAATCGTTTTGTGGTAAATTTGGATAAATAAGTTCCATTAAATCTGTTAAGTATTTATTAGGGCTTTTAATTTCTTTTTGTAAAAGTTTTTGCATTTCATTAAAAGCGTCGATAAAAAGTATTTTCCATTGTAATGCTTCTTTACCTGTAAAACCCATCGCTAAAAGAGAGAATCCATCGCGAGTTAGGTTGTAATATGGATATTTTCTTTCTCTACCTTTAAAACCTTGTATTTTATGGACTTTGAATGAAAGCTCAAAATTGAGCAGACAATTGGAAGTCCCTATTTCTCGCAAATC
>NZ_AINS01000142.1 GCF_000254135.1 Campylobacter coli LMG 9860
AGTCAAGGCTTTTTAGCCTTGCCCCACTTGTTGGGGTGTGGTGGATTTCCCTTGTGGCTGTATTTGTATTAAAAATAAACTTTTTCATATTTAACTCCTTATAAAATTTTTGCAAAATTAATATCAGTGATGAAAATCCCTAAAGGATTTTTTAAAATTTGTTCTTCTGTATTTGGAATGATTTGTTTAATTCGGATTAATCCTCGATAAGTTTCTTTAGAAAGAATATCTTCATTTAAATTTGTAGTCGTCTCTTCCCATTCAACTTGCCAAGTGTCAATATTTTGTGGAACGATATTTTTAATTTTCACTCGCACATTTTCCTTTGTAGATCGTGTGAAAGGATTGTTTTTTTGAAATTCTGAATTTAAATAATTAAATGCTTTTGATCTTGGCTCCACATAAGCATAGGCATCAAATATGAATTTTCTTTGAGTTTCGGCATTTCCCCAAACCGAACGCCAAGAATAAATAAAAGTATTTAGACTATACTTTATTACATTTGGGTTTTTTAAGTCGATATTTTGCACCATTCCTACTTTAGCTGTATTGCCTAACTTATCAACTTCAATAACATAAGGGATAAGCTTGTTCTGAGAGCCGATATAGCCTATAAAGAGAACACATACAAAGCACATGGCTAAACTAATTATCGCTACCATTTGCCAGTTTTTAGCACGAGTGATATAATCTCCGTATCTTTCTAGCCATTCGGTTTTTGCATTAAGATAAGGATTACTTGAAGTGTCAAACTCATTCTTTTCTATCTTTTGCTTTTGTCTGAAAATATTCATTATTTTTTTACTCCTTTTTATGATATAATTAATTTAATCCATTTGGTAGATGGACTAAAAGTTTCACAACCTGTTTATAATGTGTTTGGCTCAATTCTTTCAATAGGAATTGAGCTTTTTTTTTGGCTATTAAGTTG
>NZ_AINS01000141.1 GCF_000254135.1 Campylobacter coli LMG 9860
TGAAGCAGATATAAATTCTATGCCTAAGGGGTATGCTATAAATGGAATAAAATCGATGGATTTTAATGATCCAAGCAATAGAATGAATATCACTCACCTAAGAGATTTTTCAAATTCTTTAATTTCAAATGTTTATAAAACCCCTGAACAAGCAAAAGAAGCTGATGAAATTTGGCTTGATTCAGGATGTATGATCAAAGGATTATCATCTGAGACTTTAGGTTTATCCTTAGAAGAAATCAA
>NZ_AINS01000140.1 GCF_000254135.1 Campylobacter coli LMG 9860
TATCAACGAAAACATCCTTGCTACTAAACAAGGTTTAGAACAAGATGCTAAAGCAGTAAAAGAAAGTGTTGAAACTGTAGGAGTAGTAGAAAGTGGTAATCTTACTGCAAGAATTACAGCTAATCCTAGAAATCCACAATTAATAGAACTTAAAAATGTTCTAAATAGACTTTTAGATGTTTTACAAACTAGAGTAGGATCAGATATGAATGCTATTCATAAGATCTTTGAAGAATATAAGTCTTTAGACTTTAGAAATAAACTTGATAATGCTAATGGTAGTGTTGAAGTAACTACTAATGCTTTAGGGGATGAAATTGTTAAGATGTTAAAACAAAGTTCTGACTTTGCTAATCATTTAGCCAGTGAAAGTTCTAAACTTCAAAGTGCAGTTCAAAACCTTACTTCATCTTCTAATTCTCAAGCAGCTTCTTTAGAAGAAACCGCAGCTGCTTTAGAAGAGATTACTTCTTCTATGCAAAATGTTTCTGTAAAAACCAGTGATGTTATCACTCAATCTGAAGAGATTAAGAATGTTACAGGTATTATTGGAGATATTGCAGATCAAATCAATCTTTTAGCATTAAATGCTGCTA
>NZ_AINS01000139.1 GCF_000254135.1 Campylobacter coli LMG 9860
GGGGTCAGACCTACGGCTAACCCTTAATGGGTATTCTAACTAAAACCTACTTAAACTTCAAAAATATACAAAATGAAAAAAACCAACATAGAAATTGTTTAATCAATCAAAATAAACATTAAAAATTAAAAGAAAGGAGATAAATAAAGTTAGTATAAAAGCCAAAGGGTTTCTAGTAACCCCCTTAAAGAAAGGGAGAAGTCAAAGCTAATAAGCCTTGACTATTATTATA
>NZ_AINS01000138.1 GCF_000254135.1 Campylobacter coli LMG 9860
GCAGGGGCAGAAAAGCCCCTTGCCTTAGGGTTTATAGGGAAATTCTATGAGTGATATAGTTAAATACCATAATGATTTTAATAAAATTCAGTTGCCTAGCTTTACAGAGCAAGAGCAAAACCTTTTGTTTTTAATCTTTGCAAGAATTAAAGAAAAAGGCATAGACAATGTAGTTAATCTCTATGCCAATGATTTTAAAATTAATGAAAAGCTTTCTAATTCAAAAGAATATTTAACAGAGAATATCAACAGCTTAAAATATAAATTTTTCAAGGCAAATTTTAAACAAATCATAGAAACAAGGACAGAAGTTATACACAAATATGTAAATTTGTTTGAAACAATGGAAATACACTATGTTAAAAGAAATCCTGATGATGGATATGATGAAAGCACTTTATTTAACAGAATAACCCTAAAAATAAACCCTGATTTTGCTTATTTAGTCAATCAATTAACTACTAATTTTACAGCTTTTGAACTTGAAGAATTTATAGCCCTTAGCGGTAAATATGCTAAAACACTTTACCGCCTTTTAAAGCAATTTAGAACCACAGG
>NZ_AINS01000137.1 GCF_000254135.1 Campylobacter coli LMG 9860
AAGCTTTTAGAAAAGCAAAAAGAAGGCAAAAAGCGTATGAAAGCCATAGGTAAGGTGCATTTACCGCAAGAAGCCTTTTTAAGTGTGCTTAAAATCGATTAAGGTAAGCATCTTGTAAAGACAAGATGCTTAAAGCCAAAAGAAATATGCCATTAAAGCAATGATGATAGAACAAAGAACATTAAGGTAAATTCCTACACGCACCATTTGAGACTGCTTAATGTAGCCCGTGCCAAAGACTATAGCGTTTGGCGGAGTTGCGACAGGCAACATAAAAGCACAGCTTGCTCCTATGCCTATGATGAGTGCTAAACCAAGAGGTGGCGCTCCTAAGGACTCTGCCATAGAGATGAAAAGTGGCACTAAAAGAGCGGCAGAAGCGGTATTTGAGGTAAATTCTGTTAAAAATACAATAAATAAAGAAACTAAAAGCCCAATTAAAAATAAATGTCCTCCAGCGATTAAACTGATGATGCCATCAGCCATAATTTTGCTTGCTCCACTATCTTTTAAAACAAGGCTTAGTGTAATTCCACCACCAAAGAGCATTAAAACTCCCCAGTCGGTATTTTCTTGCACTTTTTTCCAGCTTACTACTCTAAAAGCACAGACTAAAACAGCAGCCAATATAGCGATAACGCTGTCAAAATTGGCGATTTTTTTCTCAAATCCTAACAAATTTGAAACAAAAGGATTAATATAAGAACTAAAAATCCAACACATAGCCACAATGGCAAAGATGATTAGGGTGATATATTTTTGAGTATCCATAGGAATTTTTTGCTCTAGGTCAGTGTTGATTTGAAATTTTAAATTCGGCTTAAAGGTTACATAAAGAACAAGTATCATTAATGGCATAAAAATGATAACGATAGGAATTCCATATTGAAGCCATTGTGCAAAAGTGATATTTAAATTTGTCGCGACTATGGCATTTGGAGGTGTTCCTACTAGGGTCCCTATACCGCCTATACTAGCACTAAAGGCTATACCTAAAAGCACAAAAACATAAGTATTTTTATTTTCTTCGTAGTCAAGTTGTGAAAGCATACCTATAGCAAGGGGGAGCATCATTGCAGCTGTGGCAGTATTTGACATCCACATTGATAAAAATGCAGTTGTAAAAAAGATGTAAAGTGCCGCGAGAGCAAAATTACCTCTAGCTAGCATGAGTATCCTTTGAGCGATGATTTTATCAAGCTCTTGAAAGTGCATAGCGGCAGCTAAGGCAAAGCCGCCAAAAAAGAGAAAGATATTTGGGTCGGCAAAGCCGTGTAGAGCGGATTTAGTCGGCATCAAGCCCATAATAACAGCTAAAATGGGAATTAAAATCGCAGTGATGGTAACATGCAAGGCCTCACTAAGCCACAAGACTGCGATAAACGCTAAAATAGCCAAGCCTTGATTAACTTTTGTTTCAAAAGGTAACAAAGCAAGCAGTGCGATGAATAAAATAATATCAGCTACAATGATAAAGGTTTTTGTAGAATTTGACATTACAAGTTCTCCTTAATAAGTCGTTTAAGTGAGAAGTATAACATTAAAATGATGAAATTTTGTTTTAAATCTAACGAAATTTACAATGAAACTTTACGAATTTACTCACTTATCTCAACTTAAGGGAGGCTAAAGCGAGGAGATTAGAAAGTAGAGCTATCATCCAAAAACGAACGATGATTTTATTTTCTACCCAGCCGACTTTTTCAAAATGATGATGAATGGGTGCCATTTTAAATACCCTTTTCCCCCAAATTTTAAAGCTTCCCACCTGCAAAATGACAGAAATGGTTTCTAAAACAAAAACAAAACCTACGAGCAAAAGTAGAATTTCATTTTTACTTACTACGGTTAAAAAGCCTATAAAGCCACCAAGTGCGAGACTGCCACTATCTCCCATAAAAATTTGAGCAGGATAGCAGTTAAACCATAAAAAGCCCATTAAAGCACAGATTAAAGCGGCACAAATGACGACTAACTCACCTAAGCCATTGATTTTCGGTAGAAAGAGATATTCACTATAAATTAAATTCCCGCTTAAATACAAAAACACGCCCAAAGTCGCTAAGGAAAAAATAGAAGGCACGGTCGCAAGTCCGTCTAAGCCGTCTGTTAAATTGACAGCATTTGAGCTTGAGATTAGCACTAAAATCCAAAAGAAAAGAGCAAAAATATACATATTAAAAAGGGGATATTTGTAAAAAGGTATGTAAAAATCAGCACTCAAAATTCCGCTAAAATATAAAGGAGCTAGGCACAAAAATGAAGCGAAAATTAAGCCAAACATTTTAGCCTTAGGGCTTAAACCTGAATGATTATTTTTTTTAAGAATTTTACCTAAATCATCAATTACGCCGATAAAGCAAAAGCTAATCAAGCATAAAAGTCCCATAAGTGCAAATAAATTATCAAATTTAATGCAAAGCAAACTAGCAAAAATCGCACAAAATACAAAAATAACCCCTCCCATAGTTGGAGTGTGAGATTTAATTTGATGATTTTGCGGAGCGTGTTCGTAAATAGGCTGGGAAGCATTTTTTTTAGCCCAGTTGATAAATTTAGGCATTAAAAATAAACTTAAAATTAAAACGATGTAAATTCAAATATAACCAAGGAAGTTTTAGGAGAAAAATATGTAGACATTTAAAGACTATAAATCAAGACAAGATTATAGAAAACACCATAAAATCCACTAGTGTTTTATATAGCATTATACTTTTGCTTTGTATATTTTCACTCCAAAAAACCGCACGAAAAAATTC
>NZ_AINS01000136.1 GCF_000254135.1 Campylobacter coli LMG 9860
AGCATAGAAGGGATGTTTTGTAAAAACTGTCCATGTGTTAACAAAGGTAAAAAACAAGTAATATCTGCATTCCTTATTACTACACTTGCACTTTTAATACAAAGTTCATTTAAAGATAAAATAGAAGTTTCATAGTATTTAAGATAATAATGCGAGCTAATAAACATTTCATATAAACTTAAATACTCTAAAATACTTTGCTGATCAAAAATCATAGCAATTTGAATTTCTAAATCCTTTGCAACACAGTCAAATAATACAACCTTATAAACTTTCAACTCTTCACTCAAATCTATCGTGCTTA
>NZ_AINS01000135.1 GCF_000254135.1 Campylobacter coli LMG 9860
TCAAACCCCTAAAAATAGGTATTTTATAGCAAAAAAACTTGGCTTTTTTGATGAAATTTGCTATAATATAGCTTGTATTTAAGCACTAATAAGGCTAATCTTCCGATTGTTTAGAAAGGGGGTAGCTATGATTAGAGAAATAATCGAATTTACGATTCTCTTTTTGGAGACAGTAAATAAGATAATCGATTTAATCGACTATCTTTTAAAATAACTTTCTTACAACTATTTTATAAGATCCACGCTTAGTCTTAGCTTAATACAA
>NZ_AINS01000134.1 GCF_000254135.1 Campylobacter coli LMG 9860
CCTTAGAAGAAATCAAAAATGTTTCTCAAGCTAAATATGAATGTGATTTTAAACCTGATATGTCATTTTATCCAAAAAATGAAGATGGAACTTATACTAAAGAAGATTTATTTATGAGTTTTTTAAAAGCTCAAAATGGACAACCTGTTGAAAGTCTAAATACTACACTTAATCCAAAAGTAGAAGCTTACAATAGGGCTATGGCTAAAGAAAGTTTTAATGGTGATAGCATTGCTTTAAATGATATTATGACAGGCAAAGTTGATTTTGCAAGTTTATTAAAATATGAACTTGATAGAGGTTATATGGCTGGAGAGCTTTATATGTATGAAAAAGGTATATCTCCTAAGCAAGCTTTAGGCAATTGGGCTTTAGACGCTGAGATTAAACAAGCTCTTGCTAACGGCTGGAAAGCAAGCAGTGAAAGTATAAATTCTTATGTTGGATCTATAATGGATAGACTTAATAATCTTATAGGACAAACTAGGGT
>NZ_AINS01000133.1 GCF_000254135.1 Campylobacter coli LMG 9860
CATTTTGCATTCATACTCCCCATTCTCTTTTATATTCGGCGATTATTTCATCGGCATTTGCTTCATCTTTTGCAATTTTTATCATATCGATAACATCTTTTTCATTTGCAAACATATCTTCAATAGCGTGTCCGCAAATAACAGATTTAATACCTTCATATTGCTCTTTAGTTAAATCGTCTTTATATTTTTTAAGTATTGCAAG
>NZ_AINS01000132.1 GCF_000254135.1 Campylobacter coli LMG 9860
AAACTATCCCAACTAGGGGCTGATTAATTTAAGCAGACAATTTCATCGTGAAAAAAAGGTTCTATAATTTGAATCAATCTTCCATCATTTAAAAGAATAAAATTGCTAGTATCAACCCTAATACGGATCTCTCTTGCATCTATATTCACATTTTCAATGTAATTATCTGTTATTCTATGCCTGATACTTTGATTTTTGATTTCATCATTATCAATAACCCAAGTGTCATTTGATTCTCTTGAATAAGAAATTTTAGATTTTTCACTTTTGTAAAAATTTTTGGCAACAAAATCCAAAGCTTCATCAAAGCTAGTAAAAACACCAATTCTATACCGCTCTGAAAGATAATCGTTGCATAAAGCTTCAACAACATATACATATGCTATATCAAAGCTTTTTTTACAAACGCTAAAATCCTTTTTTTTATATTTCATTATTTAATCCTTTCATAAACACATTGTACTTTTAATTCTTCATCACTAAAAAGTTTCGGAAGTTTCCTATCTTCTAGTTTTGAAATATAATTTTTAAATTCTTTAGAATTTTTTATTTTTTTAAATATAAAAAATTCTATTTCCTCAACTTCTCTCATGAATTCCTTGAAAAGCAAAAATAGCTCTTTTTCTCGAGCCTTTTTTGCTAGTGTTTTTGCTAGTCTTTTTGCTGATGTTTTGCTCATGTTAATCCTACTTAATACTTAAATAGCCTTTTCTTTGAGAAGTTTTTTGATATTTTTCAAAAAGACTTTCATAAAGCTCAGGCTCATTATCTTTTAAAGCTTTTGTATCAAAGCTTACGCTTGTGGTGTCGTTTGATAAAGAAATAAAACTATCATCGATCTTGATTTTCTTAGTACCGCAAGTTCGCATATACTCTTCGATCAAGGTTTTTTTCTCTTCAAGCTCTTTTTCAAGTTCTTTTTTCTTAGCATTTAACTCAATTATTTTTTTGCCTACCTCAAGTAAATCACCACTTAGTTCGCTACCTTCACTTTTCTTCGCCATTAAAGGACAAGAACCTTTATGAGGGCAAGTAGAACAATAAAGTTGTTCACTAGCAATAGGCTCTTCTTTGTTTAAAAGAGCATTTGCTAAAATTTGAGCATTCTCAATTGCCATTTTTTCATGCACTTGATTGCCATTCACTTCAAACGATTTAAACCAACCTGTATTTAGATTGATAGCAACAACATAAGCTCTTAACTTTTTTTGTGTTTGTGTTGCAAGCATAGCAAGCTGAAAATTAACCTGCATAATCCAAGAGTCATAAGGTTTATCAACAGCTGTATTAACACTTTTAGCTTCAACAACCACAATCTCATCTTTATTTTCCAAGCAAAAATCTATGTGAGCTTTTAGATCAAAACCATCTATTGTCACTTTAACTTCTTTTTGAAGTGTAGGATTTAATCCATCGAGCATTTTTTCAATAATGCCTTCAGCAACATGTCCCCTTTGAAAGCGAATAAGAGTGGCTAAATCGTGTTCATAATTAGTTGTTTTATCAAGATAAGCCTTTCTAAGACAACCACCTATGTCAGATGATCCAATATATTTAGATCTATCTCCTAAGCTCTGTTCAGTATCTTTTTTCAAAGCCTTTGGTAAGTTTTTTGCTACGAATTCATCAAATTTATTTTTATTCATTGTATTTTCCTTTTTTTTATATTTTTAAATCAAAAAAAGGATAGAAGTATCCCTAGTG
>NZ_AINS01000131.1 GCF_000254135.1 Campylobacter coli LMG 9860
TTTTTTTTCAATTCTAGGGCCATTTGCGTTAATTTATGCTCTTGTTCTTGTATTCTTTGAAGCAATGCTTTTTCTTGTTCTTTAAATTGAGCGTAAGTTTTATAATCTTGTATGTATTGGGGTTGCTTTTCGTTATTCTCGTAGCGATTAGCTCCACGCTCCATTTTTAAACTTTGTGCGGTTAGGGTTTGTATTTTGCTAAGATTGGCTTTATTCAAACTTGCTTCACGCCTGGCAAGTTGTAAGCCATTGTTATCGAGTGTAAAAAATACTGCGTGGGCGTGATAATGGGTTTGTTTTTCCCCTTTAGCATTCTCACTTACTTCATCTCTATGGATTACAACTTGCAAAGGTGTAAATCCTGTAAGCTCTGCAATTTTTTGCGTAAGCTCTTGGCATTGCTCCATTGTAGTATTTTCGCCGATTTCGTATATAAACTCGTGATA
>NZ_AINS01000130.1 GCF_000254135.1 Campylobacter coli LMG 9860
GAACCAATGTCTGCTCTGATTTGATCAAGATTTGTTATAGCCGTTTCAGCTATATCCATCACCGCCATAGCACCCTTAAGTGTAGTAACACCTGCGGTTTCATCTTTTACACCAAGAGTATTTCCTGCTGAAGTTTTCATGGTTGCAAACTGAGAAAGTCCGCTTTGACTAGAAAAACCTGAGCCTGCAGATACATTATACACATTAGAAAGAGAAGATGCGGTTGACATAGCTACTACATTTGCAAAACCCGTAGAATAATTTTTACCGCTGCCTATAGAATAACCCGAACCTGAAGAAAATCCACTTCCTGCACTACTCATATAACCAGAAATAGAAGAATAACCTCCTAAAATATTTCCTTTATTTGCGGAATTAAAGCCCATAGCATCAGCTACATTTGCATCGATTTGCCCTTTAGACTCTCTTAAAGAAACGGAAGCTTGAGAAATCATATTGCTTGTTCCAAAACCTATAGCAGAAAGATTTGTTCCACTGATTAAAATATCTTTACCATCATTTTTAACTAAAGACAAACGACCATAATTTTCCAGCATATTTGGATTGATAAAAGCACCTCTGCCTATATTACCTTCAATTTTAATCCCTCTACCATCTCTTGAAGTAAGTAAAAGCTTACCATTTTCATCGATAGAAGCTTCAACTCCGGTTGTATCTTTAACAGAATTAATAGCAGAAACCAAAGCACCATTGCTATCACCATCTTTATATTCTA
>NZ_AINS01000129.1 GCF_000254135.1 Campylobacter coli LMG 9860
TACACGCCTAAAACCAAAGAAGAGCTTCAAGCTCTAGTTAAAGATGAAAGTATTTATCTAGGTGATATTGATACAAGCGAGATCACCGATATGAGTTATTTATTTACTGGATCCACTCGTACCAATTTTTCAGGTATTGAAAAATGGAATACAGGTAAAGTAAAAACCATGCGTAGTATGTTTGAATGTAATAAATTTTTTAATGAAGATATTGGAGCTTGGGATGTAGGTGATGTTAGAGATATGGCTTGGATGTTTTTGAATTGTCCAAACTTCAATCAAAATATATCTGAGTGGGATGTTAAAAAAGTTGAAACTATGAGTGGAATGTTTTGGAATTGTGAAAGTTTTAACCAAAATATACGCAAATGGAATATAAAAAAGGTTTGGGATATGAGTTATATGTTTAAATATTGTAAATTATTCAATCAGGATTTAAGCTCATGGAATACAAAAAGGATACGCACCTATAATATGTTTAGTAGATGCCCTATAGATGACTCAAATAAACCTAAATATATATAAATACAAAGGAGTAAAAATGAAATTATACATGAATAGCGATAAATTAAATAGCATTGAAAATAATAAATTAAGAGCCATATATAAAGATATTAAAGAAAAACTTATTGATATTATAGTTTATATGGATACAATCAATTTAGGAAACATTAGCAAAGGTTATATTGAAAAAGAATTAAATAGCATAATTTTAATTCTTAATCAGAATTGCAAAGAATATTTTTTAATTAAAAATAAACTACATACCTCAGATTTGGAAAGAAATGAGGAGCGATTGGTTCAACAAGCTCAAAAGTTGTTTGATAAACTTAAAAATTTAGATTTTAAAAAAGAAATTAACATTGAAAAAGATATCAAACTAGATCATATTGAAAATTCACTAGACAACAGTATAAAAAATGGAGTACAATAATATGATTGTATTGATTTTTAAAATTTTAGGTTTTATTGGTCTTTGGATAAGCGTAATAGTGCTGTTTTTTAATCCGCCATTAGGCGCAATTTTTATGTTATTAGCATCATTATTGACTGTAGTGGGCATGATAATTGAAGAAGGAAACACTATTAATCTATCTTATCCAATTATGGAATGGATTTGGAATGTTGGTAAATATGTTTTAGTAATATTTGCTATCATGATGGTTTTTGCTGTTGTATTGGAATTAATAAAGAAAATTAAATCAAATAAAAGAGTAAATAAGAAGATAGATATAAAAAATAAAGAAGAACAAGATTATAAAATTCTAATCATAGATAACACCATGGAAGATTTACTTGTATTAAAAAAGGAAAGTTTGTATGAGAAATAAAGAATTGAAAATAATAGAAGCTTATGGGGCTTTTATGTCAATATTATTTAGTTTTTTAATCGTATATGAAAATGTTTGGACTAATATTTTAAAAATATTTCTCTACACAGAAATTCAAGCTTTTTTTATTTTTTTTGTTAGAATTTTTATGATTTTACATATGATATTATTTATGGGTTTTTTATTAGATGCAAAGATTAAAGCCGAACACAATCAATTAATAAAATTGCTTGCTGATAAAAAAAAGAAGTTGACTGTTATTTTTCTCATACCTTTGCAAATTTCTTTTCTTTGTTCTGTTGTGCTGGTTTTTTTCTGTAATATTTTTCCGAATATACATTCATTAGATTTTAGCTTTTATACAATTTTTATTTGTGTTATACTATTGTATAATCTTATATTGTTGTATAATTTTACAAAAATTATTAGGAGTTAAGATGAACAAAATTTCAAAAGAAGAACTACAAAAGGCTACAGAGGAATCATTGACTAATGTTTATTCTTATGATCCAAATTCGCCAAGTGGCTATAGAAAAGATTTATTTGATATTTCAAATGAAGATTTTGTTGAAAAATATGAATTCATAGATAGTCCTACTTCAGATGACATGGTGAAATGCAAACAAAGCGATGAAGTTTTTCAGGTGTTTTATAAAAAAGATGGGAAAATAAGATTGCTTAGAGTTAGCAATGTGCAAGCTTTAAATCATTTTGATAAACTTAAGGGTGTAATGACAAAAATAATTTTAGATAGTGGTTTCAAGCCTGATGAACAATGATGTCCAAATTTCACAAATTACTAATATCCCTTATTTCACTATTAGAGACTGGAAACAAAAAAAAGACAATTGGAGGGGAAAAATATATCTTTTTTTAAAAAACACTAATCAAGAAGAATTAAAAGAAATATTTTCAAATTCTATTAATTCTTCTAATACAGGTTTAAGTGATTCTAAAATTGCCAAAATTACAACAATTCCATTACCAACGCTAAATACTTGGAAAAAGGATAAATCAACTTATAGAAAGAAAATCTATGATTTTTTGAAAAGTTGTGATGAAAGCAGATTAAGAAATATTTTCTTATGAATTTAAATATTTAAAAGCTATTTTTAGCCTATTATTAATTGTTTGTA
>NZ_AINS01000128.1 GCF_000254135.1 Campylobacter coli LMG 9860
GCTTTTTTTTTGGCTATTAAGTTGGGCTTGGGGTGGAAACACTTTATTTTACAGGAGTCCATAATGGAACTTTTTAATCTTTTCATTGCGGTAATTGCAGTAGTAATTACACTTTTTAGAGAAGAAATAAGAAAAATCTTTTTTAAGCCTAAAAAGTAAATTATCGCCGTTTGTGAAACGCTAATGCAAGGACTTACCACCCTTGCGTTAGTTTTATTATTTTGCAACATCGGGATTTACTCCTGATTGATAGCTTTCTTCTTTTGGTGTTCCTGCTGATATACCGCCTTCACTTGCTTTTCCTTGTATATCTTTAAGTTTTTCTTGTAAGCGATTAGCCATTTGATGAGGCATTCTGCCTTTTGTAAGATTATCTCTTAAATGCTCTCCTCCAGAAGTTGCTAAATGTTTTGCTACGCCTTTAACTAGATCCATTCCACCAGCTCCACCTTCTGCTAAATGTAAGGCTTTAGCTGCATTCATAGCCCGAGTAACCCCAACAGCTCCAACGGCTGCACCTGTCGCAGCTCCTGCTGCCATTGTGGCAACTGCTCTAAAACCTGCTGAAGCCCCTGCACTTTCGCCAATACTACCATTAAATACGGCTTCAATAATGCCAGGAATCATTTTTGTAATTATGCAGAAGATTACAGGGGTAACTAATGCGATTAATATATTTTCTATAGTAATATTTTGATTAATTTCATTCGCTATTGCTCCTATCATAGTAAAGCAAATTCCCATTAATCCTTGTATCATAAAGAGTTCTACACCTACTTTAATGGCTGTCATTATAGGATTTAAGCCTATTTGTTTAAAATGATTTAATCCACCTAACGCCAAAGCAAAAAATACAATTACATTCATTAAGAAAAATTTTAAATAGACAATCAGCAGATCAATTGCCATTAATAAGAATGATATTAGAATAATAATTCCAGAGATAGCAATAAAAAAACTTTGAACAGGACTAAAAATACTTGCAGATTGTAGTATAGTGATTACAACATCAATTGCTGTGCTTATGATATTGTTAGGTTTAACATCAATACCATTATTTACATTTGTGGCTAATTGCGAAAAGCTATTAAAAATAATTTGTAGCCATTGATCTGTGTTAAATAAAAATAGGAATATGCCTATATACATTATTTTTTTGATAAGAGTGGCTAAAAAATCACCAAATTCAAAACCGCTCAAAGCTTTTAAACCAAAAGTCCAAATCAAATCAATAGCAACTAAAGTCCAAAACACCCATAAACAAGCGGTTTTAATAAGGGGCGTCCAAGATAAGAGTCCATTTTTGATTAGTGTTAACGCCCCTTCGGGACTTTCAGCCCCAAAAGCTAAATTTGGAATCAAAAAGCATAAAAATAAAACTAAAGCTAATTTACTTCCATTCAAAAGCTTCAGGACTTGATTGATAAAATTTATTATTTTTGTCTCTTTGAAATAATACCGCTTCATTTGCATTAGAGCAATCCCTTTGTTGAGTTTCATTCAT
>NZ_AINS01000127.1 GCF_000254135.1 Campylobacter coli LMG 9860
TTTTTACAAAACATCCCTTCTATGCTTGAAAGCATTCCTTTTCAAAGAATCTTAAGCCAAAGAAAAAACAAATTTGATAATGCTATAGTAGTTTCTGCAGGACCTAGTTTAGCTAAACAACTTCCTTTACTTAAAGCTTGTCAAGATAAAGCAGTGATCTTTTGTGCTGATGGGGCTTTAAGTATGCTTGAAAAAGAAGGTATAGTGCCTGATTATGTT
>NZ_AINS01000126.1 GCF_000254135.1 Campylobacter coli LMG 9860
TACTTTCTTTAGCTATTTTTGATGATTTGGGTGCTATTGTTATTATTGCTTTGTTTTATACAGATCAGCTTTCAGCTTTAGCAATTATTATTTGTTTGTTTTGTATATTTGCTCTGCTTTTGTTAAATTATTATCACATCACCCATCTTTCTTTGTACGTGTTGGTAGGTGTTGTGTTGTGGATAGCTATGCTTAAAAGTGGAGTGCATGCAACTTTAGCGGGTGTAATCATAGCTTTATTTATCCCTCTTGATACTAAAAATAAAAAACCCTATCTTCATGAAGTGCATAAGGATTTAAACCCTTGGGTGGTTTATTTTATTTTGCCTTTATTTGCTTTTGCAAATGCGGGTATTGATTTAAGAGATATGCATCTTGGTTCAGTATTTTCTCCTGTAAGTCTTGGGATTATTTTAGGACTATTTTTAGGAAAACAACTAGGGGTTTTTGGATTTTGTTATTTGGCTATAAAATTAAAGCTTGCAAAATTACCTGAAAATATTAAATATGGAAAATTTTATGGTATATGTATTTTAACAGGCATCGGTTTTACGATGAGCTTGTTTATTGATGGTTTGGCTTATAAAAATAGTGATATTTTTGAATATGCGGATAAACTTGCTATTTTAGTAGCTAGTTTTTTAAGTGCCATTGTTGGTTTTATTTATCTTAAGATTATTAAATGAATAATATAGTACATAAATTAAGAACTTTAGTTTTAAATGAGGCTTTTGGCGGCGTTTTACTTATAGTTTGCACTTTGCTTGCTTTGCTTGTGCAAAACGGGTCTTTTAGCGAACATTATCGAGAATTTCTAAATTTAAAAGTCGGATTTAGTGTAGGTGAATTTGAGCTTAACAAGCCTTTTTTACTTTGGATAAATGATGGGCTTATATCTATATTTTTCTTTGCTATAGGGCTTGAGCTTAAGAAGGAATTTTTGCACGGAGATTTTAAAAATCCTAAAAATATTGTTTTGCCTTTTATGGGGGCATTGGGTGGTATACTTATACCTGCTTTAATATTTGCTATAGTCAATATAGGCGATGCTTACACTTTAAAAGGATGGGCTATTCCAACGGCTACAGATACTGCATTTGCTTTAGCTATTTTGATGATGTGTGGCAAACATATTCCATCAAGTTTAAAAATTTTCTTACTTTCTTTAGCTATTTTTGATGA
>NZ_AINS01000125.1 GCF_000254135.1 Campylobacter coli LMG 9860
GATGTGAAAAAGAAAAGGTTTTGATTGATTGTTCACTAACACCTAGTTTGAACTAGGTGTTAGTAGAATTTACAAATAGATAATTTAATAATTTAGTATTTTTTATGCTATGATTTTATTGATTTAAAAATAAGGACTATCAATGAATCTTTGGGATAAAAAAGCTAAGAGCTATGCAAGATACAATCAAAAACTAAATTCCATACAAGAGCAAAGTTTTAAAGAATTAGAAAAACTAAATATAAGCTTTAAAGATAAAAGGATTATAGATATAGGTTGTGGCACAGGAGTATGGACTTTGTACTTAGCACAAAATGCAAAAGAAATCACTGCTCTTGATAATGCAAAAGCTATGTTAGAAATTTTAAAAGAAGATGCTAACAAGCTCCAACTAACAAATATCAAATACGAAAATTGCACTTTTACAGAATGGATAAATAAAAATCAAAACGCTCAATTTGACATAGCATTTTTAAGTATGTCCCCTGCTTTGCAAGACAAAAAAGACTATTTAAACTTTATGCGATTGGCTAAAATTCGAATTTATCTTGGCTGGGCCGATTATAGAAAGAGTGATTTTTTAGATCCTATATTTAAACATTTTAATACAGAATTTAAGGGTATTTATAAACAAGATTTGGAAAGTTATTTGTTAGAAAATAATGTGAAATTTCATAAATTTATCTTTGATGAAACACGCATAGTAAAAAGAAAAAAAGATGAAGCCATAGAAAATGCCTTGTGGCATTTAAATATGAATGGAGTTAAAGCTTCTAAGCAAGATTTAGAAACTTTTGTGAAAGGCGATATCAAAGAAACCATACAATCAAAAATCAAACTTTTGGTTTTTTAATCCTTGAGATAAAATTCTATCTTAAGGTAGATATATAATCTTGTAATACTGAAATATTTTTATCAAAATGCTCATTTTATAAAATTAAACTTAAAAGTAATTTTAGATTATTTTAGTTATTATTTTGTTCTAATATTATTATAGGAGATTTTATGGATATAAATACTGTATTGATGATGATTTCAGACAAAATTCCATCCAATAGCTTGCCCCTTGTGCAAGATAAGCTTAAAAATGCAAGTGAAGATAAAATCAACTCTCTTGCTATCTTACCTTTTAAAAGTCATATTATAGGTTTGATCTTAGGTCTGTTTTTAGGTGCCTTTGGAATTGATCGTTTTTATAAGGGTGATATAGGTTTGGGTATTGCTAAACTTATAACTTGGTTAGTAGGTGTTGTTACCATTTGGATTTATATCGGTGGTTTAATTTTATTCGTTTTATGGATATGGTGCATTGTGGATTGGTTTTTAGTATGGAAAGGCATCAAAAAAGACAATCTTAATAAAATCTTAGCTGTATTATAAAAATAGCAACTTAGATAAAAACTAGTTTTAAAACTAGTTT
>NZ_AINS01000124.1 GCF_000254135.1 Campylobacter coli LMG 9860
GTTTTAGGCGTGTATTTGTATTTTTTTATGATTTTTACTTCTTCAACAATAAAACTTTCCCTTTTTAATGCAAGTAAATCTTCCATAGTATTATCTATAATTAGAATTTTTGGATTTTGAGAAACTACTGTGATAACCTTATCTTTTTTAAATTTCTCTACCATTAATGTTTTTAATCCGAATGTAATAGATTCTTTCCAATATTTTTTACAAAAATCAAAACTTGTTATAAAACTCCAAAAGATAAATAGTGTTTGAATAGAGATGATAAAAATAAAAAAATAAAGCCCTATCTTTTCAAAAGAAAGAGCAAGTTCATTGCTTAATTCAAACATAATTCTTTCCGTTTTTATTTAACATGATTGATTAACATATTTTTAGAATTAATTTCATCCATTAATTTGTCAAAATTTTGCAAGTGCTTTTTAATATCATCTGTAGCCTTAATTCTAAAGTCTTTAATCTTCTCAAAACTTTCCAAACATTCTTTAAAAGAAGTTTCTAAAGCTTGCATATCAAGCATTGCTGATGAGGCTTGCATTTGAATACTTGCACCTTGATTTTTAAGTTGTGTAGAAGTTTGTTTAATCAAATCAGAAGTTACTCTATTTAAACCATTTACGCTATTTAATATTCTTTCTTGTTCTGACAATGATTGAGCCATTAAGATAGCAACCCCCAAGGCTTCAACTGTGACTTCTTTTGCTCTATCTAAAGAAACGATAAGCTCTCTATTGTTTGCAATGAGAGTTGTAAATGCAATCACTGATTGTTCCATCACCATTACTCTTTGCTTTACATCAGTCATTTTCTGCAATAAAGGAAAATAGGTATCACTTTTAAATCTATTTATTTCAAATTCATCTTTTTTATTAATAGACAAATATTCGTCGCATTCTTGTTGTGCTTGAGACAATTCTTCAATTAAATTTTTAAGCTCATTGCGTTTAATTGCCATGCCTTCAATTTCTAATTTTAGTGCTTTATTGTCATTTTCAAGCTCTTCTTTACTTTTATTTAAATAAAGAATAATATTATCAATTAATTTAGATGAATTTTCGAATTTATCAATATATCTCGAAAGATGATTAATTTTAAAAGCTTTGGATAAAATTTTTGGGATAATCCCTGCTTTGCCAAAAACAGATTTATTCCTATATGGGCTTACATTGTCAATTAAAACCTGAAGCTCATCAAGCTTTTTATAGACTTCTCCATTATCTGTATTTTTAAGTTGATCCATAGAAATTTTAATTAACGGACTTGCAGATACAGCAGAGCTTTTTTCGCTATCTTTTTTTAACAATACCATCACTTTTTCATTCATTACTTTATATTGCTGAGTTGAACTCATCTTTTCTCCTTGAATTTTGTTTGTTGTAGTGTATATTATTAAAGCTTATTTTATACTTAAATATTAGTGTATTAAATATATTTTTATATTAAAT
>NZ_AINS01000123.1 GCF_000254135.1 Campylobacter coli LMG 9860
ACCCTAGTTTGTCCTATAAGATTATTTAATCTATCCATTATAGAATCAGCGTAGGAGTTAATGGTGCTAGGTTTTGCTTTCCAGCCATTGGCAATGGCTTGTTTAATTTCAGCATCTAAAGCCCAATTACCCATAGCAGATTCTTTAGGAATGTTATTTTCATACATATATAAATCACCTTCTTCTATGCCACGCTCTGCCCAGTATCTAAAAAAGCTTTTAAAGTCACTTTTACCTGTCATAATACTATCTAAGTGTATGGCTGGACCACTAAAACTCTCTTTAGCCATAGCTCTATTATAAGCTTCTACTTTTGGATTAAGTGTGGTTTTTAGACTCTCAACAGGTTGTCCACCTTGAGATTTTAAAAAACTCATAAACAAAGTTTCTTTAGAATAGCTTCCATCTTCATTTTGTGGATAAACTGACATATCAGGATTAAACTGCCAATCTTCACCTTTAGAAACATTTTTGATTTCTTCTAAGG
>NZ_AINS01000122.1 GCF_000254135.1 Campylobacter coli LMG 9860
AGTAGGGGTGAAGGTCATTGGAAATCTCCTTGTTTTAAAGCATCGCCAAATTCTATATCTTTGCTAGCTTTTTTTCCTAAAAGTTCTTGATAAAATTTAGGATGTAGTCCAAAAGAAGGACGCACGGATTTTACATTTTCTTCGCTGAACATTTCACCTTTTTTGATATCCTTACTTGCATACAAGCTTCTTGCAAAAACACGGTTTTTAAGCACCTTTTCATCTAGATCTAACTTACCATCGCCTAAAGCACTTTCAGCTTGTCTTACTGCATCTACCATAGCTTTAAATTCATCAAAATCAAGACTAAATTTACTGTCTTCACTTTCTATGTTTTTGTCTAACATAAAATGCTTTTCTATCACTCTAGCTCCAAGTGCTACTGCCATAACAGGGGCTAAAAAACCAAAGCTATGATCACTTAGTCCCACTTCAACATTAAATTTTTCTTTTAAATTTACTATGCCTTTTAAATTCATATCTTCTATGGCAGTAGGATAAGCCGAAGTGCATTTTAAAAAGATTAAATCAGGATTTTTTTCTTCTTTAAAAATTTCACAGATTTTAAAAAGTTCTTCTTCTGTAGCAATGCCCGTTGAAACGATAGTAGGTTTTTTTTCTTTGGCGATTAAACGCACGAAATTTTCATCATTAGCTTCAAAAGAAGCGATTTTATAGGCTATAGGATCAAAGCGTTTTAGAAATTCTAAATCTTCTTTGGCAAAAGGACTTGAAAAACAAAGTATGCCTTCATTTTGTGCGGTTTCAAAGATTTGAGAATGCCATTCATAAGGAGTTTTTGCGCTTTCGTAAAGCTCATAAAGTTTTCTTTTATCCCAAAGCCCACCCTTAATAATAAAATCTTCTTTGTTGCTATTTAGAGTCATGCTATCTGGAGTGTAAGTTTGAATTTTTATCGCATCAGCACCTGCTTCTTTGGCAGCTTTTATACTTTGAAGTGCCATCTCAAGACTTCCTGCGTGATTTGCACTAAGTTCTGCTATGATAAAAACCTTTTTATCGGTGTTAAAATTTCCTATTTGCATACTTTTCTTTCTTTGGTAAATTTCCTGACTAAAATGATATATAATTATATTATATATTTCTTCAATTTATATATTTAT
>NZ_AINS01000121.1 GCF_000254135.1 Campylobacter coli LMG 9860
AAACACCTTCTAAAGTCCATTTGATTGTCTTATTTTTAAAAGAATTTTCTACTAAAAAATAATGTGTGTTTTCTATAAACTCATCATTATGTGTCCTAAGATGTTTTGCTATCGTTAAGCCTGTTGTTAAGCCATAGTTAGAGGCAACTTGTTCGTTTGTAAAAATTAAATTTGAAGTGATATTTTGCATAATCCTACCTTTTGCTAATTATAAAAAAGTAGGATTGTAGTTTTATTTAGTGTTGTGTTTTGTGTTTTTCTTTATAAAATGTATAAACTAAAGCTATTAAAACTATAACTAAAGTTACCGCACCAATTCCTAAAATAATATCCATTTTAACTCCTTTTAGATTTAATTTCGCCAAGCCCTGAAAGAAACATAATTAAAATGCCTTCAGCTATAGCATAAGTCGCTTGACTTTGTGGAACATCGCTAAATTGCAAAGCAAAAGCTCCATTTACAAAGATACCTAAACCTATATTTCTTCCTGTGTTAAAAATAAGTTCTAACATTTTTTCCCTTTTTAAAAGTTTAGCACACTAAATAAAATTTAACAATATATTTTTACAAAATTCCTTAATTTCCTGTGCTGTCATTTTTCTCCTTTATTTAAAACATAAATTTAAGGCTCATTTCTAAAGCCCTATTTACAATACTTCTTATAAGCTCATCTCTTCCTGTACTTAAAGCTTTTCTAAGTTGCACTCCTAAGCCATCTTGTTTTAAAAGCTCTAAGGCTTTCGGTTTTAAAATAGCTTTTTTAACTTTTCCGCTTTCTAAATCCATACTCTCAAAATCCAAAAAATGATTATTTTTTAGGTAATTTATCGTATGATAAGCGTTTAATTGATGTGTTAAAAACTCTTCATATTCTAGTTTTGGGATAAAATCAAAAAAGTTAAAATCGCTTGGAATAGGAAAGGTACTATAAAGTTCTCCCAAAGTTTTTGCCGTATAGCTTTCAAAAAGCTCAATATTTTCACTCATTTAAATCCCCATTTATTGCAAAGCAAATTTAAATCCGTATTTGTCTTTAAAAGTTCATCAAAATAAAGCTCTAGTTTATCAATATAAAGTCTAGCACCTTTTAAATCATCATTTTGTATATTTTTAATTGCTAGATTTTTACTATCTTTGATAAGTCTTTGAAGCTCATCTTTTTTATCTTTAAGCTCAGTTAAACGACCTCTTGCGTAAGTAATTGTTTCTTCTTGCATTTTAATCCTTTATCTCATACAAAATTCGATTAAATCATCAATATCATTTAAATCATTTTTAGAAAAGTATAAATAAGCTTTAGGACTGATTAAAACTCCTGAAAAATCGTCATTATTTTCTTTATCGTATTTTAAAACTTTGCATTCTTTTAGAAAATGAATACAAGAGCTAAAGTCTATTTTATATTCTTTACAATCTTTGTTAAAATCATCTGAAAAAAGTATGCTTTGATTTGGAAAATCATTTAAAAGTGTTTTTATAATACGTTTTGAAACAAGCTTAAAAGCTTTGAAGTTTTCCATTAATTCTCCTTTATTTTATCAAAATTTTACTTAAGCAAATAAACTTCTTTCTGCATCTTCATCCTTTCAATAATTCTTTATTTTCGTGTATATTGCCTACGACATATACATCTTCAATTGTTTTATTATTTTTATGTCTACGAAGGTCAAATAAGTACCCACCATCTCCATTAGATAATTTAGAACACAATCCCAACTCCATATCAAAACAAATAATTTCATAAAATATTTCTGAATTTTTTTCATTAGTAAATACTAAGCATTCTATAATATCTCCTATATAGATTTTATTACCTTTGTAATCATAGTAGCCTGTAAATAACTCTATCTCTAAATCATTCTTATTCTTTACAAACTCTACTTCATTAATTCTGTCAGTTTCAGTAAATGTGGTTCCTGCTTCTACAGGAGATTTGTCATATTTATGAAGTTCTATTTCATTAAGATATCTCTTTTCAGTATTATCCCAAATTCTAAAATCAAAGTCTTTTAGTTTCATTTTCACTCCTTAAAAAT
>NZ_AINS01000120.1 GCF_000254135.1 Campylobacter coli LMG 9860
TGGGAACAAATTTTTTCTAAAAAAGAATGGGGCAAGTATCCAAGTGAAAATGTTATAAGATTTATAGCAAGGAATTTTTATAATGTGCAAGATAGAAGTAAAATCAATATTTTAGAACTTGGTTTTGGAACAGGAGCTAATTTATGGTTTTGTGCAAAAGAAGGTTTTAGTGTAAGTGGTATAGAATGGAGCAAAACAGGATTAGAGCGTTTTAAAGCTCGTATGAAAGATGAGAATTTAAGTGATAAAATCAAGCAAATTGAACTGGGTGATTATATCGATAAATTAGATAGTTTTAAAGATGATAGTTTTGATGC
>NZ_AINS01000119.1 GCF_000254135.1 Campylobacter coli LMG 9860
CATATAAAAATTAAAAATTTATAGTTTTATATAATATAAATATATATTACATAAAACATAACTAAATGCCTAAAAATACATATAAATCATTTTAAAATATATAATATAAATATATAAAAACAAGAAATATATAATATAAATATATACTATTTTATAACAGTATCAAATTATATTCTGCGAATAGATTTTAGATAAAATTAAAATAATATTTTAGGCACAAGGAAAAATAAAAATAATGAAAAAATTATCTGTAAAAGGCAATAAAGGAAGAAACAAAAGAAGCTATGTTCAAATAATGGATATTTTATTAACACAATTGGAGGAAAATTTACCTTCTAAAGTGGTAGCTTCAAGATATGATATTACTTTGCAGACTGTCTATAAATGGAAAAAAATATATGCAAAGCATTTAGAAAATTACAAAAAATTGAAAGAAGAAGCTAAAATTAAAAATGCAGATAAAGAAAACAAAGATTTACAAGAAGAAAAAATTCATAACGCAGCTTGTGGAAAGAGACTAAAACTTTTAAGAACTTCCCTTAATTTAAGTCAAGATCGTATAGCAGAAATCTTAGGCATAACAGTAGCTATTTATATGAGAATGGAAAAAGGGTATACAGTATTAAACAGCTACATAATTACAAAACTTTATAAGTTCTTAGGTATTAATCCTGTTTATTTAATTACAGGTGAAGGAGATTCCTTTCTAATTAAAGATCCTGACTTATTTAAAAAAATTAATACAGAACAAAAGAAGTACAGTAATAGAAATAATACTAAAGAAAATGAAGAAGATTTATTCTGATTCACTTCTAAAATACTAATTTTTAATTAACAATTTTATCTTTAAGAATATTAATCTAAT
>NZ_AINS01000118.1 GCF_000254135.1 Campylobacter coli LMG 9860
ACTAGGGATACTTCTATCCTTTTTTAGTTTTAAAAATATAAAAAAGGAAAAATTATGGGAACAAGGTCTTTTATAGCAAAAGAAAGATATGATGGATCGGTAGTTGCAAAATATTGCCATTGTGATGGATGTTTATCTTGGAATGGTGTTATTTTAAACAAATTCTATAACAATAAGGAAAAGGTAGATGAGTTGTTTAAAAATAGCAGTTCATTAATTTCATTGAAAACTACAGTCAATGAAAGTGAATTTCATGAAAACAGTCAACACATAAATATATTTAAAAACAGTGAAGAATATTTTAAAAATAATCCGTTAGAAAATTTATTAAAATTTTCTAATATAGAATATTTTTATCTATTCAGGAATGGCAATTGGTATGTAAAAAACTATAAAGAAACTAATGATGAAGTTAAATTGCTAGATGAGATTTTGCAAGAAACACACTTTAGAAAAGCTTTTTCTATGCTAAGAAATAAGAAAGCTTACTCTTTAATAGGAAAAGAATTAAAAAGTGGCAAAATCAAAGCTTTAAAATGTCAATTTGCGACACATAACGATGAATTTGATGATGATTCAAGATTGATTTTTAACTTTAAATACAATAATCAAATCAATAAACTATTAAAACTAAGGCATATAACTTCTTTAGAAAAAGATATAAAAAACATAACAGTTTTTGATGATGAGGCTAAAAATATTTACTTTAAGAATGAAAAAGATTTTGTAAATTCCAATGATGAATATATTTATAAGTATCTTTTTACATTAAGAGGTTCTGTTCAAGTTATTTTTAATGATAAATACGCCTCATTTATGAAAAACAATGAAATATAAGTTGATTAAGAAATTTTAATCTTGATGTCTATTTTTACAAGGATTATTTAGAACTTCAATCCATTCGTAATAAAGACATGATTTTGTTTGTTTCTAAGAATGAAAATTTTAGTAGAAATAACAAATTACCTACAGAAAGTATTCAAAAGCTAAAAAAAGAATTATTAGAATATATTAAAGCTAATAATTTGACTATTAAATAATCAAGCCCTAAGTTGGGATAGAAACTATC
>NZ_AINS01000117.1 GCF_000254135.1 Campylobacter coli LMG 9860
GAGAATTTAAACTTTGGAAATCATATGCACTTTAATGCTAAAAATCAAGAGCAGTTTTTTAAAATGATTGATACTTTTAGAAAAGGTATTAGGTAAAAATTTGCTATAATTATATCTTTGAAGGATACAAGTTATCCGCCACTTGTGCCAAGTGTCGAGCTTGTAAGGGGTGCAACCCCTTAACCCCACTAATAAAAATCAACTAAAATCAATAAATGATTTTTTGATTTTCACTAAGCTTTTAAAACACCAAAAAAGGAAAAATTTAAAGATGCAAAAACAATATCCCGAA
>NZ_AINS01000116.1 GCF_000254135.1 Campylobacter coli LMG 9860
CAAATGGACTTTAGAAGGTGTTTATATGCTAGGCTTTTTTATAAAAAGTCCTAAGGCTAAAGAATACCGCAAAAAAGTAGCTAAGCTTTTAAGAGAGCAAACACAAGCTAGATTTAAAAGCTTAAGCGATGAAAATCTAAGACTAAATTCTTTAAATCATCATCAAAAGATAGGTTACAAATCACAATTAGCGCAGCAAAAGGAAAAATATGAAAACAAAATTAAAGCCCTTAAATACGACTTAGAACACAAAAACGAGTTAAGCCTTAAAAGAAAGCTTAGTCAAAAAGAATTGCTTGAGCTTAGAAAAATACTTGCTCGTGATTATGGAATGATTTCCATAAAAGAATGGGAAATGAGTTTAG
>NZ_AINS01000115.1 GCF_000254135.1 Campylobacter coli LMG 9860
GCCAAGTAAAGCTGATGTTTTAATCGAAAATGAAGATGAGCTTGAAATTTCTAACACTCGGTTTAAATTCCATTTTCTCCCTGGGCATACGCCAGGCTGTACCATGATAGAACTTATGGGTGAAAATTTGATGTTTAGCGGAGATTTTTTATTTTATAGAAGTATAGGAAGATGGGATTTTCCTTATTCAGATGCTAATTTAATGAAACAAAGCTTGGAAAAAGTGATGACTTATAAAGAAGACTTTAGACTTTTACCTGGACATGGGCAAGAAACAAGCCTTAGAGCTGAACAAGTGCATTTACCTTCTTGGCTTAGATATTTTTAAAGGTGATTTTTGTGAATTTAGATTTTGTGTTACTTTGCTTCTTTGTTTTTTTAGATGCTTTTGCGCTTTTGGGCTTGCTCTTAGGAAATAAGAAAAAAAATCAATTCAATGATAAAAAATTTTATAAAATTTGTCCTTGCAAACAAATGGCAGAAAATGGCTCTTTAAGTACGATTTGTATTTATTCTGCTGTGGGTGGATTTTTTTATAGTGTATTGTCTATAGGTTATATTGGATTTGGCGATTTATTTTTAAATTTGATTTTCTTATTTACGCTTTTGAGTGCTTATATGGGCTGGAAGCTAAAACTTGATTAAACTCTGTTTTTATAATTGTTTTAAAAAATTTATTTTTATAAGTGCAAGTTTTTAAGCAAGCACTTAAAAAATAAATAATATTTTTTAAGTAAAATTAAATTTTTATCTTACTTAAAAGTCGTTCCACCATCTACGATGAAAGTATGTCCTGTTACCCAGCTTGCTTTATTTGAGCAAAGAAAAAGACAAGCACCAGCTAGATCTTCAGGCTGTCCCATACGATTTAAAGGACTTAAATTTATAGTTGCTTGTTTAACCTCTTCATAATTTGTAAAAGCTCTTAAAGCATCTGTTTCAATCGGCCCACCGCTGACTACATTTACACGGATATTTTTTTCTCCAAGCTCTGTTGCTGCATATCTTGCCATTGCTTCAACCGCAGCTTTTGCTGTGCCGTGTCCTGAGTAATTTTCTATATAAACCAAATTTCCAGTAGAAGAAATTGAAATAATACTTCCACCCCCTACTTTTTCCATTCTCTTAGCTGCTTCTTGAGCTCCTACAACAAAAGCATTTACAGTAGCGGTAAAGATATTGTTAATTCCTTTTGGTTTTAACTTCATAAATTTAGTATAACCACCCACAACTGCACGACCTGAAATGATAGCATTTGAGATAAAATAATCCACTCTATCAAAATCCACATCAATTTTTTCAAAAAGTTCTTTATAGGTTTCAGGTTCTAAGATATTAAACTCATAAGCTCTAGCTTTGATTTTATAATTTTTCTCCAAATCTTGAACCATTTCATCAGCAATTTGCGCATTAGAATTATAAGTAAAAGCTATATTTGCACCCACTTTAGCAAATTCATAAACTATAGCTTTGCCTATCCCGCGAGTTCCACCGCTAATCACTAAAGTTTTTCCTTGAAATTCTGTATTCATTAAAATCCTTTGATCTTATATTTTTTCATCACTTCTTCAATTTTAGCAAAATTTTCCTTACTTGGAGAACAAAGAGGAAGTCTAAATTCCAAACTTTCAATAAGTCCTGCTATATACATGGCAGTTTTTATAGGGATGGGATTGCTCTCGCAAAATAAAATTTTATTGATATTATAAAGCTCATCATTAATCTTTTTAGCTTCTTTATAATTTTCTTCCAAAGCCAAATGAGTAAGCTTGCTAATCATATCAGGCAACAAATTTGAAGTAACTGAAATCACCCCTTTGCCCCCATTAGAAAGTATAGGATAATTGATCGCATCTTCACCTGAAATCAATATCATCCTTGGTTCATGCGCAAGCAAATCAACGCATTTGTCTATATTTCCGCTTGCTTCCTTAACCCCATAGATATTTTCACAATCTCTAAATAATTTAATAATAGTCTCAGTGCAAATTTCACAGCCTGTTCTTCCAGGGACATTGTATAAAAGCACAGGAATATCCACACTATTTGCGATCGCTTTATAATGCTCATAAAGTCCTTGCTGTGTTGGTTTGTTATAATAAGGAGCCACACTTAAAATTCCATCTGCTCCATGCTCTTTGGCAAATTGAGCCAAATCCACAGCTTCATGGGTAGCATTACTTCCAGCACCCGCTAGAACTTTAACCTTAGTTCCTTTACAAATATCTACTGCAATTTCAATACAAGTTCTATGTTCTTCATGGGTTAAAGTCGCGCTCTCTCCTGTTGTCCCAACAGGAACTACCGCATCGATGCCATTATCAATTTGTCTTTGTATCAATCTTGCATAACTTTGCTCATCTAACTTGCCATTTTTAAAAGGTGTAATCAAAGCTGTCATTGCTCCGATAATGATATTTTTATCCATTTTTAATCCTTTCTTAAAATCAATGTAGTCGAATTTGATCTATCAAAATATTTTTTAGCGCTTTTAACCAAATCTTGCTCGCACAAATGGGCTATATTGCTTTCATATTCTAAAAGAGGTTTTAAATCCCCTCTAGCCAAATAAGAACCATAAGTATTTGAAACCGCACTTGCTGTATCGAGTGAAAAGATAAAATCACTCTTGACATTATTTTTTACTTTTTGCAAATCCTTGCTCGAAAAATCGCCCTTTTTAAGTCTATCTATGATCTTCCAAAGCTCTTGTTCTACTTTTTCTGCTTTTACGCCCACATTGCAATTACAAATAAAAATAAACAAATTCTCATCTATACAATCATTTGCAAAAGAATAAAACTCATTGACTAAATTTAATTCATCGACTAAAATTTCATTCATCATAGAACTTTTTCCATTTCCTAAAAGTTCTGCTAAGGCATTTAAAGCAGGTATATCCTTATGTTTAAAATTAGGAATTTTAAAACCTATGGCAAGAAGTTCGGTTTGAGTTGGTTTTTTAATCTCTATCCTTTTAGCTCCATCTTGTTTAGGCTCTTTGGTATGAATTTTTGGAATAGGTTTAGTGTTTTTGATTTTTTCAAAATGTTTTTTGGCTCCACTAAAAACCTCTTCGCTATCAATATCCCCACTTACTATCAAAATAGCATTTTTAGGCTGATAATAAGTACTATGAAATTCTTTAATATCTTCTATGCTCCAATTTTCTATATCCTTAAAAAAGCCTATAGGGGTCCAATGATAAGGATGATACATAAAAGCGTGATTAAAAAGTCTAAAGTACAAATACCCTAAAGGATTATTATCCGTTCTCCATCTACGCTCTTCTAAGACCACACTTCTTTCGGGTTGAAATTCCTCATCTTTAAGGCTTAAATTTTCCATAAGCTCCGCAAAAAGCTCTAAGGTTTTGTCTAAATTTTTCTTAGAACATTTGATATAATAATGAGTATAATCAAAACCCGTGCTGGCGTTATCAACCCCGCCAAAGCCCTTAACTATCTCATCAAATTCCCCTGCTTTTAAATTTTTAGTGCTTTTAAAATTTAAATGTTCAAGCATATGAGCTATACCGCTTTTTCCCATGATCTCATTTCTTGAACCCACTTTATAAAAAATATCTACACTGATAACATCGCTGTTTTTATTTACAGGAAAAGTATAAACATCTAGCTTATTTTTTAGTGTAATTTTACTATAATCTATCATTTTAAATTTGCTCCCACCGCTTCGCTAATATGCATAAAACCATCTTGTTTTAATAATTCTATAAGAGTTTTATTAATATCTCTTACCAATGAAGGCCCCTTAAAAATCAATGCTGTATAAACTTGTATTAAATTAGCTCCATTTTTGATTCGCTCATAAGCAAGCTCGCCGCTGTCTATCCCTCCACTTGCAATAAGTAAAGTTTTTCCAAATAAAACCTTAGCAAGCTCTTTAAAGAAAATACCGCTTTTTTCAGTGATGAGCCTTCCGCTTATGCCGCCAAAAGTTCTGTTATTATCAAGAAGAGAATAATCTACACTTGTATTGGCTATGATAAAACCATCTGCTCCTTTTAAGATAGCATTTTCACAAAGCTTTAAAGCGCTATCTATAGGCATATCAGGAGCGATTTTTATCAAAATAGGTTTGTTAGTGATTTTTCTAGCTTCTTCAAGAAGATGACTTAAAAAATCATCATTTTGAAGTTCTCTTAAATTTTTAGTATTAGGTGAAGAAATATTGACGATAAAATAATCACACAAATCTTTAAAATTTCTAAATAAAGTAAAATAATCCTCCAAAGCTTTATCATTGCTTGTGATCTTATTTTTTCCTATATTTGCTCCCAAAGGCAAAACAAAAGGATAAATTTTTGATAATCTTGCGGCGATTTTTTCTGCTCCTTGATTATTAAAACCCATTGCATTTTGTATGCTTTCTTGTTTTACAAGGCGAAATAAACGCGGTTTTTCATTTCCCTCTTGAGGTTTTGGAGTAAAGGTTCCAAACTCTAAAAAACCAAAACCAAGAGCCGCTAAAGGGCGTATCATGGTGGCATTTTTATCAAATCCTCCTGCTAAACCCACAGGATTATTAAAATCAAGTCCTAGTAATTTTTGTTTCAAGCTATCATCATTTACAATATAATTATAAGCAAAAAAGCTCAAAGAGCCTGGCAAAGTGGCATTTAAGGACCTTAAACTGCCCTCCACTAAGGCATGAGCATTTTCAGGATCAAGCTTAAAAAGTAAGGGTTTTATAAAATTATAAAGCATATTATTCCTCGTTTTTTTAAAATTTTAACTAAATTTAACTTAAAACTAGACTTTATCTACTTCTTTGTTTTTAAATTTCTGATAAAGTTCGCAACTTTGCAAAAGCTCTTCATTGCTTCCTATAGCAATCATTTGCCCCTGATCAATCACTGCGATCTTGTCTGCATTTTCTATAGTGCTTAAACGATGGGCAATCATTAAAACAAGTCTATCTTTTTTTAAATTTTCTATAGTCTCGATGATGGCTTTTTCACTTTCATTATCAAGAGCTGAAGTTGCTTCATCAAAAATAAGCAAATCAGGATTTTTATACAAGGCTCTAGCTATGGCAATGCGTTGTTTTTGACCCCCGCTTAAATTTTTACCATGCTCTTTTATCTCTGCATAAATTCCTCCCATTTCTTGGACAAATTCATAAGCATTGGCTAGTTTTAAAGCTTTGATAATCTTTTCTTTATTAGGCTCTTCGCTGTAGGCTACATTTTCAGCAAAGCTGTCGTTAAAAAGATAAATATTTTGTGTTACAAGGCCTATTCTATCATGCAAGCTTTCTATGCTAAATTCACTGATATCTAGATCATTTAATAAAATCTCACCCTTTTGCTTATCATAAAAACGCATTAAAAGATTGATGATAGATGATTTTCCACCCCCGCTTGTTCCAACAAGTGCAAGAATTTCACCCTTGTTAAATTCAAAATTAATATCTTTTAAAACACTCTTATAAGGATTTTCATAAGCAAAATCTACTTGTTTAAATTCAATCCTTGCTATACTTTCTAAGTTTTTACTTCCATTTAGAATTTGTGGCTCTAAATCAAGCAAATAAAAAGTCCTCTCGCTTGCTGCTATTGCGCCTTGTAGTCTACCATAAAGCGAAGATAATCTTTTTAAGGGTGTATAAATAGCAAAAAGTGCTGTAATAAAAGCAAAAAAACTACCCACGCTCATCGTACCATGGATCACTTCTCTTCCTCCGATGATAATTACCGCAGCCACTCCAAGCGATCCAATAATCTCCATAAGTGGACTAGTTAGAGCATCAATGCGAGTGGATTTTAAATTCAAACGACAAAGCTCGTTGTTTTGTTTGGCAAATTTTTCGCTTTCTTTGTTTTGAGTATTGCTCGCCTTAATAAGCTCAATATTTGAAAAAATTTCACTCAGTCTTGAAAGCAAATCAGAATTTGTTTCTTGTATACTTCTAGCGTATTTTTTTAATTTTCTAGCAAAATGCACCAAGGGCAAAATCGCACAAGGCAAAACTACTAGAGCAAAAAAAGCCAAAATAGGACTTTGATAAAATACCACTATCAATAAACCCACAATGGTTAAAAGCTCTCTAAAAAAATCAGGAATGATATTAGAAACTATGCTTTGAAGAGCGTTAATATCATTAGTGCAACGACTTACTAGCTCTCCGGTTCTGTTGCGTTTAAAAAAATCCATATCAAGCTTTAAAAGATTTTTTAAAACCTTAAAACGCAAAATTCTTAAAGTATCCATTCCTATAAAACTTAAATAATAAGTTTGTAAATAAAAACCCAAATTCTTTAAAATATAAATAATAACAAGTAGAAAAGGTAAGGTATAGAGCAAGGCCTCATTTTTTTCAACAAAAATATAATCTAAAATAGGCTTTAAAGATGCGAAACTTCCAGCTGTTCCTATACTAGTAAGTATCATCCCAAAAATAGCAATGGCAAATTCTTTCTTGTATTTTTTATAAAAAGGCTTAAAACGGATTAAAACATCTTTAAGAGTCATATCTTTATGCATTTAAATTTTCTCCCAAATCGTTCCTTGCGGCGTATCTTGCAAAGCAATACCAAGCTTGAGCAAGTCTTCTCTGATCTGATCTGCTTTGGCAAAATCTTTATTTTTCTTAGCTTCGTTTCTTTGCAAAATTTGATCTTGAATTTTTTCTTTCAACTCTTTGGCGACACCCCATTGAAAATATAAATTTTCATCCATAAAACCAAAGCCAAAAATTTTAGCCAGTTCGCTTAAAGCTTCTTTGATTTTTTGTTTTAATTCTTTATTTTTACTTTGCTGATCAAGCTCTAAATTTGCATTAGTTATAAACTCATCTAAAAGCGCCAAAGCCTTGGAGATATTTAAATCATCACTTAAAACTTCTAAGATTTGCTTGGCGATATTGCTATGAATCTCTATATCATTTAAAATTCCAAAATCTGGGGTTTTTCCCACAGCAAGTCTTTTTTTAAGACGATAAAACTTATCCAAGCGTTTTTTTACATTTTCTAAATCATCTAAAGAATAATTAAAATGAGCTCTATAATGAGAACTTAAAAGATAAAATCTTAAAGCCTCTCCCATAAAATCTTTGAGTGCATCTTTTAAGAAAAAGCTATTGTTTAAACTTTTGCTCATCTTTTCTCCATTGATTTTTACAAAGCCATTGTGAAGCCAAATTTTTGCCAAAGTTCTTTTGCACGCACAACGACATTGTGCTGCCTCATTTTCATGATGAGGAAATAACAAATCCACTCCACCTGCATGTATATCAAGAGTATCGCCAAAAATAGAATCAATCATAGCCACACATTCAGTATGCCAACCTGGTCGCCCTTTTCCAAATTCACTATCATAAAAATTTTCATCGAATTTCCAAAGAACAAAATCACTCTCATTTCTTTTTTCAACTTCATTACTCAGTCTTGAAACATTTTCTTCTGTGTTACGATGAGATAAGCTTAGATAATCCTCATCTTTGCTAGTATCAAAATACACTCCATCTTCTAAAGTATAAGTAAAGCCATTTTTACTAAGCTTATGGATAAGATCTAACATAGGTTCTATATAATATGTCGCACGAGGTTTAAAATCAGGCTCTAAAACATTTAAAGCTTTCATATCTCTTTCGTAATTTGCTATATAAAACTCAACAAGCTCATTTAAGCTCTTACCGCTTTCACTCATTTTTTTTAAAATTTTATCGTCTATATCTGTATAATTTCTAGCAAATTGCACCCTATAGCCCAAAGAAAGTAAAACCCTACGCAACAAATCAAAACAAACACTGCTTCTAGCATGACCCAAATGCGCATCATCATACACAGTAGGTCCACATAAATAAATATTGACATTATCTTGATCAAGTTCGATTTTTTCTTTTAAAACGCTATCCATTAATTTCATCAAAACACTCCTTTAACACTAGCAACGATCCACAAAGCCTCTATAAGATAAGGCTTGATCTCATAAAGCAAAATTGTAAAAACAACAAGTCCTGTAATCATTAAAAAACAAAATTTAAAAGATATTAAAGCAAAAAAGTTCTTAAAACCGAATTCTTTGATATTGGCAATAAGCAAATAAAAAGCACTTAAAGAGCTTGAAAGCGCCACAGCTATAACCTTTAAACTCTCATCTTTGATTAAAAAAATAAAAAGCACAGAGCATAAAGCACTAATAAGCAAGGCTTTAAAGGCGATAAAAGCGGCTGTTTTTTGTTTGAATTTAGCATAAAGCCATAAAGAAAATAATTTTTGTAAGCCAAAAGGCAAAAGCCCTATCAAATAAGCGATTAAAACATAAGCTGTGATAATACTATCTTCGTGAGTAAAATTCCCTCTTTCAAATAAAAGCTTTGAAATTTCTAAAGCAAATACAGAACCTACGATACTTGAAACAATCAACAAAATACTTAAAACCGCTAAAGCTCTTTGCATAAAACTTAAGGCTAAATTTTCTTGATCGCTTTTTAAATGCTTTAAAATTTTAGGAAAAGAAACTTGAGTTAAGGCTATAGCAAAAAGAGCTAAAGGAAGCTGAAAAACGCGGTTTGCATAATAAAGATAAGAAATACTACCCGTCATTAAAAAACTCGCTATTGTCGTATCAAGCAAAGAGCTTATTTGTGTAGCAGAAGAGCCTAAAACTCCATGAAAAAAATTGCTATAAAAACCCTCTAGTTTAGCCTTTGCTCGTCTAAATTTCACACTTAATGCCATAGCGCGTATCACAGGATTTTTTCGCAACACCATTAAATGCAAAATCAATTGTGCCACACCGCTTAATACAGTCGCATAAGAAAAATAATAAAGCGTATCTTGAGGAGCATCTTTATCAACAAAAAATGCGGCTATAACTATACTTAGATTAAACAAAGCTGCCGAAAAAGAAGTGATGAAAAATTTTTGTCTATAATTTAAAATCGCTCCTAAAAAGGTAACCAAAAAAATAAAAAACAAATACCAAAAATTAATCGCCACCAAAGGAGAGGCTAAAGCTATAGTATCGGAACTAAACCCAAAAGCAAAAAGCTTGGTAAAAAATGAAGAAAAAAAGCTTACTAAAAGACAAAATAAAAACACTATAACACTAAATTGATACATCACACTCACGCAAAAAGCGCCTTTTTTCTTTGCTTTGACAAAGTTAGGTAAAAAGCTTTGCCCAAACGCCCCTTCAGCGAAAATTCTTCTAAAAAAGGCAGGCATTTTTAATGCTACAAAAAAAATATCACTATAAATTCCAGCCCCCAAAAAAAGAGCGATTAAAACATCACGCGCTAGACCCAAAACGCGAGAAAATAAAATTCCTAAAGCATTGATAATAAAATTTTTAAACACTAAACTCTTCATAAATTTTCACAAAATTTCAAATATAAAAGCTATCATTTTAACTAAATTTGATTAAAAATTGACTATAATATTGAATTTAAATTAAACAATAAAGGGGAAAGTTTTGGCTTTAGATGAGAAAATCATTTCCTATACCGAAAATCCTTCTCGCGAACTTTTATCTGTAGCTTCAAGAACTAATATCGCTTTAAATGAACTTGATTTTCATCTTTTAGCTTTTTCGACACAATATTGTCTTGAAAATACCGAATGGATAAAAATTGCTGAAAAAGATCTCACTCTTTTTGAAAAAGATGAAGTATTTTTAAAAGAGGATTTGCAAATCAAACAAGAGTACAAAATCGAAATTTTTCATCAAACACGCCAAGATAAAACCGCAAATGCTATCAAGCTGATTGCTAATAAAAATTTAACAAAAATTGTCGCTCAAATCAATTTTAATGAGTTAAAATATCATGAAAAATTAACTTTTGAACTTTTGCAAATTATCTACAAAAAAATGTTAAAGCTTAAGTTTTTAATAGGCATTCGTATCTTTGATTTTAAAAAAGAACTCATCCGTATATGCAATGAACACAAGAAAAATACTTTAAATAAAACCTTGCAAATCAATGTAGCCAAAGGTGTTGAACCTATACAAAGCCAAGATGAAGCCTTAGTTTTGCTTTATAAAGAAAAGGCTAAAGATTATACTATAGATGAAAAACGCTCGGGTATTATAGCAGTTGATGAAAATGAAGTTGTATTAAGATATAACAAATTCAAGCAAGGCAAAGAAGGAAAAGACTTAAATTTACATACTTTAAAAGTTATAGATGCTAATCAAAACAAAATCAAATTTAACTGCTCCTCATTAGCATTTAAGACTGTAGAATACGAAGATTACACAGAATATTTGGCGCTAAAAAAGGGTTATGTAGTTGAAGATCAAGATAAATTTGATATTGCAAACTTGCTTGAATTTAATAATAAAGTTGATTTTAAAAATATAGGCATAATCCGCGCAGGATTGGATAAAAATGTAAAAATAAATATCAAATTTATATCCGATATGCAAGATGCTGTTAATTCAGGTGTAGGAATAGAATGCGAAGAACTCAATATCACAGGAAGCGTTGGAAGCAATACAAATTTAAAAGCTACAAGAATGAGAGTTGAAGGCACCACGCACACAAAATCTAAAATTTATGCCAAAGAAGCCTATATAAAAACACATCGCGGTTTTGCTCAAGCAGACAAACTAAACATAGATCTCTTAGAGGGTGGCAATATAAAAGCCAAGGAAGTAAGGATTAAAAAAAGCTTAGGTGGAGTGATAGAAGCAGATAGAATTTATATAGAACAATTAGAAAGCAATAATTCATGTGTGTTTTACAATAATGTTGTCATAGAACGCTTTGAAGGTGAAAATAATAAATTTCATACTAAAATAAAAAAAATGGATAAAGACTACGATCAAGAACTTTTAAAAATAAAGAATGAAATTTCATCTCTTCATCATAAAATAAGCAAACTCAAACAATACATTCTATCAAACAAAAACAATGTTTTAGATATAGAAAAAAAAGTCTTAGAGCTTAAAAATCAAGGACAAAATATACCAAGCCAATATGAAAAATTTTTAAAAAATTTCTCTATACAAAATGCAAACTTAAATAAACTTCAAAACCAAGAAAAAGAACTTTTAGAATATAGAAAAAAAATCCACGATGAGCTTTTAGCACTAGAAGAGGATTTATTTAAAGCTAAATTTATCAACAAAAGTGGAAAATGGAGCGATATGAATGAAATCAGATTTTCGCTTTTAGAACCTAAAGAAGATATTTTTTATTCTTCTTCCACTAAAGAAAGTGCAAAATTTATAGCTTTGAAAAAAATCATACAAAATAATCAAGAATATATAGAGATTGATAAAAAACTTGACTATGAAGAAAAGGATATAGAATGGTTGTTGCCATCGAAGGAATAATCACAAAAAAAGAACCCACTTTTGCTATCATAAAATGCGCTAGTGGTTTAAGCTATGGGGTTTTTATCTCACTTTTTTGTGCTGCTAAGCTTGAAACTCATCAAAAATACGAGCTTTTCATCACTCAAATCATCAAAGAGGATTCTAATAAATTCTATGGTTTTTTAGATAAAGATGAGCAAAAAATGTTTGAAATGCTTTTAAAAGTAAATGGAGTGGGCGCAAGCACTGCGATGGCTATATGCTCAAGTTTGGATGTAAATTCTTTTTATAAGGCTTTAAATTTGGGAGATGAGAGTGTACTTAAAAAAGTTCCAGGCATTGGTCCAAAAAGCGCCAAACGCATCATCGTAGAACTTGGAGATGCCAAAGTCCAACTCGAAAGTGTGAGCGATGATAAAAGCGAAGCCTTGGCTGCTTTGCTTTCTTTGGGATTTAAACAAGATAAAATATTAAGCGTTTTAAGTACTTGCAACGGAAAAGATACAAGCGAACTTATCAAAGAAGCACTAAAAAAACTAGCATAAGGAAAAATAATGAAATTAGCGATACTTTTTGGCGGAAATTCTTACGAACATGAAATCAGCATTGTAAGTGCTGTGGTATTAAAAAAAGTGATAAATACGGATTTGACATTTATTTTTTGCGATGAAAAAAGGAGATTTTATTTAATTCCTAGCGAAAAAATGAATTCTAAAACCTTTAGCGGTGGTGCTTACCAAAAAGAAAAGGAGTTATTTTTAAGACAAAAGGCTTTTTATCATAAAAGTCTATGGAGTGAAAAAAACTTAGATTTAGATTGTGTGATCAACCTCATCCACGGAAGAGATGGAGAAGACGGAAAGATAGCTTCTTTGCTTGAATTTTTTGATATCAAATTCATAGGTCCTAGGGTTGAAGCAAGTGTTTTATCTTTCAATAAAGAGTTCACAAAACTTTACGCACAAAGCGTTGGGGTTAAAACTCTAGATTATCAAATGCTTAGAAAAAGTCAAAAGCAAGATTTTACAGCTCATTTTCCTTGCATTTTAAAGCCTGCACGACTTGGGAGCAGTATAGGGATTAGCATAGCTAAAAATGAAAAGGAATTGGATTATGCTAAGGATGTGGGTTTTGAGTTTGATACTGATATTTTGGTAGAGGATTTTAAAAGTAACATCAAAGAGTACAATCTTGCAGGATGTATGATCAAAGATGAATTTATCTTTTCAATCATCGAAGAACCAAAGAAAAAAGAATTTTTGGATTTTGAGCAAAAATATCTTAGTTTTTCAGGCCATAACGAACTTATCGAAGCTGATTTGAGCGAAGAATTAAAGCAAAAGCTTAAAGATAATTTTGCCAAAATTTATAATCCTTTATTTAAAGGTGCTTTAATCCGTTGTGATTTTTTCATCCTAGATAATGAAGTTTATCTGAATGAAATCAATCCAAATCCAGGCTCTTTAGCAAATTATCTTTTCAAAGATTTTAACAAAATTATAGAGCAACTTGCTCTAAGTATAGAAAGCGAAAAGAAGATTAAAATCACTTATGAATTTTTACATTCTATTAATGGACAAAAAGGCAAATTATAAAGCTTTAAGAGAAAGTATGTTAAATTTTACATAAAATTTTATGTATTTTAGGAAAATTTATGCTTTCTTTTAAACAAGATGAAATCTATACCGCCACAGAAGTTGTGCGAAACTTTAGCCCTTTGATCGAAAAACTAAAAAAAAGCGAATCGGGCAAAATGGTCATCTTAAAAAATAATAAATTTGAGGCCGTTTTGCTCAGTATGAAAGAATTTGAACGCTTGCAAAATGCTATGCAACTCTTAGAAAATATTTACAAAAACCAAAAGGTTTAAGATGGCGCTTGTAAATGTGATTTATAATAATGATACTTATGAATTAAGTTATGAAATTTTAAATCAAGATAAGAAAAAATCTTTACTCATATTGCATGGATGGGGTGCAAATAAGGAGCTTATGAAGCAAGCTTTTTCTAAAAATTTAAATGATTTTTGTCAAATTTATCTAGATTTACCTGGTTTTGGAAATTCAAGTGCGCCAAAAAGTCTTTATAGCCAAGATTATGTAAATATCATAAAAGAATTTTTAAAAGAAAAAAAACTTGATATTGATATTTTTCTAGGACATTCTTTTGGTGGAAAAATAGCTGCTTTACTTGTTTTGGATTTTCAAAAAGCTCAACTTGTTTTGCTTTCAAATTCAGGCATACTTGCAAAAAAATCTTTTAAAGTGCGTTTTAAAATCATGCTGTTTAAATTTCTAAAAAAATTGGGTTTGGGTAGATTTTATCGTTATTTTGCAAGCAAAGATGGAGCAAATTTAAACCCTTTGATGTATCAAACTTTTAAAAATGTAGTAGATGAAGATCTGAGTCAAACTTTTGCTAAAATCGACAATAAAAGCCTTATTTTTTGGGGGATTGATGATAAAGCCACCCCTTTAAAAAGCGGAGAAGCAATGCACAAGCTTATCAAAAATAGCGAATTTTATCCTTTAGAAGGGGATCATTTTTTCTTTTTAAAACATTCTTTATTTATAGCCAATAAAATCAAGGAAAACCAATGCTAACCAATACACTTTATTTTATCAATTCTTTGTTTTTTAATTTTTGTGTAGCTTTTTATCTTATGAGCGCTTTACAATGGTATTCTTATAAATTTAAACGCGTATTTTTTCACTATCATAGACCTTTGTGGCATTTGTATTTTTTATTTTTACCTTATTTTTTCTTTTTGACTTTTCCTTTATATTCTTTGGCGTATTTTGCACTTATTCATACTCCGATTTTATATTTTTGGAATAAAAGCATAGATAAAAAACTCGTCTTTACAAGTAAGGTTAAATGGTTTTTTGTTTTCGTATTTATTTACAATACCCTTTTTGCCATACTTGCTTTGCGTTTTTCTTTTCTTTTTAATCTTTTTGCCCTGCCTTTTGCTCTTATAAGTCTTAAAATCTTTGAGCTATTTAGCAATTTATATTTTAAAAATAAAGCCAAAGCCAAACTTCAAAACAATCCACAATTAAAAATCATACTCATTACTGCAAGTTTTGGAAAAACAAGTATTAAAAATTTCCTCTATGAGCTTTTAAAAGATGATTTTAAAACCTACAAAACCCCTCGCTCTGTAAATACCCTACTTGGCATTATCGCAGATATCAATACAAATTTAAGCGATGATACACAAATTTACATAGCAGAAGCAGGAGCAAGAGTAAAAGGCGATATTGATGTTATAACGCGTTTTTTAGAGCCTCAAATTTGCATTGTAGGAGAGATAGGAAATGCGCATTTAGAGTATTTTAAAAATATAGAAAATACGCGAAAAACCAAACTCGAAGCTTTAAATTCCAAAAGATTAGAAAAAGCTTTTTTACATACTAGCACCCAAAAAAGCGAAGATGAGCTTATCTTGCTTTACGATGATAAATTACAAGACATTCAAGCAAGTCTTCAAGGTTTGGAATTTAAGATCAATTTAGAAAATAAAACATATGAATTTAAAAGCCAAATTCTAGGAGATTTTAATGCTCAAAATCTTTGCGCTTGTATACTTTGTGCAAATTATCTAGGCGTAAAAATAGAAAAAATTCAAAAGCAAGTTTTAAAAATCAATTCAGTAGAACATCGCTTACAAATCATCTCTAAAGAGCCTAAATTCATCATCGATGATGGTTTTAATGGAAATTATAAAGGTATGAGTGCAAGCTATAAGCTTTGCAAAAACTATAAAGGGCGCAAGGTTTTAGTTAGCCCTGGTATAGTAGAAGTAGATAAGGATGAAAATGTAAAATTAGCCAAAATCATCAATGAATGCTTTGATCTTGCCGTCATCACAGCACAGGTTAATGCTGATATCTTTAAAAAAGAACTTAAAATAAAAACCATCATACTCAAAGAAAAAGCAGATCTTGTTAAGGTTTTAGCAAAAGAAACCCAACAAGGCGATTTGATACTTTTTTCTAATGATGCACCTAGTTTTATGTAAGTTTATCTTGTGAATAATTTTAAAGATAAAGATATTTAAGAAAGATTTCTAATTCTTATCTTAAATCATCTTCTATTTTATTGTTAGAATTTTATGATAAAATCAATGCCACTTTTATAAAGTTTTCATAAATTTAGGAGTAAATTATATGCAAAAAAATTCTTTTTTAAAAATCTATGGGCTCATACCCTTTTTGCTTGTAGCTTTCATCAATGCTTTTGTAGATTTAGGGCATAAAATCATCATTCAAAATACTATTTATAAGGTTTATGAAGGTAGCACACAGCTTCTTTTAACAGCCATTGTTAATGCTCTTATCCTTCTACCTTTTATTTTAATGCTTTCACCCTCAGGATTTTTAGCAGACAAATATCCAAAAAATCTTATCATGAAACTCTCAGCAGCTTTTAGCGTTATGCTTACGATTATCATTTGTATAAGCTATTATAATGGGGCTTTTTGGACAGCTTTTACACTTACTTTCATCATGGGAATTCAAGCTGCACTTTATTCTCCTAGCAAATACGGCTTTATTAAAGAATTAGTCGGAAAAGATTTACTTGCGATGGGAAATGGTGCAGTTAATGCAGTAAGCATCGTGGCTATACTAGCTGGAATGAGTCTTTTTTCTTTAAGTTTTGAAAGCTTATATGATATAAATCATAACAGCTCAGAAGAGGTTTTAAAGCAAGTTGCACCTTTGGGATTTTTACTTATACTTTTTTCACTCATAGAGCTTTACTTAGCGTGGCGTTTACCTAAACTTAAAGATGAGATAAAAGAATTAAAATTTGATTCTAAACGCTATTTGAGCGGAAAATTGTTGATGAGCAATTTAAAACTTATTTTTGAAAATAAAGTAATTTGGCTTTGCATCGTTGGAATTTCGATATTTTGGGCGATATCGCAATTATATCTTGTAAGTTTTCCCGTATTTAGTAAAAATGAACTTTTTATTGAAAATACTTTTTTTGTACAAGTTTCTTTAGGATTTTCAGGGATTGGAGTCGTTTTAGGCTCTTTAATAGCGGGTAGGTTTTCTAAAAATTATATCGAGCTTGGACTCATTCCTTTTGGGGCTTTGGGCGTGTTTTTAATGGCCTTGATTATGCCCTATTTTACAAGTTTGATTACATATAGTTTTATCTTTTTTATCTTTGGTTTTTGCGGTGCGTTATTTATCATACCTTTAAATTCTCTTATACAATTTCATGCAAAAGAAAATGAACTGGGTAAAATTTTAGCAGGCAATAACTTCATACAAAATATCGCCATGCTTACTTTTCTTGTTTTGGCAACTTTATTTGCCAATTTAGAAATCAATGTAATTTATTTATTTTACTTCATTACACTTGTTGCTTTTTTGGGTGCGATTTATGTAGTCTTTAAACTCCCTTTTTCTTTAGTAAGAATGCTTTTAAGCATAGCATTTTTAGGACGCTATCGTTTGCTTGTGGAAGGCTTTAAAAATATCCCTGAAAAAGGCGGCGCCTTGCTTTTGGGCAATCATATTTCTTTTATCGATTGGGCTATAGTGCAAATGGCAATTCCTAGAAAAATTTATTTTGTCATGGAGCGAAGTATTTATTCTAAATGGTATATCAAAATTTTTCTTGATAAATTTGGTGTCATTCCTGTTTCAAGTGCAGCAAGCAAGGCTAGCTTAGAGCTTATTGCAGAGCGTATTAAACAAGGGGATTTGGTTTGTCTTTTTCCTGAAGGCGTGCTTTCAAGACATGGGCAACTCAATGAATTTAAAGGTGGATTTGAACATGTTTGCTCAAATTTAGAAGAAGATGATGGGGTGATTTTACCTTTTTATATACGCGGACTTTGGGGTAGCACTTTTTCAAGAAGTGATGAGGAGTTTTCAGCTAGAAATCGCACCTTAAGCAAAAGAAATATCGCTATAGCCTTTGGTGCTCCTATGTCTTTACATTCTAAAAAAGAAGAGGTAAAAGCTAAAGTTTTTGAACTTTCTTTTATGGCTTGGAAATCTCAATGCGAAGCAATGCATACCATAGCAAGAGCTTTTATCACCAGCGCTAAAAGAAATCTTAGTAATATAGCTATAATCGACTCTTTAGCAGGAGCGATTAGCTATAGAAAATTATTGAGTCTTAGTTTTATTTTAAGCACCCTTATAAAAGAAAATTCAAAAAAAATCAATAGCAATTTTGAACGCGGATCTTATGCGCCCAAAGAAGAATGTGTAGGAATTTTACTTCCTGCTTCTTTTGCTAGTTCTTTGCTAAATTTAAGTGTCTTGCTTGCACAAAAAATTGTAGTAAATTTAAATTTTACTGCGGGAGAAAAAGCCTTACAAGCAGCAGTAAAAAGTGCTCAAATTTCACAAATTTATACTTCTAAGAAATTCTTAGAAAAATTAGAAAGCAAAGGCGTGTCTTTAAATTTTGGTGAAGAAGTAAATCTTATCTACATGGAAGATGTGGTTGAAATCTTTAAAAAACAAAAAAGTAAAATTTTAGCAATGATGATGGCAGTTAGTATTTTACCTAGCTTTATATTAAAAGCGATCTTTGCTCCTTCTAAAAACAATCTTGCCATAGCAGCTATTCTTTTTAGCAGTGGTAGCGAAGGCACTCCAAAAGGCGTAATGTTAAATAACCGAAATATCCTAAGCAATATCGCTCAAATTTCAGATGTGCTTTGCACAAGAAACAATGATGTAATACTTTCATCCTTGCCACCTTTTCATGCTTTTGGGCTAACTGTTACTACATTTTTACCTTTACTTGAAAGTATTAAAAGCATTACTTTTGCTGATCCAACCGATGCTTTAGGCATAGCAAAAGCTGTAGCCAAAAACAATGTTACGATAATGTGTGGAACCTCGACCTTCTTAGGAATTTACGCTAGAAATAAAAAGCTTGATGCCATTATGTTTGAAAGCTTAAGAGTGGTTGTTTCAGGAGCTGAAAAGCTTAAAAGCGAAGTTCGATCTGCCTTTGAAATGAAATTTAAAAAGAGTATTTTTGAGGGCTATGGAGCGACTGAAACCACTCCTGTTGCAAGCGTGAATTTGCCTAATCGCTTTGATGCGGATTATTGGATAGTTCACCGCGCAAGCAAAGAAGGAAGTGTGGGCATGCCTCTACCTGGAACTGCAGTTCGCATTGTCGATCCTAATACTTACGAAACTCTAAAAACAAATGAAGATGGGCTGATACTCATAGGCGGACACCAAGTCATGGTAGGATATCTTAACAACAAAGAAAAAACCGATGAAGTCATCAAAGAAATCGATGGCATAAGATGGTATAACACCGGCGATAAAGGGCATTTAGATGAAGATGGATTTTTGTATATCGTAGATCGTTATTCGCGTTTTGCGAAAATCGGTGGAGAGATGATATCTTTAGGTGCTCTAGAAGAAGAAATCGCTAAATTCATCGATACAAATATAGTGAAATTTTGCACCGTAGCTTTAGAAGATGAGAAAAAAGGCGAACAAGTTGCCTTGCTTATAGAATGTGATGAAGAATTCTTTGAAGGTGTTTGCGAAGCTATAAAAAGCTCAAGTATGCCTGCTATTTTCAAGCCAAGTCGCTATCTAAAAGTAGAAAAAATTCCACTTTTAGGCTCTGGAAAAGTGGACTTAAAAGGCGCTAAGGAATTAGCAAAAAGCTTGGTTTAAAATAATAAATTTTTAGCAAAGAGATAAATACTCTTTGCTTTTTTAATTTTTTCTTATAATTCTTTCATATATTTAAATTTACGCCAAAGCCCAAACTAAAATTGGCATAGAAATAAAAGCAAAAAGCACTCCAAAAGCCACAGTACTTACAGCTAGATTGCTATCTAATTTAGCCTTCATTACCATAGCTCCTGCTAAAGTCATTGTAGGCGTGGCACTTTCTATGATGGCAACTATGATTGAAGCTTTCATTTCAAAACCAAAAAGCTTTAATAAAAGCACAAAAATTAAAGGTGCTAAAACCATTTTAGCTAAAATCACAAGAATAGTAGGTTTATAAGCAGTTTTAATCGCCATAAAACCAAGTCCCAAACCTATGGCAAAAAGTGCCACTGGAGTAGCTGCACCACCAAATAAACGAATAGGGGAAAAAATAAATTCAGGCAAGGATATTAATTTACACAAAAAACCCAAAAGCAAAGCCAAAAAAGGTGGAAAAGAAAGAATTTTTTTAATATTTGCTACCAAACTTACTTTTTCACCACTTCCCAAAGAAAGGATAAAAGGCCCCAAAAGAGAAATAGGCAAAGTAGTAGCTAAAGCATCATATAGTATTACTTCTGCGCCAAATTGCGCATTAGCAAAAATGCCTTCAACGATAGGCATACCCACAAAAATAGTATTTCCAAAGCAAGAGAGTAAAAACATACTCACTAGTGTTGCTTTTGAAAAATTAAAAATAAAACCTAAAAATACGACTATAAAAGCAGCAAGAGCACAACTAAAAAATCCTATAAATATCAAAACAACCAAAGAGAAATCAAAATTTAAATGATAAGCTTTATCGAAAATTAAACAAGGCAAAGCAAAAACGATAGCAAAATCTAAAAAGGTTCTTGCTTGTTTTTGTTTTAAGATACCCACTCTTTTAGCAAAATACCCACCTGCTAGTAAGATAAAAATCGTAAACAAAGGACTAAAAATAAACATACCATATCCTCTTCTTGTTTCATTACTTATAAAGATAATTTTAAAAATGGAAAAAATTATATTCTTTATAATTAAAAGAGAACTTAAAATGTTTTAAGTTTTATATTTTTATATAAAAAT
>NZ_AINS01000114.1 GCF_000254135.1 Campylobacter coli LMG 9860
GAATTTTTTCGTGCGGTTTTTTGGAGCGAGAAAAGAACTAAAGCTAAAAGTATGGTATATAGTATGTTTAGCACTATTAAGCTTGGGTAATTAAAAAATTTATCAGATTCGTTTGCGATTTTTCCTATTAAAGGGTGAATTACATTAGGTTGTTTTATGAGCATTATAATAAATCCTATATATGAAAAGATAAGCACCACATATCTACCAAAAAACAAAGATTTGGTATGAACTAAACAAATATATAAACTAACAAACAAAGTATTTATAAGTAGTGAATATCCAAAGTCTTTACCTAAATTTAAAAAAAATCCAAATAATGAAAATAACACATAAAAAACACAAGGGATAAAGGATGCGAAAAATAAGCTTTTAATCAAATTCAAAAAATCACCAATGATATATATAAAATTTATGTTTTGTTTTTTTGAGACATTGTTTTTCTTTTCATATGAATTTAATTTCCAAACAAAAAAACCACATCCAAAAACTGCAAAAATAGCACTTATGATATCAAAATAAAGCCTAAATTTATCAAAAAATCCAAATAAAGTTAAAATCGCTCTTGTATCTTCTAGTTTATCATTATGAAGCCAAGTAAAACCAAAAACAAACAAAGCATACAAAGCAATTAATAATATAAGATTATTAAAAACTTTTAAAAAGTCTGTATGATGATCGCAAAGCTTTCTATAAAATCCTAAAAGTAAAAAATCCATAAAATCCCGAATTCTCGAAACATTTGTTTCTAAATCTGTCATATTGCTTACATTCTTACCTTTTTTATTCCAACTTTCTTTTAGCTCTATCTCTTTACAATAAAGCTCGTATTTATGAAAATTTGAAGCGTCTAAGGCATTGTTATCTTTTATCAAAGCACTTTTAAAAGTCCTAAAAGAATCTCTAAAATCATTTGCAAATTTATCTAAGGATTTTTGATCTTCTTCTTTTTTATTTTTATTAAACTCTTCATATTCTTGTTCGATTTTTTCTTCTAAATTAGAAAAAGTAAAATTTAATTTTGTATTAACTATATTTAAATTTTCATTGAAAATTGCTTGTGAAAAATCTAAACCTTTAAAAGTAGAATTATAAAAAGTTACATTTTTTTCAAAATGGCTTTTTTTGAAACTAGCGTAATTATAAAAATTTCTTTCAAAATTAGACGAATTACAAAATGTATTTGCCTCAAAATAAAAATTTTTATTAAAACGACAATAAGCTATAACCACGTTGCTTTTAAATTTGATATTATATGAAATAACATTTTCTTCAAAAGTACAATCATAGATATAAACTGGATTTTCTATCTCGAAAAAACCAGGAGCTTCGTTTATTTCACATAAAAATTTGCAATTGAAAAATGATAATTTATACTCATTAAATAATTTAAAACTAAAATTCTTTATAACAGCACCATTGATTTGCATGGATTGTAATCTAGCATTATGGGCAACACATTTATTGTCTATTTTTAAATAATTAGCTAGTTCTAAAATCTTGTCATTGATTTGTGCATTTGTCATTTTTAACCTTTCATTTTTTTTATTATATCATTTTAGCTTGGCACTATGGAATTTTTTCGTGCGGTTTT
>NZ_AINS01000113.1 GCF_000254135.1 Campylobacter coli LMG 9860
CCCATCACTAAAAGAGAAAAAGCGTCACGAGTAAGGTTTATCATACGCCTTTGTTCGCTCTTTTTGTCAAAATAGCTATCATATTTAAAATTTGAGCTTTTAAATTCATCGTTTGGTAGTTTATCTATTGCCTTTAACACATTTGAGTGGTCTTTTTCAAATACTTCAGCTATCTGTAAAGAGTTGGCGAATATTTCATCGCCAACAACTTCAAAAACTACATTTACATTATTTATAGGGATTAAAGCACTCATTTTTTAAGCTCCTTAATCTCTTTTTCTAATCTTGAAACCTTAATAGCTAAGCCTAAAACCAAAGTTGCTAAAACTACTAACAAAATTTGCACCATAACCGCTCCTTTATGATATAATTTTAAAAGGTAAAAGATGTCAGGGGGCTTTCGCCCCTTTGGTTACCGCTTCAATGCTTGAATGATTGCAGTCATCAAGCAAATTACCGCAGTGATTAGCTCGAGCACTTCACTAGTTGGCATCTTTTACTCCTTTCGTTTATTTAAAGGTTATGTTTTATAACCTTTATGCGAGAATTATAGCATAATTACGAACTATTGTCAATAGTAAAAGTGTAAAAATATAAACTTTTTTAAAATTTTAGTTATGATTTTATACTTTTGGTGGGTTTTAACCAAGTTAAAAATAACTCGGTTAAGAAATAAAATTTTTAAGAAGTGTTTTTAATTGTTTTTGCTCGTTTAGTTCGGCTTCTAGCTTATGAATTTTGATAAGCATTTGACAAGCTTTTTCTACTTGTTCGCCAACTTCGCCAATCGCAAGTTGTTTTACTCGACCTTCGCTAAGTCCTATCAACTCGCCAAGTTGCCTATAAGTAAGCCCTAATTCCTTGCAAACCTTTTTAACAATGTTTTC
>NZ_AINS01000112.1 GCF_000254135.1 Campylobacter coli LMG 9860
ATGAATGAAACTCAACAAAGGGATTGTTCTAATGCAAAATGGGCAGTTGAAATGCAAACCGACAATCGTGTTCCTTACGGAATTGGAAAAAATGAAAATTACAACAAAGACGCTCTTAAATGGAAATAAACTAGCGATTATTTTTTTAATTTTTCTTGCTCCAAATTTAGCTTTTGGGGTTGAAAGTGCAGAAGGCGTTTTAAGCATAATACACAATGGGCTTTTATCTTGGACGCCTCTTATTAAAACCGCTTGTTTATGGGTATTTTGGACTTTAGTTATTATTGATTTAGTTTAGACTTTTGACTTTGTTCTCTTTCTAAATTTCTTTATGGCAAATTAAGCTCGACCTATAGAGTTAATCCCTACTCCTGAAATTCAACACTCTCAAATCGTGGCTTATCCACAAAACAAGATTTTTCTTTTAAAAATAAAACCTCGACAACCCCTACAGGACCATTTCTATTTTTGCCGACTAAAATTTCAGCATTTTCTTGCATAGGATTAGGAATGAAATTTCTTTGATAAGGCTTGCCTTCGGCTTTCGCTTTATTTTCACGCTCTTTTTCATCTTGTTCCCTATAAACCTCATCACGATATACAAACAAAATCGTATCCGCATCCTGCTCTATAGCCCCACTTTCACGTAAATCACTCATCATAGGACGCTTGTTTGCACGCTGTTCTAAAGAACGATTGAGCTGTGAAAGCGCGATGATAGGCATATCAAGCTCCCTTGCTAAAAGCTTAAGCCCTCTTGAAATTTCGCTGACTTGCAAATGTCTATCATTAAAATTAGAATTACTCATCATAAGCCCTATATAGTCGATCACGCAAAGCCCTATACTTTCTTCTTGAGCCTTTAAGCGCCTTAAAATCGCTCTTACATCTGTAATAGTCGCATAACCACTATCATAGATAAATAATTTCTTTTTAGAATAATAATTGCAAGCATCGCCAATGCGTTCCCATTCGTTATCATTTAAATCCGCAGTCAAGATTTTTTGCAAAGGAATGGAAGTTTTTGCCGAAAGCATTCTTTGCATGATTTGAGCAGCAGGCATTTCAAGCGAAAACATCACCACTCCTTTATCCTGTCTTAAAACCTTTTCTATAAAATTTAAGCACAAAGTTGTTTTTCCCATACCTGGGCGCGCTGCGATGATGATAAGCTCCCCACCTTTAAAACCCTTAGTCATAGTATTTAGATCTTCAAATCCTGTATCAAGTCCTATCACGGATTTGTTTTCAAGGCTTTTTTGTTTTTTAAATTCTTCCAAAAGCTCACTTAAGACTATTTCTATATCTTTGATATCGTTGGTGTTTACACGATTGGTGATGTTAAAAATTTCCTTGCCGATTTCATCAGAAATTTCACTGACTGCGCGATTATCATTGATCCTTGTTGGCAAAAGATGGGCAAAGCTTAAAAGCTGTCTTTTAATCGACTTTTCGCGAAGTTCATTGACATAAGCGGGAAGATCTATTATCGAAGGAGTTGCGATAATCTCGGTTAAAATTTGCTCGTCTATTTTTTTATGCTTTTTTAAAAAGCTAATCGATATAGGCTCTCCAGCATTCACGCAAGCAATAATAGCTTTAAAAACATCCTGATGAGCTTTAAGACTAAAATCCTTAGGTTCTATATCTCCTGCTATACTAGAATAAGCATCCTCACTCATAATACAACTACTTAAGATTGCACGTTCTAAATCCAAATCAAAATGCTCTTGCTGCACCTATTTTCCTTTTTTGAGTAAAATTTATTGAAAGATTTTATCTAAAAGAATCTAAAAATTCACATAAGCTTTTTATAAAAAATTAAAGTAATATTAGTTACAATAAAATTTCTAATTATAAAAACTATCAAGGAGTTTATCTTGAAAAAAACCTTATTTTCTTTTGCTTTGGCCTCTTTATTTGTAAGTCAAGCTTCATCCATAGAATTTCAAAGTGGTCTTAGCGGAAATTTAAGCCTAGGAGTAGGTGTAAGAGATGTTAAGAGCAATATCTCACCTCTAGCAAATAGTGACTATCTAAGCGGATACAATGCCGATAATTCTGATACAGCTGCTATCCCTTTTATAGGTCTTGAGCTTTATTATGGCAATTTAATCGATAATGATAGAGTATTTCTTAAAAACTACAACGGAAGGGATTTAAGCGGTATTGCTTTGGGTTATGAAAGAGCTTATTTAGAACGCTTTAGCACTTCTTTTTCTTTCATTTCATCTTTAAGAGAAAAAGCTTATGCTAATCCTTATTTTATAGGCAATCGTGAAGAAACCGATGTAAGTAAATACGGCTTTAGAATTTCACAACTTTATGAAAGTGATTTTGGAAAATTCAACGCTTCTTATGTTTTTGCAAAAAATAAATTAGATAAAGAAAGTATAGAATTTGCTTCTCTTAAACGAGAGGGAAATTATCATGAGTTAGAATTAAGCTATAATTATTCTTTATTAAATTTAGGCTTAAACTATGATTATAATGATGCTGATGGAAAGGCTCAAAGCTACTCAAGATATGGCTTTAAAATAGGAACACATCTGGTTTTTGCAAGAAATTATATCCTAACTCCAAGCCTAAGCTTAAATCAATACAAAACAGATGGCACCGATCCTATTTTTAACCAAAAACAAGATGGTAGCATTACAAAATTCAATCTCAAGCTCGTAAAAAATCAATTCTTAGGCTATAACTCACTTTATGGTTTTACAAATTATGGCTTAGAAAAAAGAAATAGCGATATAGATTTTTACGATGAAACATATCACATCTTACTTACAGGTGTAGGATATAAATTCTAAAATCAATCCAAAGAAACTATCCTTATAAAAACGATAGTTTCTTAAAGACTTTTCTAACAAAAATACAAGCTAAAACCAAAACACAAAATTCAGCAAAAAATGGACTAAGCCACACTCCTTTTAAGCCCATGATAGAAGATAAAATCAAAAGAAAACATAAAGGAATAAAAAGATTTTGACTCAAGCTTAAAA
>NZ_AINS01000111.1 GCF_000254135.1 Campylobacter coli LMG 9860
AGTTCGAATCTCGTTTCCCGCTCCATACTTCACAAATTTATTTTTCTTTTCATTTATCTAAAATATCTTTTAAAATAAATCCACTTTTTAAAATAACCATCTTAATATATTAAAGTTTAAAAAGCATGATTCTTTCATCTTTTTGAAAATCTACTTTTTCTTCTTCACTGATGAGTAAAAATTCGCTTTGAATCAGAGGCAGTATCATCCCTGAACCAAATTTATTATCATTAAAAGGATAAAAAATACCCTTTTCTAAATTCCCTAAGATAAGATTATTTCTTCCACTTTTTACTTTTAAATCACTCCCCATAAAAGCTTGAATTTGTAAAGGATTTTCTAAATTCCCGTAAAGTAAAGCGATGATTTTTCTAGCAAAGATAAAAGCAGAAAGATAAGCTGCCATAGGATTTCCTGGTAAAATCAATACTAAAGTTTTATCTTTTTGGTAAAGCTTAGTTGGTCTTGCAGGGCGTGCTTTTAAACCCTTAAAAAGTGGAGTAAAGCCTAATTCATTTAAAGCCTTTTCCATAAAATCAGCTTCTCCTACACTCGCACCACCTGAAGTGATTAAAAGATCAAAATTAGCATTTTCTAAAGCTTTTTTAGTTGCATTAAAATCATCTTTAATAATACCAAGATAACTTGTAGCGCAATCTTTAAATAAAGCAAGTAAAGGCAAAGCATTAGCATTATAGATATTTTCCTCATCACAATCTTGCCAAGGTTCTTTTAACTCATCTCCACTTGAAAAAATTCCAATACGAATTTTTCTTACAACTTCTATTTTATAAAGCCCTTGAGAGGAGAGCAGAGCGATATGTCTAGCATTAAGCCTTGTGCCTTTTTTTAGCAAAAGCTCATCTTTTTTTAATTCTTCGCCCTTATAACGATAAGCGTTGTATTGTTTAGGTGGCTTTTTGATGACAAGCTTGCCTTCTTCTATACACTCATCTTCTATCATTAAAATAGTATCGGCATTTTTGGGCATTTTTGCACCTGTCATGATCTTAAAACACTCATTTTTATAGATCTCATAAGTGTTTTTATCTCCAGCTAAAATCGTACCTTTTATATCTAAAGCTTGATTTACATCCGCATAATTAAAAGCATAGCCATCAAGCGCAGCATTATCAAAGCTAGGTAAATTTTTTACAGCATAGAGATCTTTAGCCAAAACCCTATCTTTAGCTTCTTCAAGACTGATTAATTCAAACTCATTAAGAGCCTTAATTTGATCTTGTAAATGCGCTAAAGTTTGAAAAATGTTTTTCATTCTTCAAGCCTTGTGATTTTAGCGCCTAAGGCTTTAAATTTTTCTTCTAATTTTTCATAACCACGATCAAGATGATAAATTCTATGTATTCTACTTGTGCCCTTAGCCACAAGTGCTGCTAAAATCAAAGCCGAAGAAGCACGCAAATCCGTAGCCATAACATCTGCAGCATTTAATTCTTTACCACCCACTATAGTAGCAATATGCCCATTTAATTTAATATCCGCACCCATTCTTAAAAGCTCGCTTACATGCATAAAGCGATTTTCAAAAAGTCTTTCATCGATGATGCTTGTACCCTTTGCCATTAGGGCTAAAGCCATAAATTGTGCTTGCATATCGGTTGGAAAACCAGGATATTCACTAGTCATGATCTCCGTAGCTTTGATTTCTTTTGCAGGAAATAAGGTGATATTATCATTGTCTACCAAAGTTTCAAAACCCATTTGATGGAGTTTTGCTAAAACCGCTCCTAAATGCTCGGCATTTACTTTTTTAAGTGTGATTTTAGAATTTGTAATAGCTCCTGCACACAAATAAGTTCCCGCTTCAATCCTATCAGGAATCACACTAAATTCTTTAAAATCCAAAAGTTCTTTATCTGTGCCATAAATTTCAAGCTCATCTGTGCCTATGCCTTTTATATCAAGCCCAGCCTTGGCTAAAACTTCACAAAGCTGCACGACTTCAGGCTCTTTGGCAACATTTACAAGCTTAGTTTTTCCCTTAGCTAAAGCTGCTGCCATAATGATATTTTCGCTGCCTGTAACGGTAATTTTATCAAAAAGAATTTGAGCTCCTTTTAAATTCCCACTTGCTACGACATAACCTTGTTTTATTTCTATATTTGCACCCATTTTTTCTAAAGCACTTAGGTGTAAATCGATAGGTCTTTGTCCTATAGCACATCCTCCAGGCAATGAAACTTCACAATGATTAAAACGAGCAAGCAAGGGTCCTAAAGTAAGGATAGAAGCGCGCATTTTACGCACGATATCATATTTGGCCACGGTTTTATCAAGTGTTGATGTATCTAAATATGCTGTATTTTCTTTAAAGTCAGTTTTTGCGCCTAAATTTTCAAGCAAAGAAATGAGTGTTTTAATGTCTGCAACATTAGGAACATTATTTATTTTAACTTCATTTTTTGCAAGTATGCTAGAAGCGATTAGGGGTAAAGCGGCATTTTTTGCACCACTTATTATAACTTCACCTTGAAGTTTTTGGGAGCCTTGTATTTCTAAATAAGTCATTATGATAAACCTTATTTTAAATTTCAAAGCTTAATTATACCTTTTTAAACTTTGTAAAAGTTTATTGCTTGGGCTTTTCGTTTTGAAATTTGTGATTTATTTGGAGCTTAAATTTTTCCGAGTTTGATGATTTTTATTGTATTATTTTAAATTTAAAAAGTAATGATAAATATTTTATTTTTCAAGGTGATATCATGGGTGTTTTTTTGGTTTTGCTGGGTGGAATTTTTTGGGCTATAAGCGGAGTTTTGGCTGAGTATTTGTTTAAAAATAATTATGGGGTAGATTGGGTAAGTTTTTATAGATTGTTTTGTACAGGTATAGTGCTTATTTTATATAGCTTAAAGAAAATAAAAATATTTCAATTTAAAAAAGATGAGCTTTTATCCTTTTTGATTTTTGCTTTCTTTGGTTTATTGATGACTCAATATGGATATTTTAAAGCTATTTTTTATACCGATGCGGGTACTGCTACTATGATACAATACTGTGCTCCTTTACTTATCATGATTTATGTATGTTTAAAAGATAAAAAAATGCCTAAAATTTTTGAAAGTATGGCTTTAATTTTTATAATTCTAGCTCTATTTTTGCTTGCAAGTGGTGGAGATATAAGCAATTTAAACCTAAATTTATGGGGAATTTTTTGGGCCATTTTAGGAGCTTTTGGGGTTGCTTTTTATTCTTTAGGTGCAAGAAAAATCATTGCAAAATATGGAATTTTCTTTGTTATGGGTTGGTCTAGTTTAATCGCTTCTTTTATACTTTTTGGGATACTTGAATTTAAAGAAGGTTTAGTGCATTATGATTTTGCTCTTAATTTGTATTTAGCCCAAGCAGGTATAATATTTATAGGAACTATAGGGGCTTTTTGTCTATATCTTAAAGGGGTTGAATACATAGGAGCTTTAAGAGCAAGCATGATAGCATGTATCGAGCCTGTAGCAGCTGCTTTTATGAGCTTTTTATTTTTAGGAACAAGATACAGCTTTTTAGATCTTTTTGCCTTTGCTTTAATTATCTTAAGCGTGATTTTAAATGCTAAAAAAAGTTAAATTTTCATAAAATTTTTAAGTAATTTTTTGCCATTTTGGCTTAAAATTGCTTCGGGGTGAAATTGCACCCCATAAATCTCATATTTTTTATGCTTGATTGCCATGATGATATTTTTATCATTTAAAGCCAAAATTTCACAGCTTTTTGGCATTTTGCTAATATGTAAAGAATGATACAAACAAATTTTACTTTTATTTTTAATACCTTTAAAAAGCAGGCTTTTTTTAGCATTTTTCTTAAGATGCAATCTTGAAATTTTACCTTGCATAGGGTAGGGCATCGGAGTGATTTTTCCACCAAAAATCTCGCCTATACACTGATGTCCTAAACAAATTCCTAGTATTTTTTTATCTTTTTTAAAGTATTGAATTGCTTTTAAACTTAATTTTGATTCAGTAGGAGAATTTGGACCTGGAGAGATGATAAGATGAGAAAAATCAAAGCGAGCTAAATCTTTAGCTTTTTTAAATTCATCATTTTTTATAATTTTACATTGATAGCCCAATTCTTTAAGATAAAAAACTATAGTATAGCTGAAAGAATCATAATTATCTATGAGTAAAATTTTTTTCATTTTACACTCACTTTTTGCAATCCTCTAACCGAATTGATACAATAAATCTCATCTGCATTTAACAAATCCTCTTTAAAAAGTTTTTTTTCTTTTATAAGTCCTAAATCAAGCAAAAATTGCCTATAAATTCCATTTAAAAGTCCACTTTGTAGGGTAGGGGTATAAAGGACTTTATCTTTTTTAATGATGATATTACTTCTTGAACCTTCGCATAATTCATTTTTTTCATTAAAAAAAGCTATATCAAAGCATTGATTTTCTTTCCATAAAAAAGCTTTTTGATCATAAATTTGTCTTAAAGAACTTTTATGATATAAAGAATCGCTTTGCGAATTTAAGGGTTTATCACTTAAAAGCAAGATATTATTATCACTTGTTTTGATATGATTTTCTAAGATAGTATAGTTGCCATCTTTTTGCAAGATAAGTTTAAAAATAGCCTGTTTGTGATGACTTTTAATGATGCTTGGATAAAAAAAGCTATGATTTTTATGAAAAAGTTTTTCATTTAAAGCTTGGATATTGAAATTTTTAAATTCTTTTAAATTGGATTTGTAGCTTAACACTTCTTGAAAATCTTTAATGAGTTTTTGTGTGTTAAAATTCAATTTTAAGGCAGAATTTAAAATTCTTTGCAAATGTTCTTTAAAAAATAAAATTTTACCCTTTTTATAATACATAGTTTCAAAAAGATAAAAATTTTTAGGCATTAAAAATTGAGTTTTTAACTCCAATTCTTTAATTTCTTCCTCAAGCTTAGAATCCCACACCAAACCACTTCCGACGCTGTATTGATAATCTTGTTTTTTCTCAAGAGTGCGTATAGCAACACTAAATTTGCTTTTATTTTTATGGATACAACCTATAGCACCGCAATAAATTCCGCGTTTTCTTGCTTCAAGTTCTTCTATAAGTTTTATGGTTTCAAGTTTAGGAGCTCCTGTGATCGAACCGCAGGGAAATAAAGCTTTGAAAATTTGAAAATAATCAATATCTTTTTTAAGCTTGCCTTTTATAATGGAAGTCATTTGATGTAAAGTAGGGTAGCTTTGAATTTTAAAAAGCTTTGTTTTCATGCTGTTTTTAACGATAAGTTTTGAAAGATCGTTTCTTAAAAGATCGACTATCATTACATTTTCGCTTAAATTTTTAACATCTTTTTGCAAAAAAAGTTTGTTTTTCTTATCTTGATTTAAATCCTTAGATCTTGCACTCGTGCCTTTCATAGGCTGGGTGATTATTTTTCTTTTATGGATTTTAAAAAATAATTCAGGAGAAAAGGAAAGAATTTCGCGTCCTTCATCTTTAATATACGCTTTAAATTCAGTATCTTGTCTTTTGGATAAAAGATTAAACAAAGAAAATCCATCAAGCAAGCTATCAAAATGAAAACTTTGAGTGAGATTGACCTGATAGCTTCGTCCTTTTGCTATAGCGGATTTTACTTGCAAAAAGTTTTTTTCATAGTTTTTAAAATCTAAATGATTTTTAAAAATAGGCATAAAATTTTCTTCATCAACCCTCATCGCAGTGAATTTTTTTCTTTTTTTATAAGCATAAAAGCTCAAATAAGCCTCTTTGCTAGTGAAGTTTTTATCTTGTAAGTATTTATAAAATTCATAATCCACAAGAGTTAAAAAATAATATTTATCTTTATGTTTTTGCACAAATTTAAAGTATTTTTTACTTTGTTTTTTATTATAGGCTTTAAGAACAAATTTTAAGTCATAATAAAAATATTTACCAAAAATGGCAAATTTTGTTTCAGCGCTCACTTAATTCCTTTGCTACTTGTGCAGCAAGCTTTAATTTATCATTGTCAAAATGTGTATAAATTCTTGAAGTATTTAAATTTGCATGACCTAAAGCTTCTTGCACCAAAACCAAATCTTTTTGTTTTTTATAGAGTAGGGTAGCAAAAGTATGGCGAAGCATATGAGCGCCGTTTTTTTGCTTGCGAATTCCTGCGCGAAATAAAATTTGCTCTACAATACGACTTACATAAGCTTGTGTTAAAGCTTTTCCATTGCGATTGACAAAAAGTAAGCCACCTTCACTTAAATAATTAACTCTTACATCCTTTAACAAATGCTCGATTAATTCTTTTTTTATCATCACAACGCGGTATTTATTTCCTTTGGCGCGAATTCTTATAATGTAAAGTTCGTTTTCTTCGCTAATATCCTTGAGTTTGATATTGATAGCCTCACTTACACGAATTCCTGTAAAAATGATGATTTTTATAATAAGCTTGTTGCGTATGGTATTGTTTTTAAAATCTGAATTTTCTATGGCTTCAAGGAATTTTTTTAACTCATCTTCGTTCATGAATTCAGGCAGTTTTGCTCCCTTGCTTCCTGTAATACCTCCCCAATTTTTAAGTACAATATTAAAAATATGCGCCTTTTCATCCTCTTCGTTTTGTTTATCTAAAAAATCAAAAAAATTAATCACTGCAATACGGTAGTTTTTTTTACTCGCATCCGATAAAGCTCCAGTAATACTTGCTAAAACCTCCACTATAAGCTCTTCATCGATTTGCTTTAAGGAGTGTAATTTATAAAAATTAAGATATTCAAAAACTTTTTTTAAGGGATTAAAATAAGTATTAACCCCATTTAAACCCGCATTTCTTGCTTTTTTAGCCAAGGCATCAAGCTCTTCTATATTTTTAACACCCCTTGTAAGTGCAAAATTAACCTCTGCTAGGGCTTTTGGATTTTTAAGTTCTTTATTGGAAAGAGAGTTGAGTTTAAATTTAACATATTTTGCAAGCCAAAATAAAAAAGACTTTTCAAAATTTTCTTCACAATCTAAAGGATATTTCATAAAAACTTTTCCTAAAATCTTATAATTTTTGTTTTTAATCAATTTTAACTAAAAAAGGTATTTTAGTATTAACTTAGTAAAAAAAAGCTTTTCTAGCTCATTTTAACTTTAAAAAATAAATTTAAATTCCTTATATAAAATATATTAAA
>NZ_AINS01000110.1 GCF_000254135.1 Campylobacter coli LMG 9860
TATATTTTCTATGAGTTCATCGGCGTTTCTTAAAAAATGTTTTGCGATTAAATTTTTGGTAACTTCATAAAATGAAGCAACTTGTATTGAGGTATTATTTTGTATTTGTGATAGCATATTAACCCTTTCATTTTATGCTTTGAAAGGGTTGTTTTGATTTTAGTGCTTACTTTCTTTCGTTTTGTCTTTTAGAGACTTATTTTGCTTATAAAATAGATAGCAAGTATAAGCAAAGAGTATAACGCTTACCCCTGCGATAATGTTTAAACCTATCTCATTCATCCTTTTGCCTCCTTTGCATAAGAATACATATAGCCATAATCCCGACGCTAAAAGCAGTTATGATAAAGCTTTGCGGTTTAAAGTCAAAATTCATTAATGCGAAACTCCCATTAACAAATAAGCCAAGCCCTATGTTTTTAATTAATTCTAACATAGCCAAATTCTAACACAAAAATCTTAAACAACCCTAATTCAAAGAACATAAATTACTAAAATCTCGCTTAACTCCTTTTGCGTGATATTTAACTCTTTACAAACTTCTTTAACAATGTTTTCTTTCTCCATTTTATTCCTTTTCATCTGTGATAAACTCAAATTTTAAAACACTGCTTTTATCTTCAAAAGATTTTAGGCTCTGACGTAAAGTTTTAAAAGGTGCTTCATCATAAGAATTAAAAAAGTTTGTATGACAAGCAGGACAAAAAAGAATGCTTTGCTCAACTTTTGCAATGATTTGCGTATCGCAGTTTCTGCAGGTAATTTTATAGCTTTTCATATTTATTCCTTTTCATCTGTAATAAATCTAAACTCTGCTTTTTTATGCTCTTTTAAGCTTTGCAATATATTTCCTAGTTTAGAAAGTGGAGCTTCATCATAAGAATTATAAAAAGCATTATTGCAAAGTGGGCATACAATGACAGTTTTACCTATATCTAAAGTGATTTTAGTTTTACATTGTTTGCAAGTGATTTCTAAACTTTTTAAATTTAACATTTTAACCCTTCCTTTGTTTTTATAATTTTATCAAAAAGTGCTTTATTTTTATGCTCCTTTTTTGATTTTTAAGCACATTGAAGTACTTTCCTTATAAAATTCTTTAGGCACAGTAATATTTTTTTGCTCTAAAAAGCCCTTATAATCAATTGTAGTTCTACTTTGCGGATAAATTGTAATATCCAAACATCTTGCTTTTTCTCCATTTGCTAAGGCTATGAGTTCTTTTTTAAGACTTTCTAGCTTTTCCTTAATAGGTTTAATCGTGTTTTCAAGCCTTATAATTTCAATCGTTAGATTTTTTGCTTTAGTATCTTCAAGCTCTTTATAATCGCTTTTTTGATCTATGATATAATCTAATATAAACTCTTTTATATTTTTAACCAACCATTCTTGATAAGCTTCATCTTTTGAAACTTCGCACTCTACAATCTCTTCTTCTTTATTCATGGCTACAAATATACATTTTTCTTTACCACTGATATAAAGCCCAAATTGCACTTGAGCGTAATATTTATCACTTGGCTTTTTATTTCTTTTGATAAAATCATACTCATCTTGCGAGTATTTAAACTCATAAATAATTCCATTTTCATCTATTCCATCTAAACTTGCTATAAACATTTCATTTTCTAGACTTTGCAAAACTACAGGAGTGATACTCACAGAATGTAAAAATTCAACCCTAGCTCTAATCAAAGGCTCATATTCATTGCCTCTTCTCATAGCTTCATTTTGATAGACTTCTTTAAGTCCTAAGATGATATCTCTTGCCTCTTCTTTAGAGTTAAAAGCACCTTTAATACCTACACAAGATGCTACCATCGATGCACCTATTTTTCCTTTTCTAAAATTTAACCATTCCACACTACCCTGCTCTAAATCAATTATTTTACAATTCATTTTATCCTGCCTTTTTTATTTTTGGAGTGCTTTTTAAAATATAAAAAGTATTTCTCGTTTCTTTGTTTCTAACTGTTTCTATTGCATAACCTTTATTTCTAAGATTATAAATATAAGCTCCAAGTCTTGTAGTAATTCTTGTATCTATGCAATAAAAATTATCTATTTTTCCTTTGTTTAATAAAATATTTAAGACTTGTTTTTCTTGTGATATTGTAGTTACTGACATTCTTTCTCCTTTAATCTTTTTACTTCTTTAATAGCTTTATCATCATTTTTAAAAACCCCTATAAGCCCTAAAGCATCAAGGATTTTTATGCGAAAATTACTAAGTTTTACATTGATTTTAATTTCTTCTTCTAGCTTCAATGAAATTTCATTTATAGCAGTATCTTTTAATGCTATTACACCTTTTAGCCTTTGAACTTCTTTTTCTAAGTTTCTGATTTTTTCATTCTTTTTAAATATCAAGAACATAGTTTTGACCTTTCTTTTGCATAAAGAAGCTCATAAATTTTATTTTGCAAAGAGCTAATTTCTTTTATATTTTTCATATTTGCTTCTATTTGGTCTTTTAACTCTTTTAAAAGTTCTATTTTTTCATTTTCAAGATTAGAAATTTCAGTTTTTAAAGATTTATTTTCATCTTTTAAAGACTTATTTAGCTTCATTTCTTTTCTATATTCATCTTTGCTAAGTTTAATGATGACTTGTTCTTTTGTGTGATAAGCTTTCATTTTTTCTCCTTTTAGATTAATGCTTAAAAGGAGCAACTGAGTTCTTTATTAAAAAGGAAAATAAAAACTAAAAAACAAAAAAGACAAATTCTCATGAATGTAAAATAAGTAGTTTTAAAGTTGCCCCATTTAAGCATTAAAGGAGCTTAAGAAAAGCCAAGAGCCTTGCTCTCTTGGCGTGAGTATTGTTTAAGTATAGGCTAAGCAAGGCTATTCTATAATTTTAGTGGTTTTTTAGTTTAGTTGATTGATTATTTCAATCAACTTTTTTACTATTTCTAACAATAAAAAAGCAATTTTTAAAAACTTCTCTATCATCAAAAACAGCTCCTTCCCCACCAAGAGAAATTAGCCACTTAAACAATGTTATTTTATCAAATTTATTTTTATTTTTGATAAAGCCGAGTAAATCCGCAAGTCTCGGCATTGTATAATCGTTTAAGTTTATGCTAAGCGGATTTAGTTAAAATTTATCTGTGTTAAAAAATATTAGAGTTTTATAAGCTCTCTAATTAGCTCTAAGATTAAGATTAAAATTGTTAAAATTTTATCCCACATTTTAGAGCCTCCTTTCTCAACACCGAGACAAGTTAGCAACTTAAACTTTATAATTATACTTTCTTTTTCTTAAACTCTTGATTTTCTGTCGTTTTTAAAGTGCAAGAAAACCTTTGAAAAATAGCACTATAAACAATAATAACGAGCCAAGTTTATGGATAACTCGCTAACCCTTCCGCTATTCAAAACCATCAACACGATAGCAAAGCTTAATTTCCAAGCGGTCAAAAGCTTAAGAAAGTTCTTTAATAAAAAGAACTTGTTAAACTTTTAATAAAGCTTTTCGTATTTCTTCTCAAATTTCCTTACTTTTTCCAATAAATCATAGGTATCGTTAATAAACTCATCTCCATAGGCTTGCAAAGAAGCTGCAATATCTTCATCATCTTCCAAGCTTACTTCTAAAATATTTTTAAATTCTTGCAAAGAGTTAAAAATATCCGCAAAGTTTTCTCTGCTCTCTAATTCATCTTTAACTAATTCTCTTGCGTAGTTAGAAATTCTTTTTTCTTCTCTATCAAAATAAAAATCTGTAAAACTCATTTTTTATCCTTTTTTTAGTTATAATTACTTTCACTCTATGAAGGTGATGTAATGGACGAAATACAAAGCTTAAAAGCTCAACTTAATAATCTTCTTTTAAGAGTTAGCGAGCTAGAAAGTAAAGTCGCAACACTTGAAAAAAGACTAAATGACAAAGATTTTCAAGTTTTAAACGAAACTCCTAATCTTTTAGAGAAATAACAAATCCTTTGTTTTCAAACGCTTCTTTGGTGATTAAGTTTTTAACTGCATTATGAAGAACATTAGCTAAAAACTCTTCCAAAGAAGCGTAACTTTTTGAATAATTTCTTTCAAAGGCTATTTCTAGCATTTTTTTAATATCAGGTCTTAAATCTAATTTAACCTCTAGCATTTTTTATCCTTTTTGTTTTGTTGATAAAAGTATATAATAAAGAAACTTAATTAAAATTTAATTTAGTATATTAATTAGAAACTTTTTTAAAAATATTTTTGTGGTATAATTTTTTAATAGAAAATAATTAAAAGGATTGAATTTGTTTATTAGAGCATTAAGAGTTCTTTTCATCTTATCTTTTATTGCGGATTTGACTATCATAGGACTGTTTGTTGGTATTCCTTTGTTTTTGATTTTATGGGGAATTCAATATATTATTTACGGTGAAAAAAATCCTTTTTTTGTATTTGCAAAACACAATCCTAAGCCTTACCAAGAAGAAGATATTATAGATGTTGAAGTTGAAGATGAAAAATCAAAAAAATCTTTAAAAATATTTTTAGAAAATTGGAAGGATTAATGCGATGGATATAAAAGGTTGATGGGGTATTGAGGGAATAGTTTGGTGTTAATAGAAAGTAGAATTAAATTTTCTCCAATGATCTCTTAAGATAATAAAAACACTCTTACAGAAATCTTTTTGTTTTTCATTGTCTGTTAAACCAATACAAATAAAGTAGTCTTGCTCTATATTATTTAAAGCTTTAAAACACTTATCTTTTTCAAAAACACTACTATCTCCTAGATGAGATAAGTATTTAAGTAATTCGTTTTTGTGTTCAAGTAAAATTTCTATGTCTATACTAGTCATATTGGAAAGAAGAATTAAGAAATATCTAAAATTAATTAAGGCCATAATTCATTAATTTCCATATCATTTTTTTGTAATTCTTTTAGTCTTAATGCTTCTTTTTTATTTTCTTCCTTAAAAAAAGTAGCTATTGCATCTTGTGTAATTTCATTTCCAAGACTCGCAACATAAGAACTTTTCCAAGGATATTCTTCGTGAGTTTTTTCTCTAAGCTCCCAAGCCCCCATAGAACCGTATTTGTCAAAAATAAGAACTAAAAGTTCATGGGCATCTTTATTGTCAGCAATACAATCTGTATCAAAATCTTCAAGTTCATCAAAAGAGATAGAATTTGATCCATATTTTTTAAATTGTTCATACACTGTTCTAATTACAGGGCCGTGTTTCCACGCTTCAATTCTATCATCAAAGAGCGGTTTTTCAAATATAGCAAGCATATACCCTTGTGCATAATAAAGCATTTTTTGTATTTTTAAATTTGATAGCGTATCGCCAGCTTCTTTACTTCTTGCTAAGAATAAAAAGTATTTTGCAACATCTAATGCTTTCATAGTTTTTACCTTATTTTAAGATATAAATATATTATCATATATTATCATATATTATCTTATATTATCTTATATTTTTGTTCACCTTTTAGATTATTTGCTTCTAATTTATAAGCTACTGCTTTAGTACCTTTGTAGTTATAATCATAGCAATTTAGATAATAGAATTTATCTAAAACTTGTGAGCAGTTTTGCTTAGTAAAATACTTAGCAAAA
>NZ_AINS01000109.1 GCF_000254135.1 Campylobacter coli LMG 9860
CATCCTGTATAAACTCATCTTCATCTAAAGAGTGATTAAAATTTTCTATGTTTTGATATACTTTTTCTAAAAATTCCAAAGGCAAGATAAAATCTTTACTGAGTATATTTTCTAAAATTTGTTTTAAAGCTAAAGCATCGTCTAAAAATCTTTTAGCATTTTCTTGATCTTTTTGTATTTTTTCTTTGAATTTAACTAGGAGTTTATCACTTCTATTTTTAGTTAAACTTTTTGGAAGTTCAAATTTGGGTTTTTCTTTTGTAAGGAGTTTTTCACAACATTCTTTAAAAGAAAGTTCTTCAGTGAAATTAATCCTTGCTCCACCTTCAGTAGCATTGTAAAATTTAGCCTTTTGATCATTGCAAGCAAAAAGATATTCAAGTTTTATACGATAATCATTCCAAGTTGTATGGGTTAAAACTTCACCTTTACCTGCATAGGCAGGGATTTTAAGTTTAT
>NZ_AINS01000108.1 GCF_000254135.1 Campylobacter coli LMG 9860
TGTATAATTATAGTCAAGGCTTATTAATACTTGATTTCCCCTTTTTTAAGGGGAGCTATAATTTCCCTTTGGCTTCCTTAAATCCAAATCTATTTAATTACTCCAAACATTTTGAAGTTTATTTTCCATATTCTTTCTTCTGTTTAACTCTTCATTGGCTAGATACTTATTGAAGTTATAAGCATCTTTTTGTAACTCATAATTCTTTTGTGCCATCTTTTGCTGATTGTAAGCACCATATAAAGCACCCCCAGCGCCTAAAACATTTCCCAATCTATCAAAATTAGTTATTTTGTTTGCATCAGAACTTTTAAATAACCAATCTCCAAAATTACTAAAAGAATTTTTTAATCCATTTAAAAAACCACCACTGCTACTTGCTAAATTTGGAGTAAAATTGCTTGTTTTCATCAAAGTATCTGCAAAGCTAGAGCCTAGTCCTGTACCACCTTTTAAAGCTGTTATAAAATCCATGATTTCTCCTTTATACTAAACTTAATAATTCTTTGCCTAGATCTATCTCGCTAACTTCGCCTTTTTTTAACTTATCGTTAAAATCACTAGTTCTTACATTATTATTTGCACTTGATAAATCTTCAGCTTTTTTGGCATTATTTGATTTTCCGACCAAATTAAGCAAGGTTTTCCAGCTGTCAATATTACCTTCGCCTAAACCATTTAATTTTGTTGCAAGTTCTGCCATAGCCTTTAAATCCGCATCAGGATAGGCTTTTCTTAACTCGCTTTCTACTTGTGCGTATTTAGCGATTAGTGCATCTTGCTCTTCTTTGTCTTTTTGCTTTTTATCAAGCTCTTCAAGCCTTTTTAATTTCTCATCAAGTCCATCAAGTCCTAATTCTTTTAAATACTGCTCTCTTTGTAATTCTTGTTCGCTTGGCTCTTTTTTTGGATTTTTTAAAGCTTCAAGCTCACTCATTAAAGCATTTAATTTGTTGTCATTTTCACTTTTATAAGCTTCAAACATCGCCTTATAATCAGGCTCGTTCTCATTAGCAACCTGCATAGGTTCATTATCTTCTACTTGCGTAGGTTCATCGCCATTATTAGCAACTTGTCCTTTATCATCATCTGTTATGACATTTATTAAATCTTTTAAAGCATCATTTTCCATCTTCTTCATCCTTTATTTTATTGATTATTATGTCTAAAAAAGCCATAGTATCTAAAGCTTTTAACCTTAACTCTTTCTCATCATTATTTTTTGCTATATAAAAACATTCACTATATTTTGCTTTGATAAAATCTATTAATTTCTTTCCTCCTTTGGTTTTAGATATATCACTTTTTATTTCAATATTAAGCATTAGTTTCTCCTTGCATTTGCGGATTAATATCTTCATTATTTTCAAAAGCAAATAAACTATTTACATTCTTTACACCTAAAATTGGTAATAATTCTTTAGTAAGTTCTTTACTAGCATTTATAATCCCATAAGCAGAATTTGCATCGCCTATGCTCATATACATTTGATATAATTGTGAAAAAACTTGCATACTAGCTTGAATTCCTGCACGTCTAATTTCTTTATTCATGGCTCCTGTGCCTGTTTGGATTTTAAATCTAAAACTAGGTATATCCTCTCTTTGAAAACCATTAAAAAAACTATCTTCTCCATACTTAAAAACAAGCATTGCAAACCTATCAAATAAAGGCTCTATAAAGGTTTCGTTATACTGTCTTATGTAGTCAGCACTTCTTCTTCCACCTTCTTGTGCTTTTATGCTTATTTCTGTTGCTGTTTCATTTTGTGCAGTTTGAGCTCCATTGTTTTGTGGACTAATTCCTGTTACTTCTGTGAGTTCACTTTCTAATAATTGCAAATTTATTCCAGAACTATTTATATTTGGAGGAGGCAGTATTTGAATTCCTTTGGGGTCATCTGTATATATAGGCTTTCCTAGGGTTTCTATATCTTCTCTGCTTACTCCCATTGATTTTGGCATCATTATTTTTGGCATAATATGAGTTCTTACAGCATCGATTAAAAGATTTCTAGTTATATTAATTTCATCTTGCAAAGGCATAGCAGAAGCCATTATAGGCTCGCCATAAGCACTTATATAGTTTTCATTATCTATCTTTTTAAGTTGTGGTAGCATTGAACCCCAGATAAAAGGCTGTCCATCTTGCAAAGTAACTTCATTTCTAAGTAAATTATTTTCAAATAAGGTAGAAACCACCCACTCATCATCGTTTTTTCTTTCATAAATATCATAAAGCTTCACTTTTTTATATTCATCATCTTCATCAAAAAGCTTTTCAATTTCTATTTTTTTATAAAACCCTAGCTTTTGTCTTTCATGGATTTGATTATAAGTTAGATAAATTTCATTGACTATATAGCCTATATCTTCGCTATTTAGTGCATTTGGGTCAAAGAATATACTATCAATATCTACTCTTTCAATGCGTGGCATTCCTTTATGCCAAGTAAGCTTGGCTATACTTGTTCCCACAAGTAAAACATCTAAGAAAAGCGGTTGAAAAATCTTAAACATATTGATTTTACCGCTATAAAAATCTATGGCATTCTGCCATAGCTCTATAATCGTATCATCGCTATTAATGTAAGTTTCAATATCTGCCATTCTTTCGCTATTAAAATAAACTTCGTTTAGGCTAGTGATTAGGTATTTTACCTTAGAGTTTATTTTTGGTATGTAGATACTTGATTTATTTCTTTTTCTCAATTTTTGCATTACCTTATTTTCAAGCAAATAAGCATCTTGCAACTCTTTAAAGTGTGGTTTGTAATTTTCATATCCACTTTTACTTTCTCTAATGAGTTGTGTTAAAAACGATACTCTCTCATCATTAGTTCTTTTTGTTTTCATTCATAATTCTCCATATTGTTGTTTTGCTTAAATTTGTTATTTTTAAAATATCTTTTTCATTCACTCCTTTTTCAAATAAAAACTCCGCAAATTCTCTTTTAAATTTCTTTTTAGAAATATTATTAAATCCTGATACAAGCTCTAAAAATTCATTTGCAAGACTTGACTTTATAGCCTCATCGCTTAAATTTGAAAGCTTTTTTATTTTGTTTACATCAATTGCATCATAGATCATTAAAAACTCACCAGCCATCATAGCTCCAATCTTCATTAGTATTGTTTCTGCTGTATAGTTTTTCAAAAAAAGTTAGAGCCACCGCATCGCTAACATCAGGACTTTTGCCATAGTTCTTTTTTAATTGTTCTTTTGAAACTATCTTTAACAACCCTTTATCGCTATACTCATATTCAATCATTCTCATATCTTTTTTTAATTCTTCATCTTTAACAAGCTCCATGTGTTTTAAGTTTTTAGCAAATGTAAAATACATCTGCGCTCTTTTATTTAAGTATTCATTGCTAGTTGCAGAATTTGCAGAATTTGCCTCAAATACGGGCAAGCCATAATTTAACAAGACATCATACACGCCAACGCCAAGACCGCAAGTATCTATGAAAATACCTTTTGGTTTGTCTTCGCTTTGGTTATATTCAGCTAATATTTTATTTGCTAACTCCATGGTTCCAAGTTGTGAGTATTTTTTAATCTCATCAATTACAAAACCTTTTCTTTTTGCTAAAACACTTTTATCATCTCCATATCTTGCTACATCAAGCCCCCAAATATTCTCACCTTGCATTTTTTCAATACTAAAAGAGTTCTTGCTCATCGCATTTTCAATTTCAGTTAATGCAAAAAGCTCCGCACCCCCGCTATCTATAAACTCGCCATAAATTTCTTGTTTGACTACTTCGCTATCTTCGCCACCCACTTCTTCAATTAATTCTTTAATTTGCTCTTCTTTTAAAAATGGATTATCATAACTTGAGAATTGAAAATGTTTCCAATTTTTATCGCTGAGTTCTTTTCTGCAAAGTTCATAAAATAGATTTTTTCCTTTAGGAACTCCACCGATAATCGCTCTTGATTTAGGATTATCAAGCAACATAGGGCGTATGGCGTTATACCAAAGATATTCTCCTTTGCTGCCTTTTAAAATAATTCCTGCTTCGTTTAAAATAACAAGGTCATATCCAAAACCTTCGATATTTTCACTTCTTTCAGCACTTCTCATATGAAGTACCGCTCCATTAATGATTAATTTCTTATCTTGTACACTCCAAGAATAAAAATCTTTTGGCAAGTTTTTTAACTCAGGTGTAAAATATAACTCGTAATAATTTTGTAAATTTGCTTGTATGGTATCTACCCATAATACATTTTGTCCTAAAAGCAAGTTTTCTATGACAAACTTAGCGCTTCCCCTTGTAAAACCAAGTCTTCTGCCCTTTGCTACAGTTATAAAGCGTGGATTTTTATCATCAAAAACTTTAAGTTGTGCAGGAGTGTAAGAAAAGTCAAGCTTTAATTTCATTTGATTTCACTTCTTATAATTTCTATTTTTTGAACATTATCGCTGACTACTTCTTGTTTATCCACATATCCATGTTGATTTTTTAGCAAGAACATACTAACGCTAGGAGTATAAGTACCGATTAAGGAATGGTTTAAAATATCCATTTCACACCTTTGTTTTGCATTTGCTACTATTTCTCCAAAATCTTTATCTTTTTCCCACTCATTTAAAGTTTGCATTGAAATCCCTAAATGCACAGCTAATCCCACTTTTGTTTTAGGTGCAAAAATAACACTTTCTTTAGTTTCTTTTAAAACAGTTTTTTCGCTAAAGTAGTTTTCTATCTTTGATACAAGCTCTTCTTTTGTCATACTTTTGCCATTTGTCATCATTCTAGCCATCAAGCCACCCCTTCTTTAAAATTAAATTCTTTGATTTCTAAGTCTAAAAAAGATTTTTTAAAACTAATAATCTCATAATCGCCTTTTAAAACATTCTTATCGTTTTCAAATAACGCATCTAACACGCATTTTACGATATTGTCTCCATCGCCATGCCTTTTGCTGTTAAATCCTATTTTTAAAGAAAACTCATATTTCTTTTGCTTATCAAAGGCTTGAAAACAGCTAATATTATTTTGTCTTCTAAACTCCATTTGCAAGAGTTTTTTAAAATCTAAATATTTAAGATAATCTTTACATGCAAATTTAGATCTTTGCGTGGTTCTTTTATAAGGAACTGGGTTGCTTTTTAAATCAATTTTTAAAAAATACTTTTCCATTTCAGGCTTTCTTAAAATTAGCTTATTTTTTTAAAAGCTTTTTTGCTTTTTATAAAAATTTCAAACCTATCTTTGTTTTCATTAAAAAGTTTTGTTTCTTCAATCTTTTCGATTTCTCTTTTTTCTTCTAGGCTTAAAACTTTCTCTATTTTTTTAACCGACAAAGGAATATTCAAATTTTTTCCTATTCTGTCTTGATTTTTGAAAATAAATTCAAGTAGAGCTTCTTTAAATTCATTATTTTCTAATGGTTCGCCATTTTTATAGGAGATTTGCTTAAAAGCATTTACGCAAACTAAGATATCAATTGATTTTTGGTTAATTTTAATCTTTTTACCATTTCCGCAGCTAGCAAAATACGAATATTCAAAATCTCCTTCATGTAGTCTAAAGCAAGCTTGGTTTTTATATTTATTGCAAAGCCATTCTAAAAATATTTCTTTATCTTCAAAGCGTTTTTTAAATTCAATCTCTGCTTTTTTACAAACCATTCTTAATTTCTCATAGGTTGTCCCTACGATATTCTCTCTTTCTAAAGTTTCGAAATAAAAATCTAAAAAAGAATGAATATCTTTTGCATTTTTTAAATATCTACCTACAATATCAGTTGCCTGAGCCTTATTAATTTCCAATAAGTCCATTAAAATTTGTATTTTTTCTTGCATTTTTTACTCCTTAAAAGCATCCTAAGAGCTTGTCTTTGTTCTCATCTTTCATCCCGTAATACTCCATCAAGCTATCAACCACACTTGGATTGGCTTCTTTTTTTCTACCAAAACGCTGATTTTTTCTTAGCTCGTTTTCTTTAGCGTATTTAAGCCATGTATAAAGACTTCCTGCCACACTTGACATTCTTTTTCCATTTCTTTTCCACTCTCTAGCATCCCAATAGCCTATAAAATCATTAGCCAACTCTTCACCAAAGTTTGTATTATTTTTCTCATTAAAAGCCATTATTTGCCCCATAAGCTCATTAGCATTTGGGACTTTAAATTCTTTTTTTGCCATTTTTTCACATTCCTTTTCATCAAGTTTTAAAAAGCTCACTACAAAAGAGGCGTTTTGATTAAAAACGCGTTCTTTCTTTTCTTGATTATTTTTTAAATTTTCTAAATTCTCTTTTTTTATAAATTTATTATTATTAATATTTATATTATTTATAAATTTATTATCGCGTGCGTGCGTGCGTGTTTCTATATATAGGGAATTTTGATTTTTTTCGTTTTCAGTGGTTAATTTTCTGTCGATTGATGAAGCATTATTTTTAAGAGTTTTGCTTAGCTTTTCATCACTGTTTTTAAGCAAAGATAAAGATTTGTTAAAATGCTTTTTGACTTGATAATTTTCATCTTTTAAAATCCACTCATAAAAATTTAAAGATCCATTTCTAACCTTTTTAATTTCTAAAAGCCTAAGCTCGATTAATTCTTTTTTTGCAATTCTTAATCTATTTAAACTCATTCTTTGATTATTTTTAACTTTTATAAACTCTCTTAGATAGATTTCACTTACAATCGTTTTTTCACTAAGCTTTGCTAATTGAATATACAATGCCAGAGCATCAACACTAAGTCCTCCATAAGCTATAGTGTTTGATAATTTCAAATAGCCTTTTCTCTCTCTCAATCTTTTTCGCCCGATAGCCACATCAAAACTTGCTATAAAACTTGGTATCAACAACTCTCCTTTATGTTATAATTTAAATTAAAAAGGTTTTTTATGTTTAATTCTTTCTTATCCGAAATGCTAAAAACCGCCACTTTAGAAAATTTAGTATATTTTTTGATAGGTGTTTTATTTGGTTTAAGTATCCGTCCTTTGTTTCTATATTTGACTAAAAAACAAAAACTAAAAAGAGTTTGTATTAAAGATATGAAGCTAGAAAACGATTTGACAAAAAGACTATATCCTAACTTAGGATATAAATTAGTTACAAAAAAAACTCCTTTTGAAATGGTTTTTAAAAAAGATAAATTTAAATACATTATTTGTCCTTACTACCGTGATAAAAAATGCGTTTTAGATAATGATAAATGCAAGATATTAAAATCCCAGCCGAAATACCAGCCACTAGAAACAGTCTAAAATGCAACATCATCAAAGTAAAAATAAATAATCCTATAATCTCAATCAATCTCTCAAGCATTTCATTCCTTAATCCGTTTTAAAAAGTCCTTTGCTATAATTTTTTTGCACCCAATCAAGAAAAGGACTTATCAAAATGGATGACAAAGATTTAAACTTGTTAAAAAACATCCCTTATCTTATGGAAAAAATCGAAGAGTTAGAAAACAGGATAAAACAGCTAGAACAAGCTGCACAACCTAAATCATACCCTACCCACCCAAAATCCAAATTACTTAGGAGAAATCTAAGTCTTATCAAGGCTTAGAATATCCTTTTTACCTAGTTCTCTATAGTATTTTTCAAATTTTAAAAAATGAGCAATCCTATCCGTAATAAGCTCATTAATACTATTAAATCCGCCATCATTTGCCACACTTTGTAAAAGTTCAAAATACTCATCAGGCATCTTAACCTTTAGCTCAATCATTTTCATTCTCTATCCTTTCGCTTTCTCCCACGCTTAGGTATGTTTATAAGATTGCTACGAACATCCACCCAAAATTCATGAGGTATTCCATAGAGTTTTTTAAACTCTATTTGTTTTTTAAAGCTTGGGCGTGATTTATTTGTTCTAATCTTTTTAACACTAATAACCGTATAATGATTACTCAATATTTTTGTAAAATCAAAAAAATCTATTTTTTTCATAACGAAAGTATAAAATAAAGAAACTTAATAAATATTTAATTATGTTTCTAATTATGGAACATTATTTGCTTGAAAAAAGTGTATAATTTTTATACTAAAAAAGGAGAGAATATGGGAAGAAATGGAGATATATTCGATTTTCATTTTGATACTGAAAAATTTAAATTTTATTTAAAAAATAGAGATAAAAAAGTTACATATCAAGATTTGATGGAAATTTTATATAAAAATGGCATAGAAAGCTCAGAAGCAACAATAAAAAAATGGTTGATGTCTAAAGAAGATAATAAAACAAAACCTAAACCACAATATATAAAAATTTTATGTAATGCATTGGATATTCCTTTCAACGAAGTGATATTGCAAGATGTTTTTAGAAATGATAATCAAATAAATTTCAGATATTTTCCAGATATTTATGCAAGTGCAGGACTTGGAACATCATCTCAAAGCGAAGAAGCAAAAATTGTTTCCGTTGATGAAAATTTTCTAAAAGAAATTTTAGATATACCTATAAAGAAGAGTTATGATATTATAAAAATTAATGGCGATAGCATGGAACCTATTTTATCTAATGGAGATTTTATTATTGTGGATAGAAGCAAAAATTCACTTGAGACTATTTCAAATGCAGATATTGTTATTTTTAAAAAAAATGATGATTTATTTTGCAAAAAAATTAAAAAAGAACCTTTTGAAGATTATATTTTTTTAGTTTCTGAAAATAAAAAATACGAGGATAAAAAAGTAGATAATAGCGAATTCGAACAATGCGAGATCTTAGGTGCTGTAGTATCAAAAATGGCGATTGAAACCTTTAAAAATTTTATAGAAGTGGTGGGATGAATTTTAAGCAATGGTTTTATTTTTATTTAAAGTTTTTATTTAACAAAGTGCAGTATAATATAAAATATTTTAGGTTTGTTTAATTATAGAGAAAGAAAACTTATGACAAAAATACAATCATTTTGGAATGGTTTTTACGGTAAGCAAATTAAGATGAAATTATCAAATTATGGAAAATTTCTAATAAGCTTAAAGATGCACAAGCCACAGAAAGAAAAGTTATTTCAGAAAAAAGATAAAAAGAATTTAGTTGTTTTAGCAAATAAATTAGTATCATAAAGATTATATTAATTTCCAAAAAAGGATATATAATGAGGAAAATGGATGCAGCATCGGAAAAAAGATTAATTGAAGCCGTATCTTATCTTAAAAAGATAAGCAAAGACGCATTAATGGCAAGGCTTTATCAAAAAATATTATTTTTATTAGAGTTGAAATATTATCAACAACATTCAAGACCGTTTATCGGTATAAATTTTAAAAGTTATAAATTTGGACCTTTTAGTCTTGATGTAGCAAAAGCTTTAGATGACCCTAAACCAAATTCAGAATGCTCAAACGAAGTTAAAGAAAAAATAGATGAAATATTAAAAGAATATAATCTTAATAGATTTGACCAAAAAACAATGGGAAAATCATTTAAAAAAATGATTGATTATATTCACTCTTTAGTGTTTTATAATCTAACTCCATTCGATTGTGATTTTAACTTTGATAATTATTCTTTTGAAGATTTATTTGAGAGAATTAACTCAAAGCTAGATGGTAAAAAATTAGAAGATGAGAAGTATAAATTTGCTTTAATTAACCAAAAAGCTAAGGAATACGAATGCCTATTCCAAATTTAGCTATTAATATAATAAGATTTTTAGTATCAACCTATAAATTAAAAAACGAAACATATGCTTATAGTGAATTTGGAAAATATATTAGAGTAACATTTTCAAAATTAAATGAAAAAAGTGATGTAAAAGAAATTTTAGATTTAATACGCAATTTCGATGAAAAGAAATTAGTGGAATTTTATGATTTATTAGTTTGCGCAACAAAAAATTTTAAAGATTTCTTAGCAGAATTTAAAGCCAAATTATTTTGTTTTATATGTGAAGAAATGAGAATTGAAATAAAATCCCTTATAAATAAATGAAAAACTCATAATCTTATCATTATTAGCTATTTTAGCTTTAGCTGATTACACACAATACAAACCAAGTGAAGATTTTGC
>NZ_AINS01000107.1 GCF_000254135.1 Campylobacter coli LMG 9860
GCTCATTGCAATCCTAAAAAACAACCCGCATTAAACCACAATGATAGAACCAACGATAATGCTAAGACAATCACTAAAGAACTTACGCATTTAAATGAATACTCTTGCACTAGCGATGAAGTGCGTAAGAACATAGAAAGGCTTTATAAAAAAGCTTATGAAAATTTTTATAAATATTGTGAAAATAAGAATGGTTTAGCTAAAAGCGGAAAGCCTAAAGGACTTCAAAATTTTACTAAAAAAGAAAAATGCTATCACGAGTTTATATAC
>NZ_AINS01000106.1 GCF_000254135.1 Campylobacter coli LMG 9860
GCAAAATCTTCACTTGGTTTGTATTGAGTATAATCAGCTAAGGCTAGAGTTGCTAGCAACGGTAAAATCATAAGTTTTTTCATTGTTTCTCCTTTATATAATTATTTATTTATCAATAGAACTAAAAACCAAAATAACATAAAAAATGCCCCTATAGTAACAAATATCAATATTACACAAGCTAATAGACTAAGATAGAATTTTTCCTTTTCCGAGAATGTAGTTTCTGTAGTTTCTTTTGTTTCTAATTCTAATACTATTTTATTTCTTAGCAAATAAAACCTAAAAAACAAAAAAGCTATCAAAGAAGCTCCCAATAAATAATAAAAATATGAATTTTCAACAAAATAATTGCCTAAGCTAAATAATGCAACCGAGATCATGTTATCAGGATTATAAGGTTTATTATTTAAAAATAGTTCTAATGAAAAAAATGACTGAGAAGCTGTAAAAGCAGCTCCCGCTAAAGATGATAATAATAAATACGACAGCGTTTCATTCATGCTTCTCAATTTGTTCATTTTATCTTTTACAAAAAACATTGTAACAAATAAGCTAAAAATTTTCACCAAAACACCAAAAGCAAAAAGACTAACAACTACATAAAATAAAGATAAGTAGCTAGGTAGAAAATTTTTTATATAAATACCTATAGGTATCCATAGAAAAGTAACCATTAGAAAAATCATTGCCAATAAACACAATGCAAAAATTGTCCCAAAAACTTTTGGCTTAATTGTTAATGCTTCATAATCTATTCTCATTTACTCTCCTATCTTTTTCAAGATTA
>NZ_AINS01000105.1 GCF_000254135.1 Campylobacter coli LMG 9860
AATTAGATTATAAAATCACTAAATTATTTTGTGAAACACCTATAAAATAGGCATTTGACAGACTTTTTCACACCCCTATAATAGTTTTTATAATAGTTTTTATAAATCAAAGAGTTTAATTTTTCACACTGTTTTTGCTTAAAGACATTTTTGATGATATACATTAGGAAGGGGGCTTGTCCGTTCGTTAGCTCTAGGCTAACTTCACGCCCCCTTACCCCAATTACCGCAAATCATAGCACCTTTAAGGTGCGATTTGCTAAGCTAATTAATAGCGTTTATTCTTTCAAAAAAGGGGTAAAAATCGATTTTAATTAAAAAAACAATATAAAGTATTACTGATATGAAAAAAATCGATTTTAGAGCTATTTTTATAATAAATCATCTTCTTTGATA
>NZ_AINS01000104.1 GCF_000254135.1 Campylobacter coli LMG 9860
GGGGGGGGGTCTTTGTGCATTCATCCAAACCAAGTTGCACCAATTAATGAAGTTTTTAGCCCATCGGCCAAGCAAATTGCATGGGCAAAAGAAATTTTATCACTTAGGCAAAATAGCAATGATATTATTTTTAACTACAATGGAATGATGGTGGATCTACCCGTTATTAAGAAAGCAGAACAAATTCTGTTAGATAGCAATTCAAATCTCTCATAGGGAGATTTGAATAAATTATTTGTGTATAAATATAATACTTTTTTAAGATATTTTATCCTCTTACTTGTCTTTAAAATAACTTATAATATTTCTAAAAAGCTATGTTTTGTGCAAATTTTAAGCTTTAAAATTGTTTTTATAATTATTATCAAAGTTAAGTAAATTTAAAGTCATTTTTATCTATACTTCAAAATTGATTTTGACTATCATAATAGCCTAATACAAGAAAGGAAAAAGGATAATGAATGCTAAAAAGCTTAAATTAAGCATTTTATGTTTTTGTTTGATGGGATTAGGTGAAATCAAAGCAGAAGAACAATACCAACTTGATGATGTGGTAGTGAGTGCAAGTGGTTTTGAACAAGACTTAGTGGATGCGCCTGCTAGTATTTCTGTTATTACTAAAGAAGAGCTTAGTAAAAAGCCTATTAAGGATATAGGAGAAGCAATTTCGGATATCCCGGGTGTTGATGTTACTATGAATAAAACCGGTACTTATGATTTTAGCATACGAGGTTTTGAAAGTTCTTACACTTTGGTTTTGATTGATGGAAAGCGTCAAAGCGTTGCTAATGGTTTTTATGATAATGGTTTTGGCGGTAGCGAATCAGGATATTTACCACCCGCATCTATGATAGAGCGTATCGAGGTGATACGCGGACCTGCTTCTACACTTTATGGTAGCGATGCAGTAGGTGGGGTAATAAATATCATTACTAAAAAAAATCCCAATAAAACCGAAGCGAATATAGAATTTAGCACCCTTTTACAGCAGCATTCTAGTAAATATGGAAATGCGGGTGGTTTTAATGCTTATGTGGCTACACCTTTGATTGAAGATACGCTTTCAATTTCTGCTAGGATTAAGTATTATGATAAGGCAGCTTCTGATTTAAAATGGCCTACGCCAGTTTGGAGTAATGGTACTCAAAGACCTGAAAATTATCAAATCGCAAGTCATAGTCCTGGATATTTTACGAGTTTAGGTTTTGGATCAAGACTGAATTGGACTGTAGATGATAGCAATAATGTTTATTTAGATGTTGAGCGTTATATCAATGAAATTTCAGTAAATTCCACAAGTAGTAGTGCTATTAAAAGCGAAAGGCAATTGTTTAAAGACAATGTCGTTTTAAATCATGATGGAAATTATGAATTTGGAACTACAAATTCATACTTACAGTATGGTAGTACTAAAGATAAAGATCTGCATAGTCAAATTTGGGTAGGAGAAGGAAAGGTTGTCTTGCCTTGGAATTTGGATAAATATGGAAATTTAGTAAGTACCTTTGGAACAAGAATAGACTATGAGACACTCAAAAACGATCAAGAAAGTGCAGGTAGCGAAATAAGGGGTAAAAATCTTGATCAAACTACGGTTGCACTTTATGGCGAGGGTGAATATTTTATCAGTGATGATTTGATTTTTACTACAGGTTTGCGTTATATTTATAGTGATTTGTTTGATTCTGAAGTAACTCCTAGAGTATATCTTGTTTATCATTTAAATGATAATGTTGCTTTTAAAGGAGGTGTAGCTATGGGTTATAAAACTCCAGCAGCAAAACAACTCACCAATGGTTATTATAATTATAGCAATAATGGTGCTTCTTTTGGAAATCCTGATTTAAAACCTGAAGAAAGTACAAATTATGAGCTAGGAGTTGATTTTAGAATATTTGATTTTGCTCATTATTCTATTACAGGATTTATTACTGATTTTAAAAATCAAATCAGTAGCGAAGAGTTAACAGGAATGTACAATGGTATTGATTGTGCCAATGGTGTTACATGTGAACGTTCTATCAATCTTGGTAAAACACAAACTAGGGGTATAGAATTGGCTTTCAATACAAAACCTTATAAGGGTTTTAGTGTTAATTCAAGTTATACTTTTATGGATAATCGCTACAAGGATGGACAGACAAATTGGTTTGGTGGAGATAGAATAGAAAATTTACCAAGACATATTGCTATGTTAAAATTAAATTACGAGCAAGGAAAATTTAGCTCTTATGTTAAAGCGCGTGCAAGACTTGATACTATAGCCAGATCAAAAGGTGGTGGCAGTGGCACTTTGCCATGGCAAAAATATAAGCCTTTTTATATAGTGGATTTGGGAGTAAATTATAAAATCGATAAACAATCAAGTTTGAGCTTTACAGTGCAAAATCTTTTTGATAAAGATTTCTTTGATCCGCAAGTTACAAGATGGGATGGTGCTAATCCAGGAGGTTATGCAAATCGCTATCAAGATTATACAGAAGGAAGAAGTTTTTGGTTAAGTTATAAATATGATTTTTAAATTGAAAAAAAAGAGTGTCTTAACTTAAAACAAGTAAAAACAAAGTATAATGAAGAAAAAATAAAGGCTTTGTTTTATGATATTTAAAAATTTAAAAGAGCTTCCTTTTTGCGAGTCTAATTATATCAAACCCAAAAGATTTAGTTATGAGAGCAATGGAAAGCTTTGTACTTGGGATTTTATAGAATCCAAAGATAGCGTTTCAATTCTTTTATATCATAAAGAATTGAAAAGCTTTATTTTTGTTCGTCAATTTCGCATACCGCTTTGGTATCATCAAAAGCAAGATAAAAACTATCATAAAGATGAAAATATGGGCTATACCATAGAACTTTGTTCAGGGCTTGTAGATAAAGATTTACCCTTAGAGCAAATAGCCAAAGAAGAATGCATCGAAGAATTAGGCTATGCCCCTAAAGAATTTGAAAAAGTAGGCGACTTTTATACAGGTTTTGGTTCGGGGGCTAGTAAGCAAAGTTTTTATTTTGCAATTGTAGATGAGAATGACAAAATTTGTGATGGTGGCGGGGTTGATGACGAGCAAATAGAGGCTGTTTTTGTAAAGATCAATGAATATGAAGAATTTTCTAAAAAGATAATCCATACACCTTTGCTTGATTTTGCTTATTTGTGGTTTTTAAAAGAAAAGAAAGAACTTTGCCTTAAATAAATAAGGCAAAGAATTTTGGATTAATTTGCTTCATTAAGCATTTCTTTAAATACATCAAATAAATGCAAAGACGCATTTTCAGCATTCTCACATTTTTTGATAATTGCATCTTGAGTATTGCTTAAGCTTACATCTTCTGTGTTTGCGATGCGGATAGCGCTATTCATATTTTCATGTACTTTTTGATGTGGCTCATTGATTTTTATAAAGCTTTTGCTATCGCCAAATCTTTCTTTTCCGGTACTTGCTACCCATTTACCTAAACGACAACTTGTATGATCGGCTAATTCTTGTCCAGATTTTGCAAAAATTTCTTTATATCCATTAAGTTTAAATGCTATATGATCAAGTTTTGCCAAAGATACAAATGCTTCTGAGGCAATACCTACAGCATTCGAATTTGTAGAGTGTGCTTCGTTGACTAAGTGGGTAAATTTTTCTGAAAAACTCATAATGTGTGCGTTAGAATTAATAGAAATTTTTTCCACTTGCTCACTTTGGGTATACATTTCATTTGCATTTTGTTTTAGAAGATTGATATTCATTTCCACTTCTGTTGTAGCTTTTTGAGTTTTTTCAGCTAACTTTCTAACTTCATCCGCAACAACAGCAAAACCCCTACCATGTTCTCCTGCTCTAGCAGCCTCTATAGCAGCATTTAATGCTAAAAGATT
>NZ_AINS01000103.1 GCF_000254135.1 Campylobacter coli LMG 9860
ATTTTTATATAAAAATATAAAACTTACTTGCTTAAAAATACTCAATCTTTTATCAAAATACTATGGTTTTATTTTTATGTATAAAAATTCTATCATCAAAAACCAAATCAAGAGCTTTTGAAAGCACATTTTTTTCAACATTGCGTCCAGCTTGCTGCATATCTTGCCAAGTGTATTCATGACTTACAGGCAAAACTGCTTGAGTGATAATCGGCCCTTCATCAAGATTATTATTAACAAAATGTGCCGTAGCTCCAATAATCTTCACCCCACGCTCAAAAGCTTGTTTATAGGGATTTGCTCCCACAAATGCAGGCAAGAAAGAATGATGGATATTAACTATCTTTCCTTCAAAATGTTTGACAAAATCAGGGGATAAAATTCTCATATATTTTGCCAAAACCAAATAATCAAACTGATATTCTTTTAAACATTCTAAAACTTGTTTTTCCTGCTCTTCGCGCTTTAAATTTTCTGCACTGATGCAATGATAAGGGATTTCAAATTTTTCTACTAAGTTTTTAAGAGCGTCGTGATTAGAAATCACGGCTTTGATATTAGCCTCAAGCTCATTGCTATAATACTTGATCAATAAATCTCCCAAACAATGGCTTTCTTTAGTAGCAAAAACAATAATATCTTTCTTTCTTTTTTCACAAAGCTCTATATAAGCTTCTTCTCCCAACATCGCCTCAAGTGTCCCAATAAAGGCTTTTTTATCAAATTCACCCTCTAAAATAGCGCGGAAAAAAAACATTTCTTCGCCCACAAATTCATCATTTTTTACTATATTGATATGATATTTAAAAATCACATCAGAAATACGATAAATCAAACCTTTTTGATCCTTGGTGCAAATTTTTAATACAGAAATCATTTAATTTAACCTTTTAATATATTCATATAATTCATTTTCTCTTGCTTCTTTAAGCTTTAAACCCAACATTTTACCATAAATTCCAGCATCAAGAAAATCTTTTGCTAAAATACTTGTTTTAAATTTGTTCTCATAAAGTTTGAATTTTTTAGCCCACTTTATGCGCTCTTTATCCCAAAGCCCAAGCCATTCTTTTAAAGGCATATCCAAAGCAATACTTGCTAAATCAAAATCACTCATTTCATCAAGATAAAAAGCTTGATTTGCCTTTTTGAAATACTCTTTTTTTATTTTGCTTTTTTTAAAAAATTCCTCTTTGTTTAAATTAAAAAAATTTAAATACAAATACAAAAACAAAGCATCGTCTTTAACTACTTCTCTACTTTTTCTAAGCAAAGCTTGAAATTCCATACTTTTAAAAGCACTATCAAAGCCAAAAATTTCTTTTTCCATATTAAGCTCTTGTAAATATTTATAGCCCACTTCAAGCTTAGAGCTTTTAAAAAATTTATAAAGCTCAGCATTGATCCTATCTCTGCTAAGATCTTTTATATTCATGCTTTGCATTAATTTTAAGCTTTCATCTGCTATTTTAAAATCAAATCTTGAAGCAAAAGCCACTGCTCTTAAAATTCTTAAACTATCTTCTTGAAAACTTGTTTGATCAATATGCCTTAAAATGCCCTGCTCTAGATCTTTTAATCCTCCATAAAAGTCTAAAAACTCATCATTAAAAAGATTGATCATCATAGAATTTATAGTAAAATCGCGTCTTTTGGCGCCTAATTTTTCATCATTACAAATTTGCACCTCAAAACCCGTATGCCCATAACCTGTCTTATTTTCAGTTCTAGCAAGAGCAAAATCATAATTTTTAAATTTATATACAAAAAAACTTTTTCCAAAGCCTTGCGCGCCTAGTTTTTTCATCATTTTTTCAAAATCACTAGGCGTTATATCGTAAAGCTCTATATCATAATCATAAATTTCTAAACCTAAAAATAAATCCCTTACACTCCCACCAACCAAATAAGCCCTTTGAGTATAGGGACTTAGAAAATCAATGACAAATTTTAAATCTGCATTATTTTTTAAGCTTATCTTCGATGTTTGCAAGCAAAAACTCTAAAAAATTAATAGTTAATTGAAGTCTGTGTTCCAAATTCTCCTCCTTAACACTATTTAAACCCTCAAAAAGAACCAAAATTCTTTCTCTAAGGTGTTTTAAAAATATATCTTCATTAAGAGTTTGCACCTCTGCTATAATACTAGGGTTTAAAATTTCACTTTGCAAAACAGCCTCTTCTTTAACTGGCTCTTTATTTTCTTGATTTAATTCATCTAAATTTTTTATCTCTTCTTGAATTTTTTGCTCTTCTTCAAATTTCGCCATAGAAATTTTATCTTCTAATTCTTGCTCCAAAATAGGCTCTTCCTTAAGTTTAACCGTAGGCATATCCTCTTGAATTTGAGTCTTTCTAAGCTCTTCTTGTTCTTTTAGAATTTCACTTTGCCTTCTTTGTTCTTCCATGATAGAGCTAACTTCACTGATAGTTTTCTTTGCCAAATCTTCTAAATTCATATTTTTATCAACCACCTTTTAAATTCATTGATCTCTTCATCGCTTTTCATATTTATAAAAAAATCAAGCATTTGAGTATTTAAATCCTGATGCTTAGAACGAAACCCACTAAGACGACGCACTGCATCAATTGCATTTTGGTTATTAGGATCTTCTTTTAAAATATTTTTATAAATCTCTAAAGCTTCATCCTTAAGCCCTTGGGCTTCATAAATGGAAGCTTCTGTAACTGTGTTTTTCATTATCTTTCCTAATATTTTTTTTAATTTTAGCAAAAAGCATTTTAAGTTAAACTTTATATAATACGCTAAGAGCCATTGCAAAGATAAACAAAGCGCTGATTTTATTGATTTTATCTAAATGCTTATTCATAAAGATCTTAAATATACTTCCACCTAAAGCATAAAGACTTAAAGAGCAAAATTCTATCAACAAAATAATCAAAAGCAAAATATTTACATTCACTTGAAATTTTAAAAAAGAAGGCAAGATGGAAAACATAAAAATCCATGCTTTTGGATTAGAAGATGAAGCTATAAAGCCTTGGATGATAAGAGAAAATTTTTTCTTATGGATGATTTTTTCTTGAGTAATTTGACTTTTTGATTTAAACAATATAAAAGCAATATATAAAAGATATAAAGCACCCGCTATTTGAAAAAATTTAAATAAATTTTCATATCGCAAAATAAACTCTATCCCCAAAGCACAACACAAAACCACTAATGCTAATCCCACAAGCTCGCCAAATATCATCCATAAAGTATTTTTATATCCTAAAGAAAGTCCCAAGGAAAAAGCTAGGCTCATACACAATCCTGGCAGTAAAGAAACCGAAACAAAAGTCAAGATAAATAAAGTATAGTCCATTAAAACAATCTTAACACAAACATATAAAAAATAGTTCCTAAAATAATGCTAAGAAGTGCATTTTTAAAAAGCAGATGTATCAAAAATACCAAAATACAAGAGACAATAAAATCAAGCCCATAAGGATAAGAATAAAAATCCACCTCATAAAAAGTATAAAAAAATAAAATGATGATGATAACTAAAGGCATATTATACTGCACAAAAAGCAAGTGATAGTTTTCTTTTTTATTTTTAAACAAAATAAAAGCTAAAACACGAGTTAAATAAGTCGCTAAAGAAGCTGCTAAAATCGCATATAAAATATTTTTATCTAACATATTTTTTTCCAAAAATCAAAATCATCAGAGCGATAAAAATACAAAAAGCTAACATATAAGGCTTGTCTATGCAAAATAAAGCAAAAAGTGCCACAAAAGAAGAATAAAGTAAAATTTTTAAATTAGGATTTTGTTTATAAAGCTCATAAGCTAGCACAATAAAAAGGGCATTAAGACTAAATTCTACACCCGAATAATCAATATTTAAACCCTGCTTAAAATAATAACCCAAAACAGAACCTATTACCCAATAAATTTGATTCAATAAACAAACTTCAAACATAATAAGCGATCTTTGCGCACGACTAAGATTTTTGATTTTCTCTTTAATAGAGCTTAAAAGAGCAAAACTTTCATCTGTTAAAGCAAAGATAATATAGTGCCTTAGAAAATTAATGGATTTTAGCTCTTTTAAAAGTGATAAAGTATAGAAAAAATGGCGAAAATTCAATAAAAACAAAGTAAAAAAAATCATCAAAAAAGATACATTTTGCGCCACTAAAGCTACTAAAAGAAATTGCCCAGCACCTGCATAAATAAAAATTGAACTAAGCAAAATTTCAAACAAAGAAAAATCTTTACTAGCAGCTAAAATTCCAAAAGCAGCCCCTAAAGGGATATAACCCATTAAAACAGGGATAGTAAGAAGAAAGAGTTCTCTTTGCTTCATTTTTTCTCTTTGAATAAATGTTTTAGATATTCTTCTCTTTGTTTATCTAAATTTGGATCGCTTTTATGAATTTGTCGCTCTTCTTTTACTTTGACATTTTCATCATTAAAATACAAATAATCAATACCAAAAATAATAGCTATAATAATAAGCAAAGGAATTAAAAAAACCATCTAAAAGCTTTAATCAAGACATTTGATTGTAAATACTACCATAATAACGAATATTTTCAGCATTTTCATTTTTTTCTATAGTTTGTATCGCTCCGCTATTTATAGCTTTTTGGATATCTTTATCCAAATCTTGATAAGAAAAAACCATATTTATACTGATAATATGAGGTAATTTTTCAAGCATTTTGTAAGACTCAAGCTCTTTTTCTAAACTTTCACTTTCTATCACAACGATGATTTTTTCATTCTCACAAAGCTCTATTGAACATGAAGGAATTTTTAAGATTTCTTTTTTTAATTCATCTATATGTTGTACTTTAGCTACGATCAAAACGCTAGAAAGATTCATCTAAACTCCTAAATACAATTTTATCTCCAAAGCCTGAGATAATCAATTCTCTTTCGTTGATAAAAATGATAATTTCACTCATTAAATTTTCATCCTTGAAAATTCTAACAGTTTTTAGGGTATTTGTATCAAAAACCTCATTAAAACCCTCTTCATTATCACTATACGCAGCCAATTTCCCACTAGGACTTAAAGCGCAAGTATAGATTAAAAAATCTTTTTGCAAAAAAGTTTGCTCTTCATTTTTTACCAAACCTATACGCCTATCTGTGCCGCAACTTATAAGAGTATCATTTTTAAAATCAACTTGATAGATATTATCTTTGTGCATTTTATCATAGTTTTTTAATATTTTCCAACTTTTCAAATCAAAAAGTTCCACCTCCCCACTTTCAAATCCTGCTATAAACTTGGTTTTTTCTTCATTTAAAGCTGCATCATTTAAACTAGAATGAGAGAATTTAAACTCATTTATACGCTTTAAATCCTTATCAACAAGCTCTATTTTAGAACCCAATAAAACCAAAAGATAGGTATTTTCATCTATAAAAAAAGCCTCTTTAACACTGCTTTCTTGAAGTGTTTGAATTTGAAGATTGTTATTATAAAGGCTTAAATTTTTTGCTCCAAAATCGCCTTCACTAAGTATCAAAAGAGAATTTTGATAAACATCGATATTATAAATTCTAGCAAAATCACCCTCATAATAATTTTTAATTTTAGGCAAAGATAAAAGTTCTTTTAAGCTTTTATCTTTTAGATTATACTCATAAATCTCACCCTTATCAGTGCCTATATACAGCTCCTGCTGATCAAGCTTTAAAGCTGTAATATTTGAATTAAGCTTTAGCTCATAAGCAGGAGATAAAATATATAAAAAGCTTAAAATGAAAAGAATTTTTTTCATTATTTTACTCAACACCTTCATTAATTACATCGATTAAATTAGAACGATTTTTCAAGCCTTCATTTTTAAATTCAGCCTTAAAACTATTTCCAACTAAAGGTTTTGCATCACTTTGTGGAACATGACATTGGGTACAATTAAAGCGCGAATCACTGATCGCATCTCCTGTGGTTTTATTAGTTCTAAAATCATAATAATGACTCGCAGGAAGAGGAGTTGCGCCAACATCGGTTGCAATTGCTTTATCATGGCAACTAAGGCAGGTGTTATTATCCTTAGTAATAGGCAACATATCCTCAATAGTATGCGAAATAAGCGGTGGTGCATTTTCAAAAGAACGCTCAAAAAGCACAGATTCACCTGGCTGTAAAGCAGTAAAACTAGCATCGACCAAAGCTACCTTATTTTCATTTTCCAAACTTGCTTTCCTAAGTCCAATTTGCTCTGAACTCACCCCACTATTTAACGCACAAGCGGCTAAAAACATTATAGCAACGCTTCCTAGTAAAATCGTTTTCTTTTTCATTATTTTTTCCTTAAATCAAATATATTAAAATTTAAAGCATCATCGTTACACACTTCTACACAGCGTCCACATCTTATACATTCCCCCGAATTTACACTCGCGCTTTCTTTAGCTATCATCCAAAGAACTTGTTTTTCAGGACAAATTCCAATACATTTATAACACTTAGTGCATTTTTGATGATTGTGCTTGATTTTTAAAAGCGCAAAACGAGAGATGAAAGCATAAAAAGCCCCTAAAGGACACAAATGCGAACATATCGCTCTAGGACTCAAAAAAGCATCTATACAAAAAAGTATAAAAGCTATAAATATCCAAGAAGTGGTGCCAAAAATAATCCCTCTATGTATAATGCCTATATAAGACATACTTTCAAATACAGGCAAAGACAATACAAAAGAAAGAATTAAACTCAAAGCTAAAATATAATATCTTAAATTTTTACTTAAGATTAAAACCTTACTCTGTTTAAAAGCCATTTTAGAGCGAACAAAGGCAGCAAAATCAGTAATCAAATTTACAGGGCATACCCAAGCACAAAAAGCACGACCTAAGAAAGCTCCATAAAGAATTAAAACGATCAAAGCTCCCATAAGTGCCATTAAATCTATGCTAAAACTTGCTAAATAAATTTGAATCACTGCAAAAGGATCGCTTAAAGGCAGGGTATCAAAAAGCCTAGAAGAACTTAAATTTCCTTTTAAGATAAAATCCGTAGCCTTAAAACTAAAAAGAGCTAAAATTCCGATTTGAACGATGCGTCTAGCGATTAAATATCTCATCAAAATTCTCCCTCATTTAAATAATTTGTTGCCTTTTTAGCATCAAAATATTTAGAAGTATCTGCATCTTTTATACGATCTTCATCCTCTTGATCCCAGCCCTTTACATAATGCGAACCAGCCTTACCTAAAACATACTCGCGTGGTAAAACACGAATAGCAGGCTTTTCCGTAATACACGCAAGCTCGCAAAGCCCACAGCCTACGCATACTTCATGATCAACACTAGGCAATAAAAAGGCGTGCTTAGCAGTGCGCTCATTGCGTTTAAGTTCAAGTTTTAAAGCCCTATCTATCAAAGGACAAGCTCTATAACAAGCATCACACTGAATTCCCCAATGCGCTACACAAGAAGCACTATCTACGATCGCAATACCCATTTTTAAAGATTCTATGCCCTGCTCTAAATGTTTTTTATCCAAAGCATCGGTTGGACATTCCTTAATACATGGTATGTCCTTGCAAAGATAACAAGGAATTTCTCTAGCCTTAAAAAAAGGAGTTCCGTTTTTTGCACTATCTAACAAAGTAGCAAGTTTTAAAGTATTGTATGGACAGGCTTTTACACACAAACCACAACGAATACATTTGCTTAAAAATCTCGCCTCATCTTCAGCTCCTGGTGGCCTCAAGGCGTAATCATCGTCAGCCTTTAAGCTTAAATTTGCCAAAAATCCACCCGCAGTACAAAGACACAAACCTTTAAAAGCACTAGCAAAAAATTCTCTTCTATCTTTCATCAAATCAAACCTTTATCTTAAGCTTTATAGATTTTTACCGCACATTTTTTAAAGTCAGTTTGCTTAGAAAGTGGGCAAGTTGCATCTAGAGTAACTTTATTGATATATACATTCTCATCAAACCAAGGCACATAAACAAGTCCTACAGGTGGTTTGTTTCTGCCACGCATATCTACTCTTGCTTTTACTTTACCACGACGCGATTCTACCCAAACTAAATCTCCTTGATTTAAACCTAATTTTTCACCATCTTTTTCACTCATATAACAAAGTGCTTCTGGAACAGCACGGTAAAGCTCTGGCACACGCATAGTCATAGTCCCACTATGCCAATGCTCTAAAACCCTTCCAGTTGAAAGCCAGAATGGATACTCTTCATTTGGTCTTTCAGGTGCTTTCATAAATGGTCTAAAGAAAATTTTAGCTTTATTTTTAATACTATGTTCTTTTTCATCCTTAGGAGCTATCAAATCCCCATTGGTAAGCATTTTATTAAATTCACCATAGAAAGCAAAATCTGAATTTGGAGCAGCTTTTTTGGCATAATAATCAAATTTAGTATTAAATCTCCATTGTGTTTCTTTACCATTTACCACTGGCCATCTTAGACCTCTTACTTGATGATAAGTGTTAAAATCAGCCAAATCATGACCATGGCCTAAACCAAATTTACGATACTCTTCCCAAAGATATTTTTGAACAAAAAAGCCATATCCTTTAAATTCTTTTCCATCACTGCCTTGAATTTTTCTTTCATCACCCTTAACTTCACTATTGTCATAATCTTTCATAACAGCATCATTTGAAGTAAAGCTTTTTGCTTCTTTATTGGCAAATAAAACATCAAAAAGCGTATCATCTTCGCTATAACCCATAGCTTTTGCTTCTTCTAGTACACTTGGTAAAGTAAGCTTATCATCTACTTTTTGTTCTTTCCAAACCTCTTTAAGCTTAAAGCGTTTTGCAAATTCTAAAATTTGCCAAGTATCACTCATAGCAGCACCTACAGGTAAAACTTGTTGTTTCCAGTGTTGAGTTCTTCTTTCAGCATTACCATAAGCACCCCATTTTTCATAAATCATCGCACTTGGCAAGATAAGATCGGCTACTTTTGCTGAAATTCCAGGATAACAATCACTCACAACGATAAAATTATCCATATCTCTAGCTGCTGTGATCCAGTGATTTGCATTTGCGGTATTTTGCCATGGATTATTTACTTGAACCCAAGCAAATTTAATTTTACCATCCTCTAAATCCCTCATAATACCAAGATAAGGCGAACCTGGTTTTGGATTGATTGTTTTTGCAGGCACTTTCCAAATTTTTTCTGAAATTTCTCTGTGTTTTGGATTTGCCACGACCATATCTGCAGGCAAGCGGTGAGAGAATGTTCCTACCTCTCTAGCAGTTCCACAAGCACTTGGTTGTCCTGTTAAAGAGAAAGCCCCACTACCTGGCTTAGCTTGTTTGCCAAGTAAAAAATGCACCATATAAGCTTGTTCATTTACCCAAGAGCCTCTTGTGTGTTGGTTAAAGCCCATAGTCCAAAAGCTCACTACTTTACGATTTTTTTCTATATATAAATTAGCCAATTCTTGGAGTTTTTTCTTAAAATCTTCTAAAGATTCATTATCATCACCCTTGGCTACTTTTGCGGTATATTCTAAAGTATAAGGTGCTAAACCTTTTTTGAATTCTTCAAAAGAAATTTCCCAATTCTTATCAGCTACGCCTTGATGTTTCATTTCAAATTTATCACCCGCTTTCACACCAAGATAAGAAAGAGAGGTTGCTTCTTCTTCATCTAAAGTGATTGCATTTTCTTTTGCAACGGTATCTTTTTCGCTTTCTTTAAATTTAGGATGGTTTGGATTATTTCTCATGCCATAACCAATATCTGCATAACCTGTTGCAAATACACAATGATCTTTAATGAATTTTTTATCCATAGCTTCAGGATGATTATAAACAATCTCTCTTGCTATATAGTTCCAAATAGCTAAATCTGTATTAGGTTTAAAAATGATTTCAATATCAGCAATATTTGAAGTACGATTAGAAAAAGTGCTTAAATTCACAATTTTAACTTTATCAAGATTGCTTAGCTTTCTATCGCTAACTCTTGACCAAAGTATAGGGTGCATTTCAGCCATATTAGCTCCCCAAGTGATGATAGTATCGGTAAGTTCTATATCATCATAACAGCCTGATGGCTCATCTACACCAAAAGTTTGCATAAAACCAACCACTGCAGAGGCCATACAATGTCTTGCATTTGGATCGATATTATTTGTTCTAAAACCCGCTTTTGCAAGTTTTAAAGCAGCATAACCTTCTTGGATAGTGTATTGCCCACTACCAAAAATCCCTATACCTGTAACGCCGAGTTCATTGTAGGCTTTTTTAAATTGTTTTTCCATTTCATCAAAGGCTCTTTGCCAGGAAACTTGCTTGAATTTTCCTTTTTTGTCAAATTCTCCCTTATCATTCATACGAAGCAAAGGCATAACAAGACGATCTTCTCCATACATGATTTTAGCGTTAAAATATCCTTTAATACAATTAAGGCCACGATTTACAGGAGCAGCAGGATCACCTTTGATTGCTACAATTTTGCCATCTTTTCTAGCTATCATAATTCCACAGCCCGTTCCGCAAAATCTACAAACGGCTTTATCCCATTTCCATTCTTCCTCTTGTGCGCCAAATACTGGCCTTGGGACACTAAGACCTGCAACACTAGCAGCACTCGCAATAGCGGTATTTTTAATAAAATCCCTTCTATTCATACTCTAATCCTCCAAAATAATAAAAATCATTTTATTATAAAAAATAGAAAATAAAATTATCTTGAATTTTTTGCAAAAAATAATAATTTCAAAGCCCTATTTTATAGGACTTTTATTGTCCTTTTATCATTTTTGAAATAATAAGATTATAAAAAATAAAACAGGCTAGAAAACTCTAATCTAATAAAAATATAAAATAATGTTTGATAAATGATTTTGTTTAAAAAGCTAAGAAAGTAGCCCCATTGGGGGCTTTATATGTAGAAAATTAATGACAACCGCATCCGCCGCAGCAGCTAGAGCCACCAAAAAATGCATCAAGTTTTGCAATATCTGGCATTTCTGTCACTTCACTTACTAATTCTTTATAAGCGACTTTACCATCTTTGATTACAAATACAGCACGAGCTAAAAGACCTTCTAGTGGACCTTCACCAATTAAAACGCCATATTTTTCTCCAAATTCTTTTGCTACAAAATCGCTAGCAACACTTAGATTTTCTATACCTTCAGTACTGCAAAATCTACCCATAGCAAAAGGTAAATCCATACTTACAACTACAACTTCAGCTCCATTGTAGCTTGCTACTTTTTTGTTAAATTCTCTTGCTTCAGTTGCGCAAACTGGAGTATCTAAGCTTGGAAGACTTAAAACAATTTGTGTTTTACCTGCAGCACCAATTTCAATCGTGCTTAAATCTTTAGCCTTAAGTCCTACTTTAGGAGCATCTGCTCCAACTTCTACTGAATTTCCTTTAAGTTTTACTGGGTTTCCTTTAAAATTTACTGAACTCATTTTGTCATCCTTTATTTTTATAAATTGAAACATTTTTGTAATTTTAATGTTTCGAAAATTATTATATCTTAATAATTATTATTAATTCTTTAAATACTCAGCTTAAAATCACTCAACTTCATTCCAAGCATGTTTTTTCCAAATTTTTTGGGCTTCTTTACTTTGAATAAATTTCACAAATTCTAAAGCTTGTTTATTTTGAAGTCCTTTTTTGGTAGGAATGATTTCAGCTGTGCGATAAACTGCTGCTTTTTCATCTTCGATAAACAAAGCCTTATCTCCTAAAACCTTAGCCCAATGCGACCAAATAATTAAAGCGTCTATGTTTGGATTGTTGTTCCACTCATCTATAGCTATTTTAGAATTTTTAGCATAAACTTTAATATTTTTACGCAACTTGACCAAATTTTCTCTTTTACCATCTTTTAAAGCCATATCCTCATAAAGTCCAACTTGACCTGCACCATCAACAACCATAACATTTACATTATCTTTTAAAATATCCTCAAAACTTTTGATATTTTTTGGGTTATTAGGACGCACGATGATACCTGAAGGACGGGCATTTAAAACAACCAAATCTTCTAAATTCAAGCTAGGAATTCTTTTGATAAATCCATCCATCATAGAAGTATTACCCGAAAAAATCAAATCCGCATCTTTTCTAGCCTTTTTAAACCACGATGAGGTAGGACCTGCAGTCACTACAACTTTTTCTTTAGTTTTTTCTTCAAATTTCAATGCTAGTTCTTTCATAACCGGCGCAGGACCGCCAGGACCATAAATTAAAACTTCAGCATTTAAAAAACTTGCTGCGACTAAACTTAAAAATAAATATTTTTTCATATTTTAAACCTTTCTTTCAATGATATTTATTTTGAAAGAAAATGTTATCAATCTATGGTTAACTCTCCCTTGCAAAGCCCTGCTTCTATAAGAAAACACGAAGGTGTAAAAGCAGTTTTTTTATTTTTGTCGTATTTTGCATAGCTAAGATAAAGTATATTTTTAGCCCTTGTTACCGCAACATAAAACAGCCTTCTTTCTTCTTCCAAGCTTCCGCCCATGCTCATGAGTTTTTGATTAGGAAAACGCCCTTGTGCAAGATCGATCACAAATACCAAATCAAATTCCAAACCCTTGCTTGCATGCACGCTAAGCAAATTTACACCCTTGCCATTACTCATTTCGCTTGCACCTAGGGTTAAAAAATTATAATACTTATAAATATCGCTATAATTTTTAGTGAGTTCTTTTAAAACATTAAATTTCGTTTCTATCTTTTCTAAATTTTCTTTTTTTCTTAAAAGATCCACTTGCCCTGCTTTATTTGTCGCTCTTTTGATGGCTAATTCTTCGCAAATTTCCTTATAAAAAGAATTTTCACAAATTAAATTAACCAGTACTAAAGAATGTTTTGTTTCCATAGCTTTTTTTAAGAAAAAATAAATTTTTTCTAAATTTTTAGCACATAAATCATTAATCTTTGAAAGTTTTAAGATAGGATGAGCATTGAACTCACTCTCAAATTTAAAACGATTTTCACTGGCTAGTTCTTCTAAGTCTGCAAAAAGCCCAAGCTGGTAATTTCTTTTTTGATGGTTTTGCAAATTTACACTTTTATCAGGTTCTAAAAAACCCCTTATCAAGCTACCATGACCTAATTTTAAAAGAGCATCAAAAATTTCCTTTGCTAAAACTCCGCCTACTCCTTTGGTATACTGAACCAAATGAATAAATGCCATGATATCCTTAGGATTTACCACAAGAGCAAGCATAGCACTAAAGGCTTTAACCTCCAAGCTTTCAAAAAAACTCCCGCTGCCTTTTCTCACACTTGCGATCCCTTGCTCTCTTAAGGCCACCTCGATACCATCTGCACTCGAATTATTGCGAAAAATAACAGCAATTTCTTCCAAGCTCACTCCGCTAGTAAGTATCATTTTGGCTATATTTTGATATTGATCAAACAATTCTTCAAAAGTCAGTAAAGAAGGGGCTTTAAATTCATCTTTTCTTGTAACTATAAGCTCCTTTGGATAGAGTCTTTCGTTGTTTAAAATTACCTTATTTGCCAAAGCTAGAATACTTCTTGAAGAACGGTAGTTTTTGTTTAGAGAAAAAATTTGAGCATCCTTAAAACGCTGCTTAAATCCACCTATTATGTTAATATCTGCACCATTAAAAGCATAAATACTTTGATCATAATCCCCCACACAAAATAAGCTCTTACTCTCAAAAGCCTCGATTAAAGAACTCTGAAGCGCATTAGTATCTTGATATTCATCTACCAAAATTTCATCAAATTCGTATTTTTTTTCATTTAAAAGAGTTTTTAAATTCAAAAGTAAATCGTTAAAATCTACATAATTAAAACGCTTTTTTTCTTCACTGTATTCTTTTAATATATCTTCATAAATTTCTGCATAAATACTTTGATCTTCATAATTTACGCAAAACCAATGGTAAAAATCTTGATCATAAGCCTTGTTTTGAAATAAAGAATATATATCATATAAATAGCTTGACTGATAAGGTTTTATATCACTTAAATGTCTAAAGGTTCTTTTTTCATAAACACTTTTAAGTAGGGTTTTTAACTCACTGGCCTGTTTTAAAACCACATCTTTATTTGCGCTTTTAAGCAAGGTATAGGCTGTGCTATGAAAAGTTCCTGCTAAAATTTTTCCTGTAATATTTTTGTCAAAATATTTCCCCAAACGGCTTATCATTTCTTTACTGGCTTTATTAGTAAAAGTCAAAAGCATGATTTTTTGCGGCGATACACCTTGGCTTAAAAGATAAGAAATTCTTGCAACTATGGTAGAAGTTTTTCCCGTCCCCGCGCTTGCTATGATCAGATTGTGTCCAAAATTTGCAGTAGCAGCTAAATACTGCTCTTCATTTAATCTAGAAAGTGGCATTTTTTTCCTTAAAAAGCACGAATTATAGAAAAAAAATGCTTAAAAATATAAAAATTTAACATTTATTTATATTAATATATAGTACAATATTCAATTTATTTTATTTGTTAAGGAATTAAAGATGAATTTTAAATTTTTTTCTATTATTGTAGGGATTTTAGTCGTTGTGATTTTAATACTTAGCGGAACTTATTACTATCTTTTTGAGTATTCTAAACCTAGCTATACACCTATAACACAAACTTCAACAGAACAAAACCAATACAGCAATAACACCCATACAACAACCCAAAACTCTTATGTTTCTGATATTACAAATACAAATAATGAAAATATAAATTTAATACAAGACAAGCAAGATGAAAAGGATGCAAATAACATCATTAACGATGACAACAAAAGCGATACAAAATCTTCTCAAATTGCAAAACAAAACAATGAAGAAAAACTAGCAGCGATTGAAAAAGAAATCAGTAAACAGCAAAAAATTTTAGAACAGGAAAAAATATTTAAGCCTCAAAATACAAATAACAATAAAACAAATTATCAAGCTAAAAAACTAAGCCCAGCGCAAGAATATTTAAGCTTGGGAAAAAATAGTCGCCTTGAACCTCAACTAAGTACAGAAAATATGAAAGTTTATGTGCTTGATGGTAAATTCTTAAGCGATTATAGAATCAAGCTTTTAAAAGATATGTTAGCGATTATAGAAGATAATTCTAAAGACTATTTTCTTAGTGTTTTTGTTAAAATGCTGCCTAAGGGAGAAATGAGTTTAACTATTTACAATAAAGATATTATTTTCTCTGATATGAAAAAATCTTATAAATATATAAGTATGGATAAAATTTCACCTTATATTAAAACCCCTGAAGTGCTTAATCAATATGTAGCACGCGAAGAAATTATAGAAAGATTTAAGCTTCAAACTAAAAAAGAAGGAAAAGGAAGTGAATTTTCTAAGCATATAAATAGCTTAAAAACTGGACTTAACAAGGCTCAATACTTTTTTCCATTTTGTGAAATCATAGAAATTACTTCCGTAAAATAAGCCGCGTAAAAAAGGTAAAAAATAATGTATGATAAAAGCATAGAAAAAACATATTATCAAATTTGCGAAGAGCGTGGGTATTTTGAAATCGATGGAAATAAAGCCATACAAGAAAAAAATAAAAATTTTTGTATCATGATGCCACCGCCTAATGTAACAGGCGTTTTACACATAGGCCATGCTTTAACCTTTACTTTGCAAGATATTATGACACGATATAAGAGAATGGATGGCTATAAAGTTCTTTATCAACCAGGACTTGACCATGCAGGAATTGCCACTCAAAATGTTGTAGAAAAACAACTTCTTGCTCAAGGCATTAAAAAAGAAGAATTGGGTCGCGAAAAATTTATAGAAAAAATTTGGGAATGGAAAGAACAAAGCGGTGGAAAAATCCTAGATCAAATGAGAACTCTAGGAATTACTCCTGCTTGGAGCCGCTTGCGTTTTACTATGGATGAAGGCTTAGCAAATGCTGTAAAAAAAGCTTTTGTGGAACTTTACGATAAAAAACTTATCGTGCGTGGAAACTATATGATCAATTGGTGCACTCACGATGGAGCTTTAAGTGATATAGAAGTAGAATACAAAGAAAACAAAGGCAAACTTTATCATATAAAATATTATTTAAAAGATAGTGATGAATACCTAGTCGTAGCAACAACGCGTCCTGAGACTTTTTTTGGTGATACTGCAGTCATGGTTCATCCTGATGATGAGCGTTATAAACAATTTATAGGAAAAGAACTGATCTTGCCTTTGAGCAATAAAGCCATTAAAATCATAGCTGATGAACATGTAGAAAAAGAATTTGGAACAGGGGTTGTAAAGGTTACCCCTGCTCATGATATGAATGACTATGAAGTAGGACTTAGACATAATTTAGAATTTATAAGTGTTTTTGATGAAAAAGGAATTTTAAACGAGCATTGTTTGGAATTTAAAGGCTTAGAACGATTAGAAGCTAGAGATAAAATTGTAGCTAAACTGGATAGTCTTGGCTTTATAGATAAAATAGAAGAACATAACAATCAAGTAGGATATTGCTATCGTTGCAACAATATAGTCGAACCTTATATTTCAAAACAATGGTTTGTAAAGCAAGAAATCGCCAAAGAAAGTATAGAAAAAGTAGCTCTTGGCGAGAGTAAATTTTATCCAAGCCATTGGGTTAATAGCTTTAATGCTTGGATGAAAGATTTAAGGGCTTGGTGTATTTCAAGACAACTTTGGTGGGGACATCAAATTCCTGTGTATTATTGTGAATGCTCGCATGAATGGGCAAGTCAAGATACACCAAAAGCTTGTCCAAAATGCGGAGGGCAAAATTTCAAACAAGATGAAGATGTACTCGATACTTGGTTTTCTTCGGGACTTTGGGCAATAAGTACACTTGGATGGGGAAATGATACTTGGGGAAAAGATAAAATCTGGTTTGAAGAAGATTTAAAAGAATTTTATCCTAATTCTTTATTGATAACCGGTTTTGATATTTTGTTTTTCTGGGTAGCTAGAATGATGTTTCAAAGTACAAATGCTTTAGGGGCTTTACCTTTTAAAGATATTTATTTACACGCTCTTGTTAAAGATGAGCAAGGTAGAAAAATGAGTAAGAGTCTTGGAAATGTTATTGATCCAAATGAAAGCATTAAAGAATATAGCGCCGATATCTTGCGTTTCACCTTAGCCTTGCTTGCTATACAAGGACGCGATATCAAGCTTAGCAATGACAAACTTTTACAAGTTAGAAATTTCACAAATAAAATCTATAATGCGACAAATTATCTACTTTTAAATGAAGAGCAATTTGAAGACTTAGAAAAGATAGAACTTAAAAGCGCATTAGCTCAATTTGTTTATTCTAGATTTCAAGATTGTGTAAAAAATGTGAGAGAAAATTTAGACAATTATCGCTTTAATGATGCTGCAAACACACTTTATAAATTCTTCTGGGATGATTTTTGCGATTGGGGGATAGAACTTAGCAAAGCTCAAAAAGAATCAGTAAAAGAACTAGGAAGCATTTTCAAAGAGGCTTTAAAACTCTTGAATCCTTTTATGCCATTTATCAGTGAGTATCTGTATCACAAGCTTAGTAAAAGTGAACTTAAAACAAGTGCCTCCATAATGATAAGCAAATACCCACAATTTCATGCAAAAAATTCCAATATAGAAGAAATTTTCTCTTTGATCATAGAAAGCATTGTTAGCATACGCCGCGCTAAAAGCCTTGTGGATTTAGGAAATTCAAAAATAGAAAAAGCCTATATTAAATTAAATGATAAAAAAATGCAAGATGAAATCAAATCCTATATGAAGTTCATCACCATGCTTGCCAAATGCGAAAATATAGAATTTACAGAAAACAAACTACAAAAAGCCATTTGCGATGTAAGTGAAAATTTAGAAATTTTCATCACGCTTAATAATGTAGATTTAAGCGGTATTTTAACAAGGCTTGAAAATCAAAAAACAAAGCTAGAAAAAGAAAGTACCAAACTAAATGCTATGTTGTCAAATGAAAAATTTATTGCCAATGCGCCTAAAGAAGTCGTAGAACAGAATAAAGAAGCTTTGGCAAATTTAAAAACTCAGCTTGAAAAAATATCAGCTGAACTAGCAAATTTAAAAGGTTAAAAACTTTGATAAAAATACAAAATTTAAAAAAATATTACGGAAAAGAACTGGTTATTAATGATGTTTCCTTGGAGATAAAAAAAGGTGAAATCTATGCTATCGTAGGACACAGCGGTGCTGGAAAATCTACTCTTTTAAGATGTATCAATGGACTTGAAAGCTATCAAGAAGGAAGTTTAAAAGTGCTTGATGCTGAAATAAAAGATCTAAGTCAAAATAATCCTAAAAAGCTTAGAATGTTAAGAAAAGATATAGGTATGATTTTTCAAAATTTTGCCTTAATGGAAAGAAAAAATGTATTCGAAAATGTTGCAATGCCTTTAAGAATGCATTATAGCCAATGCAAAATTTATTCTAAGCTTTTTGGCAAAGAATATATGAGCGAAAAAGATTTAAATCAAAAAGTCAATTCTTTGCTTGATGTTGTAGGGCTTGATCATAAAAACAAAGCCTACCCCAGAGAACTTAGTGGGGGGCAAAAACAACGCGTGGCCATTGCTAGAGCCTTGACTTTAAATCCTAAAATTTTACTTAGTGATGAAGCCACTTCAGCTCTTGATCCTAATACAACAAAAAATATTTTAGAACTCATTGCTAAAATCAATGCTGAATTTGGAATAACCGTGGTTTTAGTCACACACGAAATGGATGTTGTAAAAGATGTTGCTCAAAAAGCTTTACTTTTAGAACATGGTCAGATTATAGGAAGTGGCGCAATTGATGAGCTCTTTTTAAAACCTAATGAAAAAATGAAAGAATTTTTGGGCGAAAGTGATTTCTTGCCTTCAACAGGTTTAAATATCAAGCTTTACTTCCCAAAAGAAGTAGCGCAAAATAGTATTATTACGCATATGGCAAGAACTCTTAATATCGATTTTAATATTGTTTGGGGTAAAATTGAAAAGCTTAATGGAAATGCTTTGGGAAATCTAGTGATTAATATCGATGAAAACGATAAAAGTAAAGTTCTTAATTATATAGAACAAAGTGGGGTTTTATGGGAGGTAGTATCATGAATGAAGTGTCTATATTTGATGCATTTTTGGGAAGAATTTCGCAATTTTTTACTGAATTTTCTTGGCAAGGTATCAAAGAGGTATCTCTAAATTCCATCAGCACCTTTGCACAAAACTATGAAAATATTTTAAAACCTGCTTTAAATGAAACTATTTATATGAGTTTAATGGCTGTATTTTTTGGTTTTATTTTAGCTATAATTCCTGGAATTTTACTTGCTATTTGGGATAAAAATGGTATCAAGCATAATAAAATCGCTTATGCGGTTTTAGATTTTATCACCAATCTTTTAAGAGCTTTTCCTTTTCTTATATTGATTGTTGTGCTTTTACCTCTTTCTAAAATTATAGTGGGCACTAGTATTGGCACAAATGCAGCCATAGTTCCTTTAGCTATAGGTATAGCACCTTATTTGGCAAAGATGTTAGAAAGTGCTTTTAAGGAAGTAGATCATGGCATTATAGAAGCTGCAAAAAGCTACGGTGCAAGCAATACTCAAATCATCTTTAAAGTGATTTTTAACGAATCCTTGCCAAATATTATTAGCGGTATAACTTTGACTTTGATTTTTACCATAGGTTTTTCAGCTCTTGCAGGAACTGTCGGTGGTGGCGGACTTGGAGATGTGGCGATTCGCTATGGTTATGAACGCTTTAATAAAGAAATCATGATTCAAACGGTAGTTATCTTACTTGTATTGGTGCAATTGGTTCAAATTTTAGGCAATTTATTTTACACTTGGGCTAAAAATAGCAAAACTTTATACATTCTTGCTACTTTAATAGCCTTATTTGTAATTAGCATAATCATCAATATAAACAACGATGAAAGTTTTGTTTGGCAAGCAATTATTTTAATCGTTCTTGCTCTGTGTTTTATTTATAAATTCCTTAAAAAATAAAAAATTAAATCCGGTTTTAATTTAAATATAAGTTTTTTTAAGTAGAATAAGCCAAAAAATTTTTAAAAGGATTAACAGATGATGCCTCAGATGCGCTAGTCTGACTATCAAGATTTCTCATAATGCTTCTTCCTGATAGTCAGAGTGATTAAGATTAAAGCAAGCACAAAAATGACTATATAAGGAAATTAAAATGAATATCAAAAATTTAATCGTAGCAAGTTTTTTAGGTTTGGCTGTAAATTTAACAGCCGCAGAAACTATCAGTATCGCAGCAACTCCAGTTCCTCATGTTGAAATATTAGAGCAGGTAAAACCTGAACTAGAAAAACAAGGTTATAAACTCGAAATCAAAGAATTTACAGATTATGTTTTACCTAATCTAGCTGTAGACAGCGGAGAAGTGGATGCAAATTTCTTTCAGCACACACCTTATTTAGAAGAATTCAATAAAAATAAAGGTACCAAACTCACCAAAGTAGCTAATGTGCATATCGAACCTATGGCTGTTTATTCTAAAAAATATAAAAGTTTAGATGATATCAAAGAAGGCGCTACTATAGCTATACCAAATGACCCAACCAATGAGAGTAGAGCTTTAGATATTATCGCAAAAAAAGGTTTGGTGGAGTTTAAAGAAAAAGCTCTTAAAACTCCACTTGACATCACAACAAATCCAAAGAAAATAAAATTTGTAGAGCTTAAAGCTGCTCAACTTCCAAGAGCTTTAAATGATGTGGATTTTGCTGTAATTAATTCTAACTATGCACTTTCTGCGAATTTAAATCCAGCTCAAGATGGCGTATTTATAGAAGATAAAGAAAGCCCTTATGCAAACATCCTTGTAGTAAAAACAGGAAATGAAAATGATCCTAAAATCCAAGCTTTAGCAAAAGCTCTACAAAGTGAGAAAGTTAAACAATTTATCATCGAAAAATACAAAGGCTCAATTCTGCCTGCATTTTAATCCTTGTCCCTTTTTTAGGGACTCTTCTTTTTTTAATCACCAAAGGAGTTTTTTATGAAATTATTTAAAATTATTTTATTATTTTGCTTACTGAATTTAAGTCCTATATTTGCCAAAACCATAACCATAGGAGCTACACCAAATCCCTTTGCAAGCTTACTAGAAAAAGTTAAAGATGATTTTAAAGATAAGGGTTATGAATTAAAAATAATAGAATTTTCTGATTATATACTGCCTAATAGAGCCTTAGAAGAAAAAGAACTTGACGCAAATTTATATCAGCACAAACCCTTTTTAGAAGAATACAATGCTCAAAAAGGCACAAATTTAACCCCAACAACGCCTGTTGTCATCGCACCAGTAGGAATTTATAGCAAAACAATTAAAGATTTAAAGAATCTTAAAAAAGGTGCTAGGGTTGCTATACCTAATGACGCTACAAATGAGAGTAGAGCTTTGGAGCTTTTAGAAAAAGCTGGCTTGATTGAGTTAAATCAAAATACTCTTAAAACCCCATTAGATATAAAGAAAAATCCTAAAAATCTTAAATTTAT
>NZ_AINS01000102.1 GCF_000254135.1 Campylobacter coli LMG 9860
TTTATAATAAATCATCTTCTTTGATATCTTTTCCAAATTTAGCGTCAAATACTTTTTTTGATTTTGTGTCAATCTTTAGTTTGATAGGTTCTTTATTTTCCAAAGCTAAAGATTGATTATTTTCCTGTATTATTTCTTTTTTCTCTATTTTATTTTTAAAAACTTCATTGAAGTATTTATTAAATTGTGAATAAACCATTGATATATTTTTATCTTGCTTTGCTTTTTCATAAAGTATTTTAGAAACTACATAGCCTTTATTATATTCTTGTTTTAAGTATTCTAAATTAGCAAAGAATTCTATTTTTGCAAAACCTCTTTTCATTGCAAATCCTTTATAAAATAGTATATTATAAGATATTTTAGTATATTTTAGCAAATTATAGTGTATTTTAGTAAAATGATTGAAATGTTTGTAAAAATAGCTTATATTTTGTTATAATTGCTTGGAGTAATAAGACAGGATATGCAAATGTCGAACATTTGCAAAGTTTTATCGCTAAAGCTCTAAAATAAGGACGCCAAA
>NZ_AINS01000101.1 GCF_000254135.1 Campylobacter coli LMG 9860
TTGCAAGCGCAAACAGAAACAGAAAAAGCAAAGCCCGCATTAATAGCTAGACAAACTGCTCAAATAAATGATAACTTAAGAATAGAAGCTGCAAAAGTTACACAGAGTGTTCAATTTGGATATTGTACTGGTGGGCTTGATATACCACAAGAAATTATGAAGCTTGTTAAAGAAAAGATAGAAAATATAGAAAAGTCTTCATAATGCTTATAGATGAAAAAAGGCTTATGAGAAATTATACTCTTAAGCCTGCTTATCCATCAAACATAGGAGAATTGGATACAGGGGAAGTATATAAACAATGGTTTACTTATGCCATGATAGGCGTAAATAAATATGTTGAACTTTTACATAAACAACTCATAAGAAAAGGTAGGAGTTATAGCCAAAACGCAACACATCCTCTTTACCCAAACTCCTATATTGTAAAAAAATATAACATAAAAAGTGCATCGACAGCCCCTTATGATAAACATAGTCACGGCAATTTGGGCTTAAATCAATTTTTCGTGGGTCAAGATCCGTACAAACCCTATAAAGGAGATCCTAGCAGTAAAAATGGAATATATCATGATATTTGCGAGATAAGAACTAAATATAATTTAGGAAATATGCAATATTATTATGGTTTTCCAAATAATTTAACTCTTTTATTTGAAAAAGAAAAAGCTTGGAAATATCACGGAAAAGGATTTTTTTATATCGATGAAAAAATAAATTTTAAAGATATACTCAATAAAGCATTAGAAGGCATAAGTTATGAAATGCTTATAAACGATATCGAAGTAGTTATTTTTTGCCAAACCATCCAAAAAAATAACGAATGGATATATCCTAGTATTGATGATATTAAAATACCAGAAATTAAAGTAGAAAATGTTGAATTTAAACCAACTTTTGGAAAACCTTATAAAAAATTATGCATTGATGTTGAAAAATTTTATAATGATTTTAAAGAATTAAATAAAAATATATTTAGAATCGAAAAAGTAGAAATAACCTATAATGTATATGAGAAACCACAAAAAACTAGAGAGAGTGATCCGAGTAAAATATATTATACTTTAACAAGCAAAAAGATATCTTTTTTTGAAGTATTTAACTCAATAAAAGAAAATTATAAATGTAAATATGCAACTCCTTTATGTTTTTATAATGGGTTTAATTTAGTTTGTTATGAAGAGCCTTATGTTGCTTATTCTTACCTCAATAATCAAAGCTTTGGAAAAAAAGATACAAGTGTTACGCCAAGCGTATATCCGCTATATAGAAAAAGTTCAAATTTGCCTTATGGACGTAGAGATAGATGGTTTGCATTATGGGATAGTTTTTATTATCTTTATGTATACGAAAAATCAAGCAAAGGAATTTTAAGCTTTTTGGCACCTATTGTTACTATTATTTTGGCTGTAGCTACTTGGTGGATTGGCGGGCAAGGTGCATGGCTAGGAACATTGATAGGAGTGAGTGAGAATGTAGCTGCGGGTATCACACTAGGAATTAGCTTAGGTTTAGCCATAGGTTCTCTAACTGGAAATAAATTATTTTCAATTCTTAATGCTGTTTGGGGTTTGGTTAATTTTTTAGGTGCTTGGGGTGCTAATAATTGGAATTTAGCTGCAGATTTTACAAAAAATACAGCACAAATCGCACAAGAGATGACAACTTTTGAATCAACTTTAAATATTATTGGAAATTTACTAAGTGGAGCTAGTAAGATTTTTGATGTGGTACAAAGCATTACAGCTAATACCCCTGATATGATAAATGAGCAAAAAGGTAGCGATTTAGACAACAATGAAGGCGGAAATGGGAGCGAAGCTTTGGAATTAGCAAAAGATATGATTAATCCTACAATATGGTATAATTTTGAAACCACAGATATACTAAACGAAAAAATAGAAAAAAATAGAAATCTTATTTTTGCATTCTAAAAAGTTATTGACCTATATATTGACTTTGTAAAAATATATAAAATAATTATATGTAAATATAGGCAATATCTCTATATTGTTCAAATCTCGCTAACCGCACCATT
>NZ_AINS01000100.1 GCF_000254135.1 Campylobacter coli LMG 9860
ATAAAGAAATCATCCAATCCATGATAGACCTCATTAAAAACATAAAATCAACCAATGATTTAAAAGAAAAACTTTACACGGTTTCTAAAAAATGGCTCTTAGAACATATACTTTATGAAGATATGAAAGTAGAACAATACAGACGCTCTTCTTTATCCTCTGAAGATGATAGTGAAGTAAGTTTTGAAGAAGTAAAAGAAGAAAAAGATGATGAAACAGCTTTATATTTTTATACTTGCGAGTGTGTTGGACAAATTCACGATGTGCCTTTTGGAATTCATCAAAAAATACAATTAAAAGGTGCTAAATTTAAGTGTAAAAAATGCAAGATGGCCATACAATTTTATAAAAAACATTCCGAATCTTTTGAATAATAACTATTCTATAGTAGAATGAAATAAAAAATAATTGATTCTACTATGGACAAAAAAATAAAATATTATATCTCAAATAAAACAAAGTATTCTTATCCTATTTTAACCAAGGATATTCAATGCTCTAATTGCAAAAATTTTTACTCGATAGAATTTGCTTCAAATTTGAAAAAAATAGAAAAAGAATGCCCATCTTGCAAAACAAAAATGGACATTAAGCTTAAAGATTAGTTTTTTGCCTTGCTTACAATATTGATGATATTTTGAGCAACTTCATCAGCAAGTTCTAAGTGCGAAGTAAAGCCTACGCAAGAGCAATTTATCTCACCTAAAACATATTTATCGTTGCCTTTTTCATCATTATCTAAAATAAAATCAGCTGTCCAAATAAGCGGTAAATCATAATTACCCAATTTTGCACGCACCTTAGGAAGTTCTCCTAAAAACATATCTACCAAATTTTGCCAATCCTCGGGTTTATCATAGCGGTATTGCGCCCCACTAAAAAGCGTAGCAGAAAAAGCATCGGCATCTTCAGCTGGTTTTTTATGCACTACATTTACAGGAGTGTTATAAAGCATTAAAAGTCTTATCTCTCCTTCTTTAATGCGTGGTAAAAAAGTCATATCTACAAGCATACCATTATCACCTATGATATATTGCTCACAAAAATCCATAAATTCACCCAGTTCTCTATGCTCTACATGATTGTCTTTTGCTTCGGTACATTTGATTTTAGTATCTAAAGGCAAAATATCTCCTTTTACTTCGCCCTCTACACTCACACGCCAAATTCCCTCACCTGTAGAACCGCGATTTTGCTTTAAAACCCTTTCTCCCTTAGCTAAACTTTTTGGAAAATTTTCTTTAAAAGTCTTGATATCATAGTATGCATAAGTATCACTTGGCACAAGATCTGTATCTGCAAGTTTTGTTAAAGCGTCTTTGGCTCCATAACCTATCATCGCATCAGGATGAGGCATACCCACAAGACCTTCTTGGCAAAGTTTTCTTAGCATATCAAAATACTCATTTTCTTCTTTAAGATTGCCAGGATTAATACGCGAAACATAACCATCAAAATTTTCTTTTACATAGTTATAAATTTCATTCTTTTTGCCTACTTCAAAAAAAATCACCTCGGCATTCCAACCCTTAGCTTTTAAAGCATTTACCATAGGCATAGTATCTTTTCTATAGCCATCTTCACCCTTATCGCTACCGCCTCTAACCTCAAAAAAGACTATATTTTTTTTCATTGCACTGCTCCTTTTAAGTTAAAATATAAACAATTATTTCATAAAAATGTTATAAAAGTTAAACGAATAAGAGGCTTTTTCTCCTATAAGATATAAAAAATTTAGAATTATTTTAATTCTAAAAAATTCGCATTCAATCTAAGCACAGTATCACTTATCACTTTACCTAAAAAATTGGAACTTTGACTCTCTAAACGATTTAAAAATCTATCGATTCTACCCTCTTCTTTCCAAACAGGATTTAAAACTTTAGCAAGTTCTTGAAGTTCTTTTTTTGCATTTTCATAATTGCTTAATTCATCAATAAGTCCTAAATCTTTTGCATTTTGTGCTAAAAACACCCTTGCATTTGCCCAATCTTTTCTTTTATCTAATTCCAAATCGCGTTCTTTGGCTACAAATTCTGAAAAAAGATCATAACTTTCATCAATCAAATTTTGCAAAAATTCTCTCTCTTCTTCACTCCAAGCCCTTGTAAAAGTTCCTGCACTCTTAAATTCCCCTGCTTGTATGGTTTGTTCTTTAATCCCTATTTTCTTAGCCAACTCACTCAAATCAGCACCCTGCATAATCACACCTATAGATCCTATAAAACTAGCAGGATTTGCCAAAATTTTATTTGCTCCTACTCCAGCCAAGTAACTCCCACTCGCCATAGTCCCACTTGCATAAGCTATAACAGGTTTTTTAGTCTTTAAATCCTTAATAGCCAAAGCTAGCTCCATACTTGGAGCAAAAGCACCCCCAGGAGAATCTATCACAAAAAGCACGCCTTTAATATTATCATTATTTTTAGCACTGATAATTTTTTCCAAAAGTTCTGAGCTATCTAATATCTCGCCTTTTAAGTCAATGCGTTCTAAATTTGCATATGATGAGCTTGAATTTGAGCTTGGTACCAAAAGCCAAATCACGATCAACAATAAAACAAAAGTTTTAAAATAAGTATTGATAAATTTTATCACGCTACCCAAACCCTTAAAAAATGATTTTAAAATTTGCATTCTTTTCCTTTTATAAATAATTTTTGCACTTCTTTAGCATTTAAAATAAATTGCAATGGCGCTTGCTCCTTGTTGCATTCTCCTAATTCAAATACACTAAAATCAGCCATTTTTCCTTGCTTGATTTCACCTAAATTTAAATTTAAAGCTTTAGCTGGATAAAGCGTTGCCATTTGTAAAAGCTTAGGAGCTAATTCTAACAAATCAAAATCTGTATGCACAAGCAAACTAGCACGCATTTCATCTAAAATCGATAAAGAAATATTAGAACTTAAACCATCTGTACCCAAATGGATATTTAAGCCGCTTTTTAAAGCCTTTTTTAAATCAAATGTTTTTTGACTTAAAAGACGATTTGAAAAAGCACAATGGGTAATAGAATGTAAATTTTTATCAAGCAAATCCATTTCTTTTAAATACACACAATGGGTAAAAAGCGTCCTAACACCTTTAAATAATTGAATAAATTCACTAGCTTTATAAAGAGGCTTAGGATCTGGCGTAAAGTTTTTAAACCATTCTTTAAACCCTCCTTTTGCCTCTTTAAGCCAAGCATTTTCAGCCTTACTTTCTAAAAAATGCGTACTGATTAATAACTTTTGCTTTTTAGCAAGATTGATTGCAAATTTTGCAAGCTCTGGATGAGTTGAATAAGCAGAATGCACAGAAATAGCAGGTATAAAAAACTCATCTTTAAATTTTAAAGATTTTTCAAATCTTGTTAAAAACTCTTGTTTTTTATCTTGAATTTGGGCTTCATTTATGCCTAAAATTTCATTAAAAAATACAACACGCATTCCATTTTGACTTGCTCTAACACAAGGATTTAAATCGCTGCCAAAGCTTGAAATTTCACCTATAGTACCTATACCGCTTTTTTGCATTTTTTGAATGTTTTTTAATATAAGCTCTTCTTTAGCTTGCTCATTTAACATAGAACGAGAGTTAATCACGCTTTTAAGCCAAATTAAAAATTCTCCAAAATGCAAAGTGGTCGAATTTGCGCTAAATTCTAAATGGGTGTGCGGATTGATAAAAGCAGGCAAAATGACGCAATTAGGGCTTGTTTTTATAAGCTTAGCCTCTGGGTATCGTTTTTTTAATTCTTCTAATTCGCCTAATTCTAAAATTTCATTCTCAAAAACAAAGGCTTTGTTTTCTAAAATACTAAATTGCTCGTCACATAAAAAGATATATTTTGCACTGATTATATACATTCTTTTTTCCTTGAATAAAATCACATTGTAGCGAAAATTTATTTTAAAATGTTATAATAAAAGGTTAAAAATAAAAATTTTAAGGCAAAATTATGAAAGTAATGGTCATCCAAGGCCCAAATATCAATATGCTAGGCGTAAGGGAAGTTAGAATTTATGGTGCAATGAAAATGGAAGACATTCATACTCAAATGAAGATGGCAGCTTCTCAAAACAATGTTGAATTAGATTTTTTTCAAAGCAATTTTGAAGGCGAAATTGTAGATAAAATTCAAGAATGTCTTGGTACAGTAGATGGTATAATCATCAATGCTGCAGGCTATACTCATACTTCAGTAGCCATTCGTGATGCGATTTCTGCAGTGGCTTTACCTACGATAGAAGTACACATCAGTAATGTTTATCGCAGAGAAGAATTTCGTCAAAAAAGCCTTATAGCTCCTGTATGTTCTGGATCTATAGTAGGATTTGGTCCTTTTGGTTATCATTTAGCTTTAATGGGCATTATTCAAATTTGCGAGCAAGTAAAAAATTTGCATGCTGCGCAAGCACAGCAAATGCAAGCTAGGGCTCAAAATTAAAAATGCTAAAAATAAAAGGAGCAAGACGACTTGAAACAAGCCGTTTTTTTCCTTATTTTAGCCAAAACAAAAAAGAATTTAAATACCTTGCTCTAGTAGGTCTAGGAAGCAATATAGAGCCAGAAAAAAAAAGGTTTAACAAGCTTTTTCGTGTAATGATGGAGGATAGAAGGTTTAAAATTTTAGCCACATCTCCATTTTTGATCAATGAAGCTTTTGGTTTTAAAGCTCAAAAAGATTTTACGAATGCAGCAATGCTTATACAAACAAACCTACACGCAAGAGCTTTTTTGAAAGTTTTACTTTTTTATGAGCTTAAATTTAAAAGAAAAAGAACTTTCAAAAACGCTCCTAGAACACTTGATTTAGATCTTTTATATTTTTCACAAAAAGTCAAGCGTGATGAGGGGTGTATGGTGCCTCATATAGGGGCTAATCAAAGAATAAGTGTAATTTTGCCCTTGGGCTTAACAAAAGGATTGTAAATGGGACAACTTATCCATACCTTTACTGTAGAAGATACAGAGCAAATTATCCCGAAAGTAAAAGAGGATTATGGCGACAAAGCTTTAATTATTACCAATAAACAAATTCGTCCCAAAACACTTAACCGCGCTGCTCTTTATGAAGTAATGGTTGCTATAGAAGAGAGTGATTATGAAGAGCATTTGAAAAAAATGGGAAAATCCTTGCCTCCTAAAAAAACTATCGCTAAAACTTTAGAAAAACAAAATCTTGAAGAAAAAGTCAATGCTTCAATACCACAAAATAACGAAGATGAAGATGTGATTCTTGATTTTTCAAATACTAGGGCAAATTTAGCAAAAACCAAAACTAGCGACACTAATTACCAAGACTTTCCACAAAGTAAAATCAATCCTAATCCCACCATGGGTTTTAACGATTTTAAAGAACGCTTAAGTGAAGTAAGCAATGAAATTTCAAAAGTAACCAATACCCCTTTGGTAGATAATTATGCACCCAATCCAAACTATAATAAAAAAATAGAGAATTTTGAAAAACAAATCAATAAGCTTAATGATAAAATCGATTTACTCGCAGACATGATGTGGGATGAAAAAGCAGAAGCTCGCAACAATCTTATCATTCCTCCTGAATTTGCAACCATTTATAAAAAAGCCAAAGAAAGCGGTATGCTTGAAAAGCATTTAGAAGCTATCATGAAAGCCACTATAGAAAATATGCCTGCGGCCATGAAAACAAACAAAGACGCTGTGCAACGATATTTTTATTCTCTTTTGAGAAATATTTTACCTTGCAGGGTAGAAAGTGAAATCAAAAAACAAAAAATTATGATGCTTGTAGGCCCGACAGGGGTTGGAAAAACCACAACTTTAGCAAAGCTAGCTTTTCGTTATGCTTATGGAGATAAGCGCTATAAAACAGGTATAATCACTTTAGATACTTATAGAATCGGTGCTGTAGAACAACTTTTCCAATATGCAAAAATGATGAAACTTCCCATCATCGATAGTATAGAACCAAAAGATTTGGACGAGGCGATTAAAAGTCTTAATAACTGCGAAGTAATTTTAGTCGATACTATAGGAAATTCGCAATACGATCAAAACAAACTTGCCAAAACAAAAGAATTTCTTATGCATTCAAATGCTGAAATTGATGTTAGTCTAGTCGTTTCTGCTAATACCAAGCATGAAGATCTGATGGAAATTTACAAAAATTTTTCATTTTTAAATATCGACACCCTTATCATCACCAAATTTGATGAAACTAAGGTTTTTGGAAATATTTTCTCTTTAATTTATGAAACTAATATCCCACTAAGCTTTTTCTCTACAGGACAAGAAGTGCCTGATGATATAGAAGTAGCCAATAGCGATTTTTTAGTTCGCTGTATCTTAGAAGGTTTTAACAAAGGAAAAGATAATGAATAATCAAGCCAATAAACTCCGTAGCCTTATGAATCAAAATGGAGGAAAAAAATCACAAAACACTCATTTTATAGCGATTACAAGTGGAAAAGGTGGAGTAGGTAAAAGCACCATTAGCGCAAATTTGGCAAATGTACTTGCTAATAATGGATATAAAGTAGGACTTTTTGATGCAGATATTGGCTTAGCAAATCTTGATGTTATTTTAAATGTTCGCATTCAAAAAAATCTTTTACATGTTTTGCGTGGAGAATGCTCTTTAGAAGATATTTTGATCGAAGTAAAGCCAAATTTATGGCTCATCCCTGGTGAAAGCGGTGATGAAATTTTAAAATACAACGATAAAAACATTTATGAAAGATTTTTAAATCAAGCAAGTATTTTAGATGAGCTTGATTTTCTTATCATCGACACAGGTGCAGGAATAGGAGGAAATATACTCAATTTCTTAGAAATGTCAGATGAAGTTGTAGTAGTAACCGTTCCTGATCCTGCTGCGATTACCGATGCATATGCAACCATTAAAACCACCTCTAAGACAAAAGAAAATTTACTGATGCTATTTAATGTTGTCAAAAATGAAAATGAGGCTTTAAAAGTTTTTGAAAATATTAAAAAAGTTGCTGATGCAAATATAAAAAATCGTTTAAATTTAGAATTTTTAGGACACTTGAGCGCTTCAAAAGATGTAAGTGGTAGCATTAAAAAACGCACCTTGTTTACAGATGAAAATTCTGCTTCAAGTGACGAGCTTAAAGCCCTAGCTTCCAAGCTTTTATATAGGTTGGAACGGAAAGTGCTTGATAATGTCACAAGTCGAAGTTTTTCAAATTTCTTTAGGAAAATCATCGAACGATTCTAAGCAATAAAGAGAAGATATTATGAGACCTGAAAATTATGTAGCATTTTTTACCGTTTGCGGATTTTTTATAGGATTGGCTTTTAGTATTATTAGTATAGAAGAAGCTTTTGATATTTTAATTTCTACTTGTTTTATTACTTTTATGTTTTATGTTTTTATACACATTGCTATTATGAATTTTATCGATATTAAAAAAATCAGTGGGCGAATTTTCAATAAACATGATTATGAAAAGACTAGCAATAATATTATAAATGACTTAGTCATTCGTGAAAAGAAAATGGATATAATCTTAGAAAAGCTTAACGAAGAAAGAGAAGAGCTTAAGAAAAACGAATCAAAAGAAAGACGCAAAAATGCAAAAAGAGCCGCCTAAAGCCTATGCTCAAATGATAAAAGATGAACAAGATCAGCTAGTTTTATCCTATATGCCTGCACTTCGTGCAATGGCTTTTAGACTAAAAGAACGCTTGCCTTCTAGCATTGATGTAAATGATCTAATTAGCATTGGCGTTGAAGAAATGATCAAGCTTTCACGCCGCTACGATAAAGAGCAAAATGATAGTTTTTGGGGATTTGCTAGAAAGCGTGTTAATGGCGCTATGCTTGATTTTTTACGCTCTTTGGATGTAATGAGTCGCAATAACCGTAAAATCATTAAAGATATTGATATTTTAATCGACGAATATTTTAGAGAACATGAAGAAGAGCCTGATGATGAATATCTAGCTAAAAAGCTTGATTTGGATGTAGAAAAGATTAAAGAAGTGCGCACCGCACATGCTATTAGCTATACTTTACCCATTGATGATCAATTAGAGCTTTATAATGAAGATGATACTTTAGAAAAATTAGAAAAAGAACAACTTTTAGAAAAAATTCACGAAGTATTAGAAGATCTTAAAGAACGCGATCAACTCATCATACAGCTTTATTATTATGAAGAACTCAGTCTTAAGGAGATTAGTGAAATTTTAGAGATTAGCGAGAGTAGAATTTCACAAATTCATAAAAAACTTTTAAAAAAACTTAGAGAAAGGCTAGTGTAATGGCAGAAATACTCTCCCAAGAAGAAATTGACGCTCTACTTGAAGTTGTCGATGATAATACCAATACGCCTACAGCCTCTGAAAAAGATGGAAAAGATGAAAGAAATATAGTTGTATATGACTTTAAGCGTCCAAATAGGGTATCTAAAGAGCAACTTAGGACAATTAAAGGTATACACGATAAACTAGCAAGAAATTTAGCTTCTCAAATTTCGTCCATGATGAGAAGTATTGTTGAAACCAAACTTCACTCGGTGGATCAAATGACTTATGGTGAGTTTTTGATGTCGCTACCAAGCCCTACAAGCTTTAACGTTTTCTCTATCAAGCCTCTTGATGGAAACTGCGTTTTAGAGATTAACCCAAGCATTGCTTTTCCTATGATAGATAGACTTTTAGGAGGTCAAGGCGATAGCTATGAGGCTTCGCGAGAGCTTACTGATATAGAGCTTAATTTGCTTGATTCTATTTTGCGTATCATCATGCAAAGACTTAAAGAAAGCTGGGCTACAGTAACTGAAATTTATCCTAGTATAGAAGCTAAAGAATCAAGCCCCAATGTTGTACAAATCGTATCGCAAAACGAAATCGTTATCATGGTGGTGATGGAAATCATCATAGGAAATTCAAGCGGTATGGTAAATATCTGCTATCCTGTTGTCCATTTAGAAAGTATCTTGAGTCGTTTAGCAAACCGTGATATTATGATGGGTGAAACCTCAGCCAAAAAATCACGCAACAAAGAACTTAAAACTTTAATCGGTCGTGCTGAAGTGGTATATGAGGCAATTTTAGGAAAAACCTTAATTAATGTTCATGAATTTTTAGAACTTAAACAAGGCGATATTTTAAGGCTTGATAGAGAAGCAGACGATAAAGCTATAGTAAGTATCGATAAAAAAGATGTTTTCTTAGCACAAATTGGATTGCATCGTTTTAGAAAATCTATTAAAATTTTAGAACTTATACGCACAGATAAAGATGAAATCAAAGAAATTTTGGAAAAATACGAAGAAGAGCGTAAAGCTAAAGCTAGTGTTTATGATGAGCCTGAAGAGGAGGAAGAAGAAATATGATCAATGAATTTTTAAAATTATTTACAAACGAATGCACAAGCACCATAGAAGGACTTACAGGAAAAAGTGCAGAATTTAGCGAATATAAAGAATTTGATGTTTCATCACAAGATACACTCAAACCGCCTCTTGTTTATGCGGTTTTTAACATCAAAGAAGGTGGCAAAATAGGTATATTAGCAGGTGCTGTACTTATGAGTGCTATTGGTGAATGGATGATGGGCGAAGAAGAAATTTCTAAAAACGATCAACTAGGCCCTGATGAAATGGACGCTGCTAAAGAAGCAATTCAAAACATCATTTCGGCTTTTTCTACCACTTTAGGCGCACAAAAAGACATACCAAAAATGGATTTTGAAATCAGCTCTTGCGAATTTGTAGCAGAAAATGTTGATTTTAAAGATTTTACAAAACTTTATTTCTTTGATGTCAAAATAGAAGACTTAGAAGAGCAAATTTCTTTAATTGTAGATCAAACTCTTCATAATATTTTAAGCGGCAAAGCTGCAGATGATGGCCATGCACACTCTAGCTCAAATTCAGAAAATAAAGGTTTTGAGATAAGTGAAGAACTTAAAAATATCAATCTCATCATGGATGTGCGTTTGCCTGTTCGTGTGCGTATAGGCAATAAAAAAATGCTTTTAAAAGATGTTTTAACTATGGATATAGGCTCAGTTGTGGAGCTTAATCAACTTGCAAATGACCCACTTGAAATACTAATCGGCGATAAAAGAATCGCTTATGGCGAGGTAGTAATCGTCGATGGAAATTTCGGAGTTCAAATCACAGAAATTGGCTCTAAAAAAGAAAGATTAGAACAACTAAGATAAAAAGTTTTAGCCTGCAAATTAAGAATAATAAATATAAATAAATTAAAACTAAAACAAACTAAAAGGGCTGAAATCAAAATGTAAAGATTTTGGAGTGTTTAACTTAAAAGGTTTTAGCTCTTTTTTAGGAGCAACAATTAAAGCATAACCGCCTTTATTATATCTATCCCAAATGCTAAAAAATTGACTTTTAGAACTTATATATTCTCCATGACTTGGATCAAGCACTTGTAAATAATTACCTTTATGATTAATAATTACCGCAAAATGTGGAAAGCGTGGATCATCTTCAATTTTTACAAGCATTGGAATATTTACAAGTTTATCCAAGTTTTCTCTATTGATTTGATATGAATTGCTTTGAAAGCCCAGTTTTTTAACTGCATCGCTTAAATCTGCAAAGCTTACCATATCCGTATAAAGTTCTTGTCCGCTCATAATCTTTAAAAGTTCAAGTTCATCAAACTTTTTTTGATCATCAAGTATATTAAGTAAAGTTGCTAAAGATGAAGCCCCGCAAGATTGCTCATAAGTTTGTCTTATTACTCTTTCGTTTTTAATTTCTTGATAAGACTTAACTACCCATTCGGCTTTTGCACTCAAAGCAAGAATGGGTAAAAATAATAAAATTTTTAGAATTTTTTCCATAAGCTTATCCCAAATATGCTATCAGGAGAAGCAGAGCTTCCTCCAAAACTAGCATTAACAGAAACTGCGGTATCTGAATTAATGCTATAAGTAGAACCTAAACTTAAAGTTGGAATAGAACGCACTTCAGAATTTTGATAGCCATTGATTTTTTGTTTCATTTGAAATCTTTGCTCTGCTCCTAAATCTAAAGTAATCTTAGGACTTAGAATAATAGATAAATCCCCACCCACATAAATACTATTTCCATACTCTATTTTAAGGGTTTTAAATTTTCTTGATTGATTATAACCAAATCCTGTATAAATACTATAAACCACAGGATCGCTATATCCCCTTAAACTAGCTTGTAAGCTTTGTGATTTTAGATAAAAGTTTTTGGTTTGATTGATTGCTTTTTCTCTTTGAACGACTGCAGTTTGAAAGGTAATTTGTGGAATTAAATCTGCAATGCTATCGCCTGTATAAATAAAACCTAGCCATAAACTATCAAAACCTATTCTGTTTTTACTAGAATACTCATTTGTAAAAAAGTTTGTATATTCCTGCCTTGCATAACTTCCGCCCCCTGAAATAAGTATGTCAAACTTAGGTGTTAGGGTATAAATGAAAGTTTGAGTTAAAAACACCTGCTTTGTATCATTCCAAATTGTAGGATCTCCGCCTATTGTTATATTAGGATAAAGAGAATACGAGTTTGCATTTCCTGTGCTAAGCAAAGAAAAGCTTGTAATGCTTCTTAAGCCTATTTGCTTTTTAAATAAACTGTCTATATTTAGTTCATCGCTAGCAAAAACACAATTAACTAAAACCATAAATGTTAAGAAAATTTTTTTCATTGTCAATCCTTACATTTTAAATAATCAGCTCAAGTTAATTTTAAAATTTAATCCTTGATATTGAAAAGTTTATTATTCTAAATAAAGTATTTTAAAATCTTTAAATATTTTTACTTGCTTAATATAATTTAAGATAAAAATGAAAATTTATTACAAAAGCAAACAAACCGAGAATAAAATTTTAAGTATTTAAAGAAAATTCACTTAACTTTCAAAGCAAGATTAAACTTTTGCTAGAATAAGTCGATAGTAGTTTTAAAGAACTTACAAAAAGAATTTATGAAAGGATTTTCAATGAAAAAGATTTTTGCTTTATTAGCTTTAACTTCTTTACTGACTAGTTCTGCTTTTGCTGGGGATTTTTTAGCTAAACTTACAAAAGGTGCTTTAAGTGATACAAGCCCGGGTGTAAAAGAACTCAGCCTTGAAGAGATGAAAGAGGTTAGGGGAGGTGCGTTTCAATCTGTCGGTAACTGTTTAAGTGGGACAAATTCTTGCTTAAGTCTTGCCGTAAGTCAAACTATAACAGGAACTCATTATAGAGATTTTAAAGCTATTCTTACAAACGAAGAGCCTCATAGCACAAATTATCATATAGGGTTTGTCGCTCAAAAAAATTGGTCTATATCTAGTCTTGGAAAACCTTATAGTTTTCTTACATACTCTGCCATCATTTTCGATAGAGCTTCTGGGACAATGTATAAACAAAGCAGTCAAGTATTAAATAATAATGGAATTGTTAGGGAGCTTAGTTATAGATATAAAAATCAATTTGATAGGCAATTAGGCGGATTATCAAGGTAAAAACCATAAAGCCGATTTAAATTAAGATAAATCAGCAAGGAGTGAGAGTATGATAAACACAGCTTATATAAATAACCATCATAAAGGTGGTTATTCTACTCAAAAATTAAAAGATATATCTCAAGCAACAACGCAAAGCTTGGGAATTTCAAAAAATTATAAAATTGATGCGACACAAATGCAAACACTAGTTAAAAATCTTTCTCAAAATAAACATTTCGACACTATCGATTTTACCAAAACGCTAGAAAACGCCTATAAAGTGTTTTCTAATTTAATGCAATTTTCTAAAAATGAACTTCCGCTAGGTTTTGAAATGGATAAAAATAGTTTTGAAATTTTAAAAATTTATGACAAGGCACAAGATTTAGAAAATAATTTTTTAAATGAAAATAATTCTTATAAAGGAAGCAAAGTGGTCATAAATTTGAAAGATTTAAACTCAAAGGATAAATCTTTTATGAATTTTGCAAATGTAGTTTTTAATCAATTTGGTGGCGGTTATCTTATTGAAGGACAAAGCAATATAAGCGGTAAGTTAATGGGATTTGATAAAAATATGGATAAAAATCAAATCCAAGATTTAAATGACTTTATAAAAAATAATTCTTTTATAGCTAACGGCTCAATGGAAAAACTTATGGAAGCACTCGATTTGTTTAGTAGCAATTTAAGCATAGAAGAATTTAAACAAAAATGGCTAAATTTAACAATAAATTTAGAGCCAAGCAATAAAACCATAGAGCAAATTGTAAGAGAAGATCTTAAGGCTAAAGAGGAGCAAAAACCTCGCACTCCCATACAAAGCGAAAGTCAAAACAAAGAAACTTACAAAGATGAT
>NZ_AINS01000099.1 GCF_000254135.1 Campylobacter coli LMG 9860
AATGGTGCGGTTAGCGAGATTTGAACTCGCACACGCGGAGCGCACCACCCCCTCAAGATGGCGTGTCTACCAATTCCACCATAACCGCAAATTTTAGAATTCAAAGAAATAAAAAGCCCTACTTAAAATAGAGCTTTTTTAAGATTAAGCAAAAACTATAAAAGGATTTGCATAAAGTGCTATAAGAGCAATTACAAGAGCGTAAATAACTTGCGCTTCTATCATTGCCAATGCAATAAACATTGTTGTCATTAATTTTGGCCCAAGTCCTGGGTTTCTAGCTGTTCCTGCTATAGTAGCCGCTGCAGTATTACCCATACCGATAGCACCACCTAGTGCAGCAACGCCAAGTCCTAAACCTGCCGCTAAAACAGAAAACGCTTTGATCCATACATTGATAGCTTCTTGTTCAACAGGTGCATTAGCTTCAGCTGCGAAAGCAGTTGCTGCAAGAGCTAAAAATAGAAAAAAGATTTTTTTCATTTTTGTAACCTTTCTTTAAAATTTATAGAGAGTTTTAATGTTTTAATTTTAAATCAGTTCGGCTTGCGTATCCCTACTTAAGATTTAAAACTAAGTTGAAAATATATCAAAAATTATCTTTAATTTTATTGAAATTTACTAAATTTCACATTTTTAAAGTATTTTTATTACTTTCATTAAAGATTAAAACTTTTTTTGCTTTAATAATACTTTAAAAATAATTTTTTAATACAAGGTTGTAAATTTTGAACTCTAAATTTTCGAAAATAGGTTTTATTTTAGCAGTTGCCGGTTCAGCTGTGGGCTTAGGAAATGCTTGGAAATTTCCTACTTTGGTAGGACAAAGCGGCGGTTCTGCTTTTATATTGCTTTATATTATTTTAACTTTGGGTGTAGGTTTTGTTATTTTTCTAGCCGAGCTTAGTATAGGAAAGATTAGTGAAAAAGATCCTGTTAATGCTTATGAAAAACTTGCTCCTTCAAATAAAAAAGCTTGGTCTTATGCAGGTTTTACTATGATAGGAGCAATTTTAATCGTTTCTTTTTATACTTTAGTAATTGGCTGGATACTTAAATATGCATATTTAAGTATTAGCGGAAATTTATATCCTGATCTTAATACAAGTTCTGCTGAATTTGGAAAATTAATTTCAAGTGATTTTGTAAGCCAATTTGTATGTTTTACCTTGATTTTTTTAATTGTTTTTTACACAGTATCTAAGGGTGTAAAAAATGGCATTGAAAAACTAAATGTTTGGATGATGCCAGCTTTATTTATCTTACTTGTTTTGATGCTTATTTATGCAATGACTAAAGATGGTTTTATGATGGCGGTTGAATTTCTTTTCGTGCCTGATTTTTCTAAGATTAGTACTTCTAATGTGCTTGAGGCTTTAGGACTTGCTTTTTTTAGTTTATCTTTGGGGGTAGGGACTATTATCACTTATTCAGCAAGTTTACCTGAGCGTACAAATTTTATTACCAGCACTCTAAATATCATTTTTATCAATCTTTTAATCGGACTTTTAATGGGTTTAGTCGTTTTTACCTTTATCTTTGAGTTTGGTTTTGATGCAAGCAAAGAGGGTCCAGGTCTGATTTTCGTTTCTTTAGCGACTTTATTTCAAAAACTTGGAGCTATAGGACATATTTTAGGAGCAGCTTTTTTTATATCTTTGATTTTTGCAGGTATTACTTCAGCAGTTTCAATGATAGAGCCTTTTGCTTTTTACTTAATTAATAGCTTTGGAATGAGCCGTAAAAAAGCTTTAATTTTGATAGGAATTATAGTTTATACTTTAGGAATTTTGTGTATTTTGTCTTCTTTGGATTCAACTGCATTTAAAATTTTTGGTCTTAGTGTTTTTGATCTTTTAGACACTTTATCAAGTAAAATTATTATGCCTTTGGGTGGAATTTTAGCTGCTATTTTTGTGGGTTTTGTGATCAAAAAAGAAGCTTTGCAAATTTTATTTGGTCCTTATATGAAGGGTATATTTTTTGAACTTTGGTATATCTTTTTAAGATTTATTTCGCCTTTGGCGGTT
>NZ_AINS01000098.1 GCF_000254135.1 Campylobacter coli LMG 9860
TACTCTCCTATCTTTTTCAAGATTAGTTCTTGATTTGTTTTTAAAATATTGCTTCTCTCTTTCTCTTTCTGCTTTTCTTCGGTCATTTTTGTATCTCCTTTAGCCATTTTTTATCTATTTTTCCATATATAAGATAAACCATACAATCTTTAATTGAGAAACCATAAGCTAATTGAGCATAAGCAAAAAATATAGATATAGCTGTCATTAAATCAACTAGAAATAAAACTATTCCCATATAAGATAAATCCGCATTAAATGCCAATAATACCAATATTAAAAAAAGTAGAGTTCTTAAATTAATGAAAATCGCGTGAATTTTTACGTAACTTAATAGTTTGTATATTGTATTTTTAGCATTAAACAAAAATCCACACATTAGTTTGTTTAGTCCAAAAAGAAAAAATAAAAGCGTTACTGAAATCATTTTTTACTCCTTTGAAGGCTTATGAAATCTTTTTCATTTATTCCATAATATTGCAATTCTTTTTCATATTCTGCATTTTGAAAAAAATCAATTATTGGTTTTTCGCAAAAATACACATTAATCAATCTTTTTTCTTTTTCATTGATTACTCTAATATATTGAAAATTTTTTTCTAAAAAAATTTTATCATTTTCTCCTATGATATCATTTTCATAAAGATACTTTATTAAACCCTGTGTAAAATCATTATCTCTTTTATTTGAAAAATTTTCACTATAGTTTTTTATCACTTTTTCTAAGCTAGAACGCATAAAAAACCTTTCTATTTTTTCTCGAGCAATTAGGACATTTGAAAATAAATTTTTCATTCGGCTGAAACTCAACATAAATCTTTTCTCCGCATTTTTTGCACTCGATTTCTGTGCATAAAATCATAGAATGATTTTTGATTTTATCATTGAGCAAATATGAATACATAGTATTTTTCAAACTTATTCCTTTTGACTTATTTTAGTTGTAGTTCTTAAAATCTTCCCTATTATTATTGTAGGTATATCCCAAAGAGTATAATGGCTTTATAATGTATATATCGTTTTTCTTACACTCTTCTAGCATTTGATTATAAGTTAATTTTTTTGGATATATTTTAATTTCTTCATTTTCCATTACTTCGAAATACCATAAAAATAAATCATCTTTGGCATCTTTATAGCCACCATTCATTGCCACGCGAGGATCGATTTCTATTTGTCTTCCCATTAAATCCGATATAATATATGATTCTTCATATGCTTTCACTACTTCGTAAACAGAATAGTAATTTCCAAATAACCATACTATCATATTTCCCTTGAAAAATATGTCATTCTCTTCGGCTTCATCATCCTTGACTTTCAATAACTCCGCGTTTTCGTGGATATTGCCCATAATTTCTAGTTCTGTTAACCGAAATTCACTTATTAAATCTTCATCGTATTCTTCGCCATTATCACCGCATTCAACCAAATAGAAGGCTTCTTCCTTGAAAACAACTTTGTATTTAAAAGCTTCATCTTCAGAGCAATCTTCAAAAGAATACAGTATATCACCCTCATAAATCTTATTTCCGTTTTTATCGCAAAGTCCTGTAAAAAGTTCTATTTCTAAATTTAATAATTTTTCATTTGGTAAATTTTTTACAACTGCTCTGCTTTTTGTGTAAGGATCTAAAAAGCATTTTTCATCTTTGTCCCAAATCCTAAAATCAAAATCTTTTAGTTTCATTGTTTTTCCTTATTAGTTTTATTAACAATTGCTTTTTTATCTTTAAAGAGTATATACCATTAACACTTATTTTATGCTTAAATATTAGCGTATTAAATATATTTTTATATTAAAT
>NZ_AINS01000097.1 GCF_000254135.1 Campylobacter coli LMG 9860
TTTAACAATGTTTTCTTTCTCTTCTGTCATATTTTCCCTTTCTTTTATTCTAAAGATATTTTATCTTTTATGTTAAAAATTCTATATAAAATAATTTTATTTTTATCGTTTTTATAATACTCTAAATCTACTAAAAAATTAAATCCATAAGGATTTTTCAAAACTTCTTCGGCTATTTTCTCATCACTAAAACTAACATCAACCGCATAAGGACTTAAAGCATCGCACTTTGCCTTATGTTTTGTTTTATTGTCTATTTTATTTGTAGTTTTATACATCGTTATCAAAGCATTTTCATGTATCTTTTGATATTCAATTTCCTTTTTTTCGCAAATGTAATTAGCATTTTCATAAATAAGCTCAGCTTCATCACTATTTATTCTCAAAAGTTCTTCACCTTTATGATTGATAAAAAAAGTATTTTGATTTATAGTAACGGGTGCAAATATATTTTTTAAATTATTGGCATTATACTTAGTAAAATGCGGATTTTCTTCTATTTCTTCTATACTTTTTGATTTGATATTTTTAAAAGATATGATAAGTTCTATAAATTCATTTAATGCTTGAATAGGTGCAATAATAGGCAAAACTTCTCCTGCTATTTCAAAAACCAAAGAATATATATCACTGCCAGTTTCAACTTTTTCTAAAAAAATTTTACTTTGTGTTATACCGTGTTCTTTTGATATAAAACTATCCATTAATTTTTGAAAACTTAACAAAGAATTAGCCATTATCCCAAGTTCTATGTTTTCTTCATGGATAATTTTTATTTTAAAATTAACAATATTTTCTTTCTCTTCTGTCATTTTATTCCTTTCTTTTAATTTCT
>NZ_AINS01000096.1 GCF_000254135.1 Campylobacter coli LMG 9860
TTCAAAAGCTTTAACAATAAGCTTTTCTTCATGAAAGAAATTTCTTTCATGTGGCTTGTTTTTATAAATTGTATAAACTTTTTTAAGATCTTCTTTGTTTATGTAATTTTTCCAATTTATCTTCTCAATTTTTATTTCATTCTGTTTTGCAAAATCACAAAAACAAGTTCTTCTTTCACTAAATGGTATGATTTTTACAATCGCAATATAATCATCAGTATTAAAAGTTTTCATATATTCTCTTTTACATCATAATATGTACTTAAAGCAATTTGTGTGCTGAATATCCTAATAAGGAAATTCAACTTTTTCTTCACGCTTTGCTTCTATTCTAATCTCGCCTTCTTCAATGTGTCCATTAAAAAAAGTATAGAAAAATACTTCATCTCTCCATAACATTGTAAGAGCAGCTTCAATAGCTTTTTCTTGCATGTCTTTTGGAACTCTTTGCCATTTCTTGTAAGTATTCTCATTCATTGGAACTTCTACATTTTTAATTTCTTGATTCATTTTTTTCTCCTTTGTTAAAATTATCATTGATATTATTGTTAATATCTCTACTTTTAAAAAACTCTTCCCTAGCTTTTTTAACTTCATCTTTGACCTTATTTTCAAAATAAAAAAGATAGTTTAAACAAGTTTCACCTGTATAATTATTCTCATAGCATAAATTAAAACCAAAAGTATTAGGTATAGAACTAAATTGTTCTTTGATTTTATCTTTAAATCTTGGATCGATTTTGTTTTCTATAGTTTGTATATAGTTTTGAACAGCTTCTTTTTTGGCACTATTTTCTTTATAATAAAAAGCATCATAAAACTTATAACTCGCAAAAATGAAAATAAGCGATAAACATATTAAAATCATTCTGCTTGTAAAGTTTAATTCTTCTTCAAGAGATTTCCATAGAAAAAAACATATTATAGCTATAAAAATTAGAATAAAAAGAAAATATCTAACATCCATATTAAGAATTAAAGAAAGCATTATCTATCTCCTTACCTTAGTTTTCAAAAGCACCTTTATAATAACCTCTAACATTTGAAAATTCATGCGGACTAGGTGCTAAAATAATATTTGGGTGCGTTTCTTTTATATATTCTTGATCTAAGAAATAAGCACCGCCTCCGCCTATAATAACGCCATCAGAACGCATCATCAAATCACCACACTTATTAGCAAATTCATCTAATACAAAATCAATATATCTTTCAGTCATGGATTTAATTTCATCTTTGAAATCAATTACTTTACCAGCAATTTTAACTTCCTTATTTAAGAATACTTTCTTAGCTTCTTGCTCACTAAAATCTACTCTAAACTCTCTTGTTAATATTTTTTGTAAATCTACTATAATACGATTTGCTCCGCCTTGATTTGCAAAACAAAGATCTGATCTTGGCTCTTTATCTTCAAAAACCAAAAAGTCTAAAGTGTTATAGCCTATATCAATTACACCCACAAGACTATCTTCATGATTTGGATATTCTAAAAATATACCCTGCCCTTGTGCAAATAAAAATACACTTGGTTCAAGATGAATCTTATTAATTGTAAAATTTTCTATCACTTCTTTAAAATCATTTGCACTATGATAATTTAAAATAGAAAGTCCTGTTGCTATTTCAATAGGTTGTGATAAATCTACTCCTGTTTGATTAAGAGCATGAAAAACTAACAAAGGAGAGTATTTATTTAAAAAATTAAAACCCCTAGTTGCTATAGCATTTGTAATTGCTTTTTCCCCTACTCTATATTGAGTTCCATTGTAGGTATATACATCTGTTTTTGTTTCAGATAAATCTACTTGAGCTTGTCTCACCTCAGAAACAGCTGATGGAAATTTTAAAGTTTTTCCATTGAAGAATACTTTTGTATCTCCATATCCTATATCAATGGCAATTTTTTGTGTTGACATTATTTACTCCTTTTTTTGGTAAAAAATTGTTTTTTAACTTATATATAATTATATTACATATTTTTTAAAATTTGTAATAAATATATAATATAATTGTATAAAAAGAAACATAAAATAAACATAAAAAACAACTTAATTATACTTTTTTTGGAATAAATCACACTTTATTTTCAACTTGACTACAACTTAACTACAATTTGAGTGCAACTTGACTACAACTTGAGGGCAAAAAAACGCTACTTGATAAACTGCATTTTATTTTCAACTTAACTACAACTTAACTACAACATAACTACAACTTGAGTGCAACTTTATTGCAATTATTTTCAACTTAACTACAACTTGAGTTCAACTTTATTACACTTCGACTACAAAAATGTGAAAATTTGCATGTTTTTTGAAGTAAAAGTGTAGTTAATATGTAGTTAATGTTATTTTTACTATAACTTGAGTGCAACTTTATTACAACTTAACTACAAAAAAGAGTTTATTTAAAATACTATTTTATAGGGTTTTTAATATTAATTTAATTTTTATTGTTTAAAAAAATATACTAAAAAGTGTAATAAAAAAATAAAATATCAATATTCAGGGCTTATTATGCTAAAACCCTTATTTTTAGGCTCTTTTGCTTTTTTGAAAAAAATGTAAAAAGTTGAGCCAATGGACATAATGCAATAATATAGCCTAAATATAGGCGTTTAAAGCTTATTGTTGTAGGCAAATTATGCTAATGTTTTACCGACATTTTGCGATTTGTAAAAAGCTTTTAAAATATCTATTTTGTAGGTTTTTAAGCATTATTGATAATCGAGTTATTGTGTAAGATTTTTGGCAAAAATAGACTTTAGAGCTAAAAACTGCAAAATTTTCTTCATGGCGTGTATTTTTGATTGTGCTTGATTTATAGCGATAATATGAGAGCTAGGGCTTATTTTAGAAGTTCTTGCGAATTTTCAAAAATGCTTTGCAGTTTTGAAATGGACTGTGGTTTTTGTTTTGTGTTGCGGTTTTTGTAGGTTTTTTGTGTTTTTTTGATTGCAAGTGGGTATCTTGAATGGATATAGGGTTTAAAATGACAGAATTAGCCTTTAAAAGGCTAAAATGATTTTTTTAATGGTTTTTATCGTTTTAGGGTTATTTTTTTGATTTTTGGGCGTTTTTTGAAAGAATATCGATTAGTGTTTCAAAATCTTGGATTTCTGATTTGGTGATTTTGAATTTGTCTTTGAGTGTTAGAAACTGATAGGCTGAAACTATATCAAGCTTTGGGTATTTGGCTTGTAAATCGATAATGCTCTCATGGTTTTTAACTCTTTTTAGTTTGGCAATAAAAGTGTTTTTTGTTTTTTTGATATAAGCAATAACAGCAGGTGTCATTTTGCTTTTGTTTTCATCTGTTTTGCCATAGATTGAGAGTATGAATGCTAGGCAACTGCTTTTGTTGATAAAGATGCTAGTGTCTTTGGCGTTGTGAATTATTTTGTTTAGGTATATTTTGGTAAACCAAGTTTCTATAGCTTTGTATATTCGATTTTTTGCGTTTGGTTTTGTATCTGTCTTAGGCATAAATGCTCCTATGTATTTGGTAGTTTTGTGGAATTATACCGTATTTTTATTAAACTTGGGTAGTAAATAAGTGTTTTTATATGTGGGGTATAGTTTATATCAAAAGTGGTTGGAAATAAACAGGGATTTAGGATTGAAATAGTGGTGAGAAAAAGGCAATAAATGAGGTGATAAATGAGAGAAAGAATGAGTATAAAGGCTATAAGGATTTGTGTTAAGGATAGCGTTAAGATGAGATTTGAATGCGTAGAATGCAAGATAGGGAGGAATGGGAGATGGGTATAAAGGGGGTGATAAATGAGGGGATAAATGATGAAAATTATTCAATGAAATGTAGCGGATAAAGAAGGGGGAATAAATGAGGTGATAAAGGGCGAGAAGAAAGCTTTTCTATTTAAGGGGGTGAAACGGTTTAGCTTGGGTATAAAAATGGCAATATTATTAACGAAGTTAATGAATGTTGGGTACAAAAATTTTTTAGGTGCAATATTAAAAAAAAGACAAATCGCAATAAGCTATGCTATAAAGTCCTTAAAAATAGGAATTTTTTGCTTTAGGTTAGGTACAAA
>NZ_AINS01000095.1 GCF_000254135.1 Campylobacter coli LMG 9860
GTGGAGCAGTTAAAAGAAATATTTCCATTAAAAGCCGAAAGAATAGAAAAAGAGCTTAAATATCAAAGAGCTTTTGAAAATTCTTTTGAACAAACAAAAACTAAAAGAAACGATAGAGGGTTTGGGTTTAGCAGATAATTTTCTTTTTTGGTGCTTTAGCAAATCGCACCGAATAGGTGCAATGATTTGCGATAATCGGGGTGCGGGGGCTGTCTGAGTGCGTAGCACGGAAGACGGACAAAGCCCACCGCCCTAATATTAAGATTAAGCAGATATATCTTTGAAAAAAAATTACTCAACTTTTTTTGTTTTTTCTCTCGCGCGCGTACGCGTACGCGAATTTTTTTATTTTTTATATATTTTTCTTATTTTTAGGTGGCTTTCTAAGCCCTATATGATAGGGGCTAGCGAAATATTAA
>NZ_AINS01000094.1 GCF_000254135.1 Campylobacter coli LMG 9860
AAGTATTAAGCATTGTAGAGATTTTAGTAAAATACTCAGCAATAATTTTGAAAAAATACAAAGTGTATATTTGAGTTTAAATGAAAAAGAAGAATATTTAAATTTAGCTATTGAAAAAATAGATGAGTTTAAAAATAAACTTGAAGATATAAAACAAATGCAAGATTTATATGAAATTTTAAGTCCTTTGCTAATCCAATTTGAACTTAATCTTGCTAGAATTTATGTTTTAAATCCTAAAACCAAAGAAGATGC
>NZ_AINS01000093.1 GCF_000254135.1 Campylobacter coli LMG 9860
ATAAATTTAAGATTTTTAGGATTTTTACTGATATCAATCGGGGTTTTAAGAGTGCTTGAAGTTTTAAATTCGATCAAACCAGCTTTAGCAAGCAAATCCAAAGCTCTACTTTCATTGGTAGCATCATTTGGAATAGCAATTTTAGCACCATTTGGGATATTTTTAATATCTTTAATATCATTAGAATAAATAGCCATAGGAACTAAAACAATAGAACCCAAAGAACTTAATTTTGTGCCTTTGTGAGCGTTAAAATCCTCTAAAAAGGGTTTGTGTTGATATAAATTTGCATCTAAATCTTTTTCATTAAGCGAGATATTAGGTATATTATAATCACTAAATTCTTTTACTTCAAGATTCCAACCTCTTTCTTTAAAAATAGGTTTTGCAAAATTTAAGATTTCAGCATAAGGAGTAGGCGTTGCTCCTATAATGATACTCTTTTCGGCTCCAAAGAGAAAACTTGTTATGCAAAAAACACTCAGTAATATTTTTTTAAATTTCATAAAAACTCCTTAAAATGCAGGGATTAGTACATCTTTATAGTGCTCATCAATAATATTTCTAAATTTATCACTTCTTAAAATTTCATCTATGATTTTAGTTTTTTCATTGTCTTTATCTTCAAAACGAACCACAACATAATTTACATAAGGGCTATTTTTATCTTCTCTAAAGATGGTATCTTTAATCGGATTCAGTCCAGCTCCAAGCGCAAAATTAGAATTAATCACAGCAATATCCACATCATCTAAAGCTCTTGGGAGTTGTGCTGCTTTTAGTTCTATAAATTTAAGATTTTTAGGATT
>NZ_AINS01000092.1 GCF_000254135.1 Campylobacter coli LMG 9860
TTTTCAAAAACAACTTCTTGATTATTTATATTTATAACAGTTAGGTTACTCATGCTTCCTCCTTTTTTGAATTATCAAATCTTTTGTAGTTTATTTCTTTTTCTTCTAACCATTTATAAGCCCAATTCTCTTTATATTGTTGATAAAGTTGATTTACTCTTTTAACGCTTACTTTATCGCTAATACCTGTAAAGGCTAAATTAGTTTTTCCAAGTGCTAAATTAAAAAGTCTAGTTCCAAGTGGAGAAGTGTAATAATATTCTCTTTTTTGAATGGCATTATTGATAATGCTAATTTGCACATCGTTAAGTCCAAAAATTTTATAAAAGTCGTAAGGAGCTAAAACATTTTCACTTCCTTTTTTATAAGCTTCGGGATTAGGTAAAAATATTTTAGTAGGGCAATATTCTTGTAGAATATCTAAAATTCCACTTTTTGCACTATCGCTTAAGCTTTGTGTAGCCATTATAACGGCTACATTTGCTTTTCTTAAAACTTTAAGCCAATTAACTATTTTATCTTTAAACGCAGGGTGCTTTAATGCAATCCAAGCTTCATCAATGATGAGTAATGTAGGACTTCCATCTAAGCCTTTTTCTATACGATTGAAAATGTAGAGTAAGGCAGGGATTATGTATTGATCTCCTAAATTCATCAATTCTTCTATTTCAAATGTTGTGATACTGCTTAAGCTTAATTTATCTTCCTCGCTGTCAAATAAAAAACCACCTGTTCCAGAAATTGTATAATAATTTAAAGCATCTCTTAAATCACTATCTTGCAAAGCTGATACAAATTCAGTCAAAGAGGTAGAATTTGTATTGATATGAGAAATTAAGGCTTCATGTATTAATTTTTTTTGTTTTGGTGTAACATTTACATTTTGTAACTTTAAGCAAGTTTCAATCCAAAATTCAGCCCATGCAATCTCGGCTTCTGTTTTGATATTTGCTAAAGGAGCAAATGCTAAAGATGAATGATCCCCTGCGATATTATAATGAATTCCACCCGTTGCAAGTGTAGGAGCTAATAAGCTTTGTCCTTTATCAAATGCGTAAATTTTAGCATTTTTATATTTTTGAAAAGAGAGAAATATATTTGCTAATAAGGTAGATTTTCCCGATCCTGTCGGACCAAAAATTAAAGTATGTCCCAAATCACTAACATGCAGATTTAATCTAAAAGGTGTATTACCAGATGTAACAACTTGCATTAATGGCGGAGAATTTGGAGGAAATTTATCACTAGGATTGTATTTTTCTCCCGCCCAAATAGACGCCAAAGGAATTAAATGAGTTAAATTGAGTGTATTTAACACAGGACGGCGTAAATTCGGATAAACAAATCCAGGTAAAGTTCCTAAATAAGCTTCTACTGAATTAATTGTTTCGGTGCGTGATAAAAAACCTAAATTTTCTAAAACTTTTCTTATATCTTTTAATTTGTGTTCTAAACTTTCATTATCTCTATCAAACACTACAATATTTGCGGTGTAATAGCCATACCCTAATAAGCCGGTTTTTGATTCTGCTAATGCTGAATCTAGCTCTTGCACCATTAGCACGGCATGATTATCTAATCTTCTTGCGGGACGATCTAGTAATTGATCTACCCAACCTTTTGTTTTTTGTTGCCATTTTTTACGATATTTATTAAGTGAATTTTGGGCGTCAAAATCATCTAAAAAGATAAATCTAGTATTAAATCTATAATCAAAATTAAGCTCTGTGAGTGCATTTAAAATATTTGGATAACTTTCACTTGGAAAGCCTTCAATCGCAATAATTCCTATGTGTTGATTATCAATTCGTGGATACATTCCCGTTTCAAAATGTCTTCCACCTAATAAACAATCAAGAAACATAGGAGCATTTGGCAATATTATTTTTTGTCTTTCGCCACAAATACAAAAATTAATATATTCAAGCATATCATCTAAAATATATTCATTATTATATTCGTCAATAGCTGTTCTTGGTAGCATTCTTTCAATTTTTATATAATTGCTTAAGCTATCTTCTAATTTTTGAAGAATGTTTTTAAAATACTCTAATATTTTATTGCTTTGATTTTTATTTTTTGTTTCATCAATTATCATCAAATCGGTAATTTTGCTTATATTTTTGTGTGGTGGTAAATAAGTGAAAATCATTGTAAAAAGATTTTCAAAATGTTCTACATTGTCAAAATAATGTTTTCTTTCATTTTCAAGAATTTGTGCGATATTACTTTGATAAAAAGTATCGCCGTCAATGTAATTTTCTGTTTTTATCCTGGAGCAATCAATATGCACCGCCCAGCCATTGCCTAGAGTTTTTAAAACGCTATTAATCCTAGCACTTAAAGTATTTCTTTCATTTATTGTCATGGAGCTAATATCTCCAGCCCGATAATAAAAACCAGCCGTTAAACTCCCGTCTTTATTAAGCAAAATACCTTCATCGATAAAACTTGCATAATTTAAAATATCGGGAAATGCTTTTGCTTTATTTCTAAACTCTTTAAGTGCTAACATTTTAATCCTTTGAAAATGGTGTGCTTTGTGGATAATAAAACTTTTTATATTTATTTTGGCGTATAAAAATTTGACGCATTAGCGGATCGCTTTTTGCCATTAATCTTAAAAGCAAACCGCAAACAAAAAATAATGCAATACCTATAACGCTTGTAATAAGCGTTGCACCTGTAAAAATAAGTGCAAATGAAATTAATCCAGTTATCAGCATTAATTCTCTATCTGCACCAAATATTAAATTGGGCTTATTTAAGGCACTATAAATATCTATTTTTTGTAATTCTTCCATTAAATTAACGCTCCGCTAGTATTAAAAATTCCCATAAAATTACCTGCACCAACAACTATGGCAATAACGAGCACTATATAAATAAGAGTTTTGATAAAACCGTTTAATTCTCCGCCCCAAATTAAACCAGCTCCAGCTCCAATTATGGCTAAAATAGAAACAACACCAGCCACGGGACCACTTAAACTCGCTTTGATTGTTTCTAGTGGATCTTCCCAGGGCAAACCTGCTCCAGTCGTTGAGGCTAAAGCATATCCTAAGCCTAGCACCAAAAATAAAAATAAAAATCTTTGCATTTAAACTCCTTAAATTGTTTGTGTAATGTATTTATTATTTTCAAAATCAATTACTTTTATGATTTCTTTTATTTTTCTTCCCTCCTTAGTTTTTGAGATAAAAACAATTAAATTTACAGCTTCAGCAATTAATTTACTCATTTTTGCAGTTGTTGCTTCAGAAATTAATTGCTCCATTCTCGTAAGTCCGCCATTTGCAGAATTAGCGTGTATTGTGGCTATTCCGCCAGGATGTCCTGTATTCCAAGCTTTTAATAAGTCTAAAGCTTCTTTGCCTCTTGTTTCGCCCACTATAATTCTATCGGGACGAAGTCGCATTGTGGCTTTTAAAAGTCTAAGCATATCTACTTTATCCGTTGCTCTTAAAATCACTTTATTTTTACTCGCACATTGAAGCTCTGCTGTATCTTCAATGATTACTATTCTATGCTCGGGTGTGATTTTAGAAATGCCGTCGATAATTGCGTTTGAAAAAGTGGTTTTACCGCTACCAGTTCCACCAACAACTAAAATATTTTGGCGTTCTGTAATAGCATTGATTAAAACTTCTTTTTGTTTTGGTGTAAGAATATTAGAATCTACATAATCATCAAGAGTAAAGATTTTGACAGCTTTTTTTCTGATTGTAAAGGTTGGTTTTGCGACGATTGGTGGCAATAAAGCTTCAAACCTTGATCCATCAAGTGGCAATTCGCATTCTAAAATAGGATTGTCTGCATTTGTGGTTGTATCAAGAAGGGTAGAAACTGCGGTAATGATAGATTTTGCTTTAGCTTCTGAAAAATCGCCTAGACATATCATATCTTGACCTAGTTTTTCAAGCCAAAGTTTGCCGTCTGAATTTAGCATAAGTTCTATTGTTTCTTCATCTTCCAAATGAACTAAAATATCGCCAAATTCTCTTTTGATTTTTTCGTTGATTCTTGCTTGAAACTCAATATTACTCATTCAAGAGTCCTTTTGATTCAATTACAAGAGTTAAAAATTTGTCAGGATTTTTTTTGTATGGATTGTGGAGTTGTAAAAGTTTAAAAATTAAGAAAAGTTTAAGATTATTCTGCTCTCTCTCTCTCTCTCTCTCTCTCT
>NZ_AINS01000091.1 GCF_000254135.1 Campylobacter coli LMG 9860
AATTTTTATAATAAATTTTTTTAATCAAAAAAGATAGAAAGAACTTCAATGAAAATCAAAGATATGGAAATTTTTTTAGATCTTTTAAATACTCAAAGTCCTACAAATACCGCCAATAATTTTTCCATCACACAACCTAATGTTTCCATCATTATTAAAAATTTAGAGCAGGACTTAGGCGGAGCATTGTTTGAAAGACTAGGAAAAAAGCTTTTACCTACTCCAAAAGCTTTATATTTGGGTAAAATTTGGCTAAAACTTGTGCAAGATTATTACAAAAGCTTAGAAGAACTTAATGATGAAAATACCCTCTTAGGAGAAATCAAGATCGCTGCTACTCAAAGCATAGCTGAACACTTTCTTGCTCCTATTTTATTTGATTTTAAATCTAAATTTAGCAATGTTAAAATACATTTTCAAACTCAAAATTCAAAAGAATGTTTAAATTTATTAAAAAATGGAGATATAGAATTTGCCATTGTTGAAGCAGAACTTAATCCTACTTTAATCGATCACGAAGGGTTAAAAATGGAATTTTGGCAAAAAGATGAACTTGTAGTTGCTAGTAGTAATAAAAATTTAAGCCAAAAAGAATTTTATATCGATGAATTACTTAAACAAAAATGGATTTTGCGTGAAACAGGCTCAGGGCTTAGAGATAAATTTCTAAACGAAATAGGCGATGTTTCCAAAAAACTTAAATTCTTTTTAGAGCTCGATAGAATGCCTGCTATTAAAGAACTCGTTATCCAAAAAAATGCTATTTCTATTTTTTCTAAAAAAAGTATAGAAAAAGAATTAAAAAATTCAATTTTATATGAGGTAAAATTAAAAAATATTAATCTTTGGCGTAATTTTTATATCTTAAAAAGAAAAAATTATAATTTTAACAGGGCTTTGGAAAAATTTGAAAAAATATTTAAACAATAAGAACTAAATTTTATACAAATATTAAGCAAAATTTAGATAAAATCCAAGGCTTATATAAAAGTTAAGGAAGTTCAATGAATGCCAAAACCCAAGATATGGAACTTGAAGAGCTCTTTAAAGAAAACGAAAAAGATTATATCACTTACGAAAAATTAGTAAAATACTTCAGCAAGCAACCTAATTCAGCTACTGCCAAAAAAGTCCAAACTTTAATGAAAAAGTATAAAGTACAGTTATTTTCGGCTGCTGAAATTGCACAAATGAAAAATATAGAAGATGCAAAAAGATTGCAAGAAGAAAAACAAAAATTGCAAGATACTAGTCTTGAGAATGAATTTGATTTAGCCAATGAAAATGATTTGCTAGAATGGAGCAGATCGGATTCTCCTGTGCGTATGTATCTAAGAGAAATGGGGCAAATTGCACTTTTAAATAAAGATGAAGAAATCGAAATTTCCAAAAAAATTGAACTTGGTGAAGATATTATCATAGATGCTTTTTGTTCCGTGCCTTATTTGATTGACTTTATTTTAGATTATCGTGAACCACTGATCAATAGAGAAAGAAGAGTAAAAGAACTTTTCAAAAGCTTTGATGATGAAGAAAAAAATGATGATAAGCTTGATGAACTAGAGGACGAGGATGAAGAAAACGATGAAGAATTAGAAAATGAAGAAGAAACTCCTAAAAAAACAAGCAAAAAAGAAGATGAAAGAACTTTAAAAGTCATAGAAAAATTTAAAGCTTTAGAGAAGGCAAAAAAAGATTGGCTAAAAGTTTCTAAAGATAAAGAAAGTGGAGATGAAATTTTAGACAAACTTGGAATTGCTTTTAAGAAAAATATTCTAAAAGAAAAGCTGATGGATCTAGGTCCAACTTCTAAACTCATCAGTGAAATTGTAAAATCAATGGAAACTGCCTTAAAAAGCGATGAAGAATTCGATAAAGAATTAAAACGCCTAGAATATCGTTTGCCAATGTTTTCTGAAGAATTAAAAAATCGTCATGCTAATATCTTAAAAGATATTACAAAATTAAGCAAGGAAGAAATTACCGAAAGAGCGCTTGAAACGACTATGGTAAGCACTTACATGGAGATAAAAAAACTTTTTCAAACTAAAGAAGCGAGCGAGAAAAGCTTTGACTTAGAAAAAGAGCGCTTGAAAGAAATTTTAGAGCAAATCAAACGAGGTAAAAAAATTTCTGATGAAGCTAAAACTAGAATGGCTAAATCAAATTTGCGTCTTGTTGTAAGTATTGCTAAGCGTTATACAAACCGTGGTTTACCTTTTTTAGATCTTATCCAAGAAGGCAATATAGGTCTTATGAAAGCAGTGGATAAATTTGAGTACAAAAGAGGATATAAATTTTCAACCTATGCAACTTGGTGGATAAGACAAGCTATTTCAAGAGCGATCGCAGACCAAGCTAGAACTATAAGAATACCTATTCATATGATAGAAACCATCAATCAAATCAATAAAATTATACGCGAGCATTTGCAAAAAGACGGAAAAGAGCCTGATGTAAGTGTTATAGCCAAAGAAGTAGGACTTAGTGTGGATAAGGTTAAGCAAGTGATTAAAATCACAAAAGAGCCTATTTCACTTGAGGCGCCTATTGGTAGTGAAGATGATGGCAAATTTGGGGATTTTGTAGAAGATAGAAATTCACTCTCGCCTATGGATCACATTTTAAAAGATGATTTAAAAGAGCAAATTGATGAAGTTCTTGATCAACTAAACGATAGAGAAAAAGCAGTTATTCGTATGCGTTTTGGTCTAATGGACGATGAAAGCGATAGAACTTTAGAAGAAATAGGTAAAGAATTAAATGTTACACGCGAAAGAGTAAGACAAATAGAAAGCTCTGCAATTAAAAAACTCAAACATCCAAAAGTGGGTAGAAAACTCAAAAACTATATCGAGGGTTGGAAGTAATTAATCCAACTCCTTTTCCTCTTTTAATTTTCTCACATGTTCAAAAAATATCACTTTTCCGCTATGCGCTTTTAAATCCTTAAAGTCTTCTATGTCAAATTCTAAGCAAAGCATAGATGAAGTAGGAAAAGAAGTCAAACATAAAGAGCCTAAAAATTCTCCAAGTTCCATTAAAGTAGGATTATGCCCTACTAATAAAACTTCATTATATTTTTTATCGATAGTTTGTAAAATTTGATATATTTTAGACAAATTAGCAAGATAAAGCTCATCTATAAATTGAATTTTTTCCTTGTCAAAATTATAAAATTCGGCTATTTTTTTAGCTGTCTTAGCAGTGCGTTTAGATGGACTTGAAAGTATAAAATCAAATTTTATCTCATGGGTTTTTAAATTATAAAAAAGCTTTTCTAAGTCTTCTTTACCTCTTTTATTTAACTTCCTATCAAAATCTTGCACTTCCTCATCCTTAACAGCCTTTGCATGTCTTAATATATATATTTTTTTCAAATTTTTCTCCTTAACTTCCCTAAAAAATATCCACAAATAAAACCAAAAATATGCCCATACCATGCGACATTTACACCCATAAGCAATGGAGCAAAACTCATTAGTAAAATAGCGACTATAAGACCCTTTGTACTACTTTTATCAAGAAAAGCATAATACCCCATCAAAACACAAATTGCTCCACTTGCTCCTACAAGATTTATCATCCCACCAAAATAATAAAAAGAAAAATATACATAAAAAGCACTCAAAAGCGAACACATCAATCCGCCAATTATATACAATAAAAAGAAACGCAAAGCACCTAAATAAGACTCTAAAATACGACCAAATTGAAATAAAACTATCATATTAAGGATGAGATGAGTTAAATTTCCATGCATAAACATTGAACTTAAAATTTGCCAATAAGCTCCTTTGAAAAACAAAATATTTAACCCAAGCAAATTATAATACCCATAAGGAATTGTAAAATAGAATAAGATATTTAAGAGAATCAGTAAAATTACAACCAAAAACAACCTTTAAAATATTTATGTTATTGTCTTGAAATTCACATAAAATTCACATAAATTCACTAAAATTTAGTGCAAAATAATAAATAGGAAAAACTTTTGAAAATAAAATTTTACGGCATTATAGCTATCTTATCCACTTTTTTAAACGCTGATATTATAATATCTCCCGATGAGCTTCCAAGTATTTCTAAAGAATTTTTAAAAAATAATTTTCAAGCTCCCATAGGTATAGTACAAAGAGATAAGCACGCTTATGAGGTTTATTTGAGCGATGGGACAGAATTAGAATTTGAAAGCGATGGTTCATGGAAAGAGATAGAAAGTAAGGTCTTTCCTTTTGATTTAAATTTTTTACCTCCAAATTTAACAAATATCATTCAAAACAAATTTCCCAACACAAAAGCTAGAGAAATCGAAAGAAAAATCAATTATTACAAAATCAAGCTTACTAACAATATAGAAGTACATATTGATTTTAATGGTACGATTTTATATACAGAATATGACGACTAAAACAATTTATTAAAGTCTAAGATAGATGACAAAATCTAAAGCCATATAGATACTTTAAACCTGAACTACTTCTTTAACATCGTTATACTCTATCTTTTCTTTTTCAAGTAAAATTTTAGCAAGCGTTGAAATTTTTTCTTTTAAAGGGAATAAAAACTCATCTAGCTCCCTTTTAATTTCGTTTAAATTTGGTTCTTCAAGCATACCAAAGCTTATCATATAATCAAGCAATTCTTTAACTTTTAAAAAATCATTCTGTGAGTTTGTATAGCTTTCATTATAAATCAAACTCATAGCTCTAGAGCCTGCTAAATAAACCTTAATGCGATTGATAAGTTCTGATTTTGAGCGAATGGCATGCTCGTATTCCTTAAAACGATCTTCAATAAGAGTAATTTTCTCAAATCCTATATCAAAATAATACGCACTCAAAGCTTTTGCGGCCTGATAAGTCGCTTGTATACCCTTTTCTTCATCATTAAAACTTAGAATTTTTTTCTTTCCTAAAAGCACCTTATTTAGTACAGCATAAAAATCGCTTTCTTCCACCAAAGAACTATTTCTTCTTAAAGCATTGATAGCCGCTTCATTAACTAAGGTTTCAAGTCCAGCACCGCTAAAACCTACACTTGCTTTTGCAATTTTATTTAAATCAATATTGTTATTTTTACCCTTCATGTAAATTTCTAAAATTTTAAGCCTATCTTTAAAATCTGGCAAAGATAAGAAAATGCGTCTATCAAAACGCCCTGAACGAAGTAAAGCAGGATCCATTAGCTCGATTTTATTAGTCGCGGCGATTACGATAACACCACTATTATCTTCAAAACCATCCATTTGGGTTAAGAGTTGATTTAAGGTGCTATCTCTTTCGACATTAGACATTTCACCCCTTGCTTTACCCACCGCATCAATTTCATCAATAAAAATAATACTTGGAGCCATCATTTTAGCTCTAGAAAAAAGCTCCCTTACTCTTTTAGCTCCCATTCCTACATAAATTTCAACAAAACTTGATCCGCTTTGATAAAAAAAAGGTACCCCTGCTTCGCCTGCAACCGCCTTAGCAATCAAAGTTTTCCCTACCCCTGGAGGACCTACCATTAAAACACCCTTTGGCATTTTTACACCAAATTCTTTGTATTTTTTAGGATTTTGCAAAAAATCCACAAGTTCACTAAGCTCCATTTTTACTTCACTCACGCCTGCTACATCATTAAAGGTGATATTAGAAATCACAGGTTTTATATTGGAACTTTCTAAATTTGTGGTAGAAGTTTGGGTTTGAGTTTTACTAGATATAGGATACTTAGCTAATTCTTTTTTTCGTGCAAAATAAACAAAACTTAATAAAAGCGCGATAAGAAATACAAATATAACAAAAAATACCCACAAAGTACTGTCTTTTTTGATTTCCACAGGAACTTTTGATAAAAGGGTTTTAATATCTACACCATCTTTTACGATCACATAGCTCTCACCCTTAGCTTTAAGCCAAATTTCATCCTTATCAATCACTGCTTTTTCGATTAAATTTTGACTTAATAAACTTTGGTAAAGATTTTCATCTATGTATTTAGGTTCATTTTTAAAATACAAAATTCCAAAAAGCAAACACAAGATAAGAAAAGATATCAATATAATTTTTTTGTTTTTCATTTTTTACCCTCTAAGTCTGCGAAATTATGCTTTTCTTGCACTTCATATCGCTCTAATTTTAGCCATTCTTTTGCTATATCTTTACTGCTTTTGATTTTTATTTTATTAAAAAACTGATCATAACCTTCAAAAAAACCATCTTTTTGATTTTCAACTAAAATTTCAAGTGGAGTTTTAACTCTTTTTCTAAATTCATAGTTATTATTTTCTATAATAACTTTTAAAGTATTTAATCTTTCTTTAGCCACAGCACCATTTATAGTATCTTTCATGGTGGCTGAATGCGTGTTGTTTCTAGGGCTAAAAATAAAAGCATGGATATGAGTAAGTGGAAATTCTTGAAAATGCTTTAAAGCCTCATGCCAAAGCTCCTCGGTTTCCCCTGGATGCCCTACGATAAAATCAGTCCCCAAAGCATATCCTTTACTGGCTATGGTATTAAAAAGCTTCAAGTCATTATCTGTATGCGATCTTCTTCTCATGATGCGAAGCATTTTTTCACTTGTATGTTGCAAAGCGATATGTAAATGTCGCTCCATCCATCTTTCATCTAAAATTTCTAAAAAACTTTCATCAATTTGAGCAGGCTCTAAACTACCAAGTCTTATGCGTTTTATACCTGAAATTTGACCCATTTTTTGCAAAAGCTTACCTAGTGTTGTTCCATTTTTAAGTCCGTAAGAACCTATGTTTGTACCTGTTAAAACCACTTCGCTATAGCCATTTGCTCCTAAAATTTCAACCTGCCTTAACAAAGCCTGCTCATCAACACTTCTTGATTTCCCACGCACGCTAGGGATAATGCAATAAGAACAAGCAAAATCGCAACCTTCTTGAATTTTAACAAAGGCTTTGGTGTGATTTTCGTACTCACAAACTATATCTTTATCAATAAAATTTAAATTTCCAAGCTCGTAAAAACTTGTTTTTAAACCCAAAAATTCATTGATTTTATCTTTATTTGATGCTCCAAGCACCCCAAAAACTTGTTTTTTATCCAAAAGTTCTTTGCCTTTACTCACTGCACCGCAACCCGTAAGTATAACTCTAACACCCTTTTTTTGCATGGAATTAATATAAGACTTTATTCCGCTGTCTGCACCATTGGTAACAGTGCAAGAATTAACTACGATAATCTGTGCTTTTTCTTCATCATTTACGATTTCATAATCTTTTACATAGCTTTTCAAAAGCTCTGTATCGTATATATTGGTGCGACATCCAAAGGTTTTAAAAAAAACTTTTTCTTTCAATTGTTATCCTTTGTATGAAAATGCATAGAATTATAATGAGTCTCAAAAGGAGCTTGATTTAAATTTCCTAAATATAAATTTTGAGATGGATAAGCTATTTTAATATCCTCATGCTTGTTAAATTCTTTAATAATCTCTTTACTGATAGCGCTTCGAAGTATCAATGCTGCGTATGAATTTGTCATATACCAAGCAGATATTCTCATCCCCCAATGTTCAAAAAAGACAAAAAATCTAGGCTCTACTTTGGGATTTCTTATGCTGTATTCATTTTGCAGTCTTTTCATTGTTTTTTTGGCTAGTTCTGTATAGCCCTTTGCTAGGCGGTTGACAACTTCTTCAACTATAGCTTGAGCTTTTTCTATGTTAGAATCAAAAGTAACGCTAATATCTATACCATCTAAAATCGTTTTCATTCCATGATGAGTATAATTAGAAATAAGATTTGTAAAAACATAATTATTGGGTATGAAAACAATACGCCCTGCTCTACGATTTTTACTATAAGTTTCAAGTGTAATATCTTCATATAAAGTGATACGCAAAAAAGAAATATCTATAATATCCCCCACATAAGTAGTATCATTTTGAAAAACTTTTACACGATCCCCTACTCTAAAGCTTCCACCAAAAACGATCACACACCATCCAAGCATAGACATAAACATATCTTTCATAGCAATAGCTAAGCCTGCTGATGCAAAACCAAGTATAGTAACAAGATAGGTTATATTTTCTATATAAGCAAAAAGCAAAATAAGAAAAATGATATTAAGGTTAATAAAATTGATGATCTTTGTTGCTGTATAGTATCTTTCATTATCCTTTATGTATTTTTTAGCAACAAGTTTTAACATAAAAGCAATAGCTACAACAATAACAATAGCTATGACTATATTAATCGCTCTTAAACCCTGCGCTTTGATTTCAGCACTTACTCTTGCAATTTCATCATCAATCTTTTTTTCATAAACAGAATAAGAAACACTAGCAAATTTTAAGGCTTGATCAAATTCTTCAAGTTTTTTATCTGATGCTTTTAATGCTTCTATATTTTCGATATTTGATTCTAGATTGACTAATTCTTTGAGTTCTAAATTCTTTTCTCTGATTTTTTCTACCAAATTCTTAAAATCATTAAATTTAAAGGCATATTCTTCTTTTTCTCCTCTTAATTTTTTAATATGAGAAAAAGCCCCAATAATCGCAAAAGGATTGGTGAGCTTAGATAAAGTTTCTATATCTTCAGGTGCACTAAGACTATGGGCAAAGTTTAATTCTTTATACTCTTTAAGGACATTAAGCTGTTCTTCTAAAGTTGCTATTTTTCGTTTTAATTCATCTTGTAAATGCACATCTTCTATTTTTTTTAATTCTAAATTTAAGATAATAAGTTCATCATTTATATCTTGATATTTGATAAAATTTTCATAGCGTACATCCCAAATACTAGCTCCAATGACAGTGTCTAAATTGCTTATTTTTTCATTGATATTATTAATAATAGTGCGATTTATATCGCCAAAAGCAAAAAGACTAAAGCAAAGTAAAAGAAGGATTTTTCTCATTGAAATTCTTCCAAGGTTTCCAATATCATTTCTTTGGCAATATCACCTTTTATGAGTCCCTTGCCCAAAGAATTTGCAAGAATGAAATTTAATTTTTGATTAGCACTTTTTTTATCCATGAAAAAAGCCTCATAAAACTCGTTGATGTTTTCGATTTTATAATGCGTTGGCAAATTAAATTGAAGTAAAATTTTTTCTATTCTCTCGCATTCTTCTTTACTTAATAATCCTAATTTTAAAGCCAAGCGATTTGCCATATTCATCCCTATAGCCACTGCTTCACCATGTAAATATTGTTTATAATCTGTAAAATTTTCTATCACATGAGCAAAGGTATGACCATAATTTAAAAGCATTCTTAAGCCTGATTCCTTCTCATCACACTCCACAACTCTTGCCTTAAGCTCTACGCTTTTAGAAATAATTTGAGTAAAAATTTCGTTTTCGCAAGTCGCATTTAAAAAACTTTCCTTATCAATCGCTTCTATAAATTCAAGCAAATCCCTATCAAACATTGCTGCCATTTTGATAAATTCAGCCATCCCTGCGGCCAATTCTCTTCTACCTAAGGTTCTTAAAAATTCACTTTCGCAATACACAGCTTTAGGCTGATAAAAAGTGCCTATTAAATTTTTTCCAAAAGCATTATTAACTCCTGTTTTGCCACCTACTGCAGCATCCACACAAGCTAAAAGCGTAGTAGGGATATTGATAAAATCAATCCCCCTTTGATAAATACTTGCCGCAAATCCACCCATATCGCTAATTACTCCACCTCCAAAGCTTATCAATATACTTTTTCGGTTAAGTTTGGAATTAAACATTTGATTTAAAATTTTTTCCAAAGTGAGTAAATTTTTGTATTCTTCACCATCTTCTATCGTCGCTATAAAAAGCTCTTTAGCCTTAATTTTAGACAATAGTGTTTTTAAATGGAGTCCTGAAATTTTAGGATTTGAAAGTATAAAAACCTTAGTATCTAATTCTAAATTATCCAACTCGTCTATATAAACCTTGTAAGCGTTTTCTTTTAAATCTACATTTATTTGCATTGTTCTACTTTTATTTTGAAATTAAATCTATTCTAGCAAATTAGGGCTAATCATTTTCTTAGTTCTAAGCCATAAAGCTAAGAAAATTTAAAATAAAAATCTTTTTTGAAACACTAAAAAACAAGCTCCTAAAAAATAATACTTTATCATAAGCCTTAAATGATTCTCATTCTACAGGTATGAAAAGTTGATAATTTTGCCTCATTTTAGAATAATGTCTATTGAGATTAGTGCTTAAACTTTTGCTAAATTCTCCCTCCAAAAGCTCTTTTTCAAAACTCACAAATTGCAACAAATCTGCACGGTAAGATAAAGATAAAATAGGATTTTCATCATTTTTGCTTATAATTTGGATATTCTTATCGTAAAGCTTAGATAAACTTCCAAAATACTCCTCCATATCTGTAGTATTTTGCAAATTAGGATTATAATAATACAAAGTAATATCAAAATCAAGTTGCTTACTAAGATCTGTGATCACATTTGCATTATTTTCAAGTTCGGTTTCATTAGTACTTAAAATAACAGCATTTTGAATATTTTCGAATTTACCCTCACCTATTTTCAAAATAGGAATTTTCAATTCAAAAAAAGTTTTTTTCTCTTGCTCAAAATGTTTAAAATCTGTAAGAATAATACCTATATCATTATTTTCCAAGAAAGAATTTAAATTTGCAAAATCTGTATTAAAAAAATCAAAAAATATACTTTCTTGCTCATCTGAAAGTTGCTTCATTTTATCATATAAAGCACCCAATTTAGGATTAAGCACCCTTATAAAAAATTTCTTAGCATTGCTTTTTTTAACCAATTGCAAAGTGGTATCTAGTAATCTTTCTTGTGTATCTTCACTCATTTTTTTCATATCAATAAGAGTGAAGATATTGCTCCCAAAAGGAAGTGGAAATTGTCCTGCTTTACCTCTGATATTGTGAAAAATACTTTGAAGAACAGCGGGATCGCCTACGATTAAAATGCTGTCGTTAGGCTGTAAAACAAAAGATGGCTTAACAAAATAAATTTTAGAATTTCTATAAATGAGTACTATACGCCATCTTTTTTGCTGTATGGAGCTAATATGCCTGTATGCAAAAATCGACCCTGCAGGAATTTTAACTTCCATAACCTCCCCAACACCCAATCCAACACAATAAGCCGTTAAAGCAATATCAGGCAAAAAATCCATAAATCTTCGGCTCAAAGTCATTCTAGCATCGGCTAAATTTGTATGAACATCATTAATATTCAAACCCCAAAAATCCATGATCTCAATCTCTAAATTTGCATCTAAAGAACGCAAAGCTTCGTAGGTTTTTTTAGTTTCAAATTCATCTTGCATATAGATAAAAGCTTGTTTGAAAGATTTATTCATAAGAGTTTCAAGGCGGGCTGTGCTAGTGGGATCAAAATGATGAAATTCAATATATTCGCTATTTGCACCTAAATTTATATTTTCTTCATTTTGGCAAACTATGGTAAAAAAATATCCCAAGCCTTTTTCAAAACAAAGCCTTTCTAAGAAATGCTTTGCTAAAATACCATCAATTATTATTAAAATATGATTCATTTTGCACTCCAAAAAGGAAATTATAACAAATGGAATTTAAATTAAAGCATAAAGACAACCTAGCTAGAGTATGTGAGATAACAACAGCTCATAGCACTTTTGAAACCCCTATTTTTATGCCAGTAGGCACAGTAGGTGCTGTAAAAAGCCTTGATGCAATTGATCTTAAAGAACAACTTAATGCAAAAATCATCCTAGCAAACACTTATCATATGTATTTAAGGCCTGGTTCTAAAATCGTAAAACATTTTGGTGGTTTGCACGGCTTTACAAAATTTGATAGAAGTTTTCTTACTGATAGTGGTGGCTTTCAAGCTTTTTCACTTTCTGCTAATTCTAAACATTTTCAAGAGGGTATAGAATTTAAAAGCCATATAGATGGTTCTAAGCATTTATTTACTCCTAAAAGCGTATTAGATACTCAATATGATTTAAATAGTGATATCATGATGATACTAGATGATCTTATCGCCCTTCCTGCTACAAAAGAACGCATTAAAGTTTCAGTAGATAGAACTATAAAATGGGCAAAAGAAGCGATTGATTATCACAAACAAATGCAAATTCAAGGACTAGGTCTAAAACAAAATATTTTTGGAATCATACAAGGGGGAACTGATTATGAAGAACGCAAACGCTGTGCTTTAGCCCTTAATGAAATGGATTTTGATGGACTTGCTATAGGAGGACTTAGCGTAGGTGAAGAAAATGCTCTTATGTATGAAACTGTGGAAAATTTAAACCCTTTTTTAGATGAAAATCGCCCCCGCTACCTTATGGGGGTTGGAACTCCTGAGGATTTGGTTGAAAACATAGAGCGAGGGGTGGATATGTTTGATTGTGTTATGCCTACTAGAAATGCTAGAAATGGAACTTTTTTCACCAATTTTGGCAAATTTAATATCAAAAGAGCTGAATTTATCAACGATCATGAAAGCATTGATAATGAATGCTCATGCTATACCTGTCGTAATTTCTCACGCGGATATTTAAACCATCTTTTTAAAGCTAAAGAATTAACCTTTTTTCGCTTGGCTAGTTTGCATAATTTACATTATTATTTAACCTTAGTAGCGCAAGCACGAGAGGCGATAAAAAAGTCTGAATTTAAAAAATTCAAATACGAATTTTACGCCAAAAGGCTAACCAATGGTATGCGATGAGAATTTAAGCAAATTTCTTGCAAATAAAAATTTAAATACTTTATATATGGATTTTTTAGGGCAAAAAATTTTGATTTTAAATTCTTACAGCTCAAAAACAAAAAAGGCGAATTTCAGTGTTTTTGGATTTGAGGATGATACAATTTTCAAACTTGAAAATGCTCAATTTAAACCTTTTTCTTTAAATGATTTTTTAAGCACCATTCGGGCTATTTTAGAGGATTGTAAAAATGAAAATGCTTACTTTGAACGCATTTTAGAACGCAAAGAAAATATACTTTTAAAAGGCAATTTGATCAAAAATTTCTTTAAAAAAAGTTTTATCCTAAAACAAAAAATCAATAAAAATTTAAAAAACCTTTCCTTGCTTGATGAGGCATTGAATTTATTAGCAGGGACAAGCCCGCATAAAAAAGCTTTAAAGCCTATTATCTTTGCTGTCGGGGTTACATTAAAAAACAACAAAGAAATTATTACTAGATTAAACGAGCTTCATTTATTAATGAGTGCAATTAAAAATGAAAAAATGAATCAAAGCTTATATTTTTTAAGCATATTATCTGCAATATTTTTACCTCTTAATCTGATAGTAGGTTTTTTTGGTATGAATACTAATGATTTGTTTTTAAGCAATGTTAAACATGCAACTTGGTATGTTTTTGCTCTTATATGTTTTATTTTATTAAGTGGCTTAATCGTTTATCGCAAAAAAAGAAAGAAAGAATTAGAATTTGAAGATAAAATCTTAAACAAATAACCTAATTTTAAGAAAATTTTTTATACAATTACATCTTTAAAAATACAAAAAGATGCGCTCATAGCTCAGCTGGATAGAGCATTTGATTGCGGTTCAAAAGGTCAGAGGTTCGAATCCTCTTGAG
>NZ_AINS01000090.1 GCF_000254135.1 Campylobacter coli LMG 9860
CCACCTTCGGTGCAGTTGTAGGTGGTTGAAACAATATTTTTCGAAATGGTATTTTGTAAAGAAAATCTAAACATAGTCCAAATTTCAGAGCTTTCAACTTTTCCGTTGCCTCCATAAGCTAAACATTGAAATTTACCCTTATCTCTTCGAAAATGTCCTTCATGTTTATCAAGATTTTTATAATCTTTAGTATGGGAAAATCCATCTTTTGCATAAGCTAAATCCTGTCCTATAAA
>NZ_AINS01000089.1 GCF_000254135.1 Campylobacter coli LMG 9860
AAAAAACTCAACCCCCCCCCCGAGTGAATGCTTCTTTTAAATATTTGTTTTTCATATTATTCCTTTTAATTTGTCGATATAATCACTCCAATATTGCATTAAGAGTTTTCTATCATTTAGTCTTAAACTTCTATTATAAGTAGCTTTAACATTATTTCTTTCTCGATGATCTAAGCATAACTCTATAACTTCACTATCTTGTCCATGCAAATTTTTAAACTCATAAAGCAAGGTTGAAGCTGTTGTTCTAAAACCATGAAAAACCATTTCATCGCCAAAGCCTAATCTTTTGATGGCTTGATTTAATGTGTTTTCACTCATAGTTTTGGATTTGCTTATATCACTTGGAAAAACATATTTTGAATTGTGGAATGAAAAAGGTTTGATAAATTCAAACAACTTGATTACGCTTTCACTTAATGGTATGATAAAATCTTCACCCCCTTTCATTTTATTTGCAGGTATAATTATTTTTAAATTTTTGAAATCTATTTCACTCCATTCTAAATTTCTGATATTAGCACTTCTTAAAAATAGATATGGGCTGATTTGCAAGGCTACTTTTGTGAATATACTTCCATTATAATTTTCTATTGCTAATAGCAACTCTTTAAATCTTTCTTCTTTTGTGATAGCTCTAAGATTTTGTTTTTTAGGCGAGCCGTAAAGAGCTTTCATGTCCAAAGTTAAAATATTGCTATTTTCTATATATTCTTTATTTATGGCATACATTAACATTTTTTTTAAACCCAAGAAGACTCTTTTTATAGTTTCGAGTTTACCTTCTACATAAAGTTTATCAAGAACAAGAAGTATATCATTTTTGGCAAGTTCATTAATATGTTTGTCTTCGTATTTAGAAATAATATGAGTTTCTAATCTCTTCGATAAATTATAAGAAGTATTATTTTTATAAAAAACTTGACTCCATTCATGAAAAATTTCTTTTACGGTTTTTGATTTTTTTACACCTTTATCTTGAATTTGTTCTTTGGGGTCAATTTTTTGCGCTAACATATCATTAAAAATATTTGCTTTTTCTCTTGCACTTGACAATGTAGTTGTTGGGTATTTTCCTATTTTAATGCTTTGTATTTTTTTGTTTAGCCTATATCTAAAATAAAAAAAGATAATAGTACCTTTTAGCGAATCTTTTGCTTCGATGTAGAGATTTTTGGTGTACGCATCTTTAATGTATGTTCTTTTTTTTACAATTAAAGTTTTAAGTTGCTTATCATTAACAATAATCATTGTTTAATATTCCTATGTTAAAAAGTATATGTTATTTTTGAATTTTAAAATTTAACATACACTATAACATATACTTTTAAAATTGTCAATCCTGATTATTTAAGACAATTTAAGATTAT
>NZ_AINS01000088.1 GCF_000254135.1 Campylobacter coli LMG 9860
GTAGAATCCACATCTCTTGGATCTTTTAATTTACCTTTTTCAATATCATTATATAAAGCCCAAATGATTCTGCCTTCTTTATCATAGGCAAAATCATATTTATTTAAATCAATCACCCAATCTGCTCCCATAATCTCATCTATAAAAGGTAGCATACCAAATTCATCAGGCTGTATAGTTTTAGCTAATTCTTTTACCAATTTAGCCCTTAAAGGATTTTTATGTATCTCTGCCATACCTATACCTATTTCTAAAAGATTATCAGCATAATTATAAATTCCTCTTTTTATACCTAATTCTTCATATCCTCCACCTGTGAGTTGAATATATAAAATAAAACATTGTATCATTCTGGCATTAAAGCCATGATTTTTAGAACGCACAAAATATTCAGGTTTTCCTAGTATTCCTGCTGCTATACCCCATTCTTGTCTAAAAAGAGAAGATTTTAAGGTTTCTTTATTATTGTTAACTTCATCATAAATATAGGCGTATTCTTCATTGATTAAATATCCTTTTTCATCTACATTAGCATAAGCATCATAGGGTATATCTATAACTGTACTTCTTATACCACTTCTTATAATTAGATATTTATATCTTTCTCTTTTAGTTTTTAAAGATTTATAATAAGCTTTTTCTGCTTTAGTCCAAGGAGCTATAGCTCCTTTTATAGGATCTTTTAAATAAATACTTTGCCAATCTTTAATTTCAAGTAAAGTAGAACTTTACCCTGTGTAAAGATTAGGATCTAGATATATTGGTTTATAGTCTTTGTAGGGGGAGTTTTTCATAATATAATAAGATTTAAAAACCGCTTTGGAATATTCTTCGGTATAATTGCCTGTGGGTTTAATATTTTCTTTAAATAGTATTTTATTGGTATCTTTTTCCACATCTAATGTTAATCCATCGGGTGTATAAATCTCATAAGTTTCGCTCATTATTTATCCTTCGTAAAATCCAATGCAAAATCCAAATAAACTCATCTATTAATTTTTCCTATCCATCTTATAATATTACCCTTATCATCAATCTCTACTTCTAAATCTTTGTATTTGTTGTAAAATTTAGGAGCTAAAATTTCATTAAAGTATTTTGTGCCTTTGGGGGTTGTTGCTACCCAGATATTGTATTGTGACCAATATTGTGGTGTATCCCAAGAAACATCATTTAAAATAAGACTATATCCACCCTCGTCTAATGTTTCAGGATCGTCCAAATCTCTAATAAATTTGTCTTGATAAAAGAAATTATCTCTAAAATATATCCAAGCTTGGTATTTATCTTCTTTATAATAAGATAAGTTTGAGGGATAGTCTATTTTATTTCTATCTTCTTCATCGCAATAAGAACCAAAGTCTATATATCCTGCTAAGAATAGTTGTCCTAAGATGTTTATATATTCACTTATATAGGTAGGTTTGGGTGTATTTAAAGAGAAAGGGTTGCTAAGATTGTCAATGTTACAAGTACCCAATAAAATTAAATCATTACATTCCCATCTTGATGCGCCCATACTTTTTCCACAAATAAATAAAATATAATACTCAAATAACTCTAAAATATCCATTTTTGTTATCAGGCAAGAAGATATAATTAAAGAGGGATTATTGTAGGCATTTTCTTTTAATTGTGTTTTCTTCCATAAGCTATAATCTATATCAGGAAAAAATATAGCACATTTTTCTTCTTTATTCCATTTGATATAATTATACTTCATTTTTCACCCCATTTTCTATATGTATTGTTCTAAGATTTCCTCTTGGTTTATTAGAATTTACCTCTATGGTCTCACCTCCACTTTTAGAAGCTTTTTTATATTGTATAATAGTTTGATCATCTAATTTTCTCATTTTTATAGTACCTCCAAGTTTATCTTGATTTATATCTTTTAATATGTCTGCCCCATCTGTAATCTCTTCCCAAATTTCTTTTATTTGTTTATTATCCTTAACCCAGAAAACATTCTTGCTTCTACCAGGTCCTAATTCTTTAGAAGTCTTAAGATTGTATTTATTTTTTAACACCTCTATCACTTCTTGTTTAGTGGCATATTTGGATTTTTTCTTAATAATATTTTTTGCATTTTTAGGATTTTTCACTGCACCAAGCATTGCTAAGGCATCACCGATAATGCTGACATTTTCAAGTGAATTTGAAATATCTTCCACTATACCTTCTAATGGGGTAAATAAAGGCTTTATGGCTCCGCTTGATGATTTTTCCCATTCTTTAAATTCATCAAATATTATCTCAATAAACTCTCCACTACCATCTTGTTTGTATTCTTATAACATTATCAGGGATGATTTCTTGAGTATTGTTATAGTTTTCATTGGTGTGAGCTTGTGTGGTATTTGTATCATCTTTTATATTATCACTTATAAGCATATCTTTATCATTTGCGTTAAAATAATCCTTAGTATAAACATTAAAGCAACACACATTTTCATTATCAAGCCACTCATCTAAACCTTTTGCAATTTCAAAACCAATCTTTTGCATTTTTGCAGGAGCTAAAAAACTCTATGATGGATGATGTTTTCATTTTCTCTATAATCTTTATCATATTCATGTAGCTGTGTAAAATACCCTACTCCTAGATCCTTGTTTTTAAATTCTTTATAAGCACTTTTATAAACTTTGGCAATGTTTTTGGGGATAACAAAGATTAATTTTAACAAATGCATACCAAGTCTAATCTCACACTCTTTAAATTCATAATCTTTACTAAAGTCTTGTTTAAGAGTATTTAGTACATTAATATCATTTAGATTGAATAAATCATTTTTAGATAATTCTAATTTATCTAAACCTTGTTCGTTTTAATATAGGGTATCGTTTAGATATAAATTAGTGAAAAGATTGTCTTTTTGATATTTGTGCTCTTTATAATACATTCTTAATCTAGCTTCTTTTAACTCTATTTGATTTTTGCTTTGTTCTCCTAAGCCCTCCTCAGGATCAAAGCTGTGATCAAATTTAAACTTAGTAGGGGTAAAGCTTACTTTTAAAGCAAAGCCTTTATCTGTTTTACAAGCTGAGATGAGTTCTTGTAATATAGCGTATTCTCCATTTACTTTCTTTTGAGATAAGGAGCCTTTAATATCCACTACCTTAGTACAAGGATAACTTACATTAGCTATAGTGTGAGGACAAGCTACTATACTAGAGTTTAATAAATCACTTTCTAGCATTATAGGGATACCATCACTTTTAAAGGATTTTCCTTTGTTTGATTTAAGTATGACTTTGCCTCCATGGATACATTCTAGGTTTTGATTTTCTAAAAGAGCGTGAAGTTTGGCTATGCTTTGTTTTTTATCTACTTGTGTGGTTGTTTGTTCTTTTAGAGTGTTTGAAATTAAATCTTTGTATTCTAAGCTTTGTTTGCTTAAGCATTCTAATTTGATATTTAAAGAATTTTCTATAATAGAATAATTAAGCAAGCAAAGTTCATCATTTTTATAAAAGATACTAAGTCTTCCTAAACCACTGCCTTCATCTTTAGGAGAAAAATAATAACTGGGTATATCTTGTTTTATAAGATTATCTTGATCTAATTCTCCAAAGTAAAAAGGATTATTAGGAAGTTCGGTGGAGCCTGTAAGGAGGGTGGAGTTTAGGAAGATATAAGCTTGATAGCTTTGGAGTTCTTCAAAAGTAAAATCTGTCGTTGCTTCTAATTTATAAAGTTCTTCATAAATGCTTTGACAATCAATGATGCTTTTATTTTCACAAAATAAATAAATACTTTTTTTATCTTTATGAATAGAATATAAAAAGTCTCTACCTATCATAATTTTCCTAAATAATACCTATTTTGGCTTTTCCACTAAAATATAAAGCTTGCGATATTTTACAAACTCCACCTAAATACCGCTCATCCCAAATTTGATCTTTTAGCCTATAAACTTTTGAATTATATCCATATATTTTTGTTATATTGTTAATATTTTCAAGACATTTCATATCTTTATAAACTGCAATGAAAATTCTAAATTCCCCAATGGCAATTTTATGGGCTAAATTTTCTTGATTATTAATAAAGGAACAATCTTTTCTGTATTTATTAAAATCATTTTTATCAAGAATTAAAATATATTTTTCTTTTTCTTGCACCTTTAAAATAAAATCTATAATTTCTGTTTAACTAATAATAGGAACTTTATAACTTGTATAATAACTATCTCCAAGCTCTTCTAAAATACCATTGGTTTCTTGCATTATAGTGGCTATTAATGAAAGAGAATACTCAAAGTGGTTAATCTTTTCTGGATGGTTTTTATTTAACCCAAAAGAGCTATTTTTATTAGTAGCATTATTTTTTAACACAAAAGTTTCTGTATAAATTTGAATATTTTTCATAAAATGATTAAGATACTCTATACACTCACTAAGGCTTTTATCTTTAACTTTGTTATAGTTAGCATCTAATTCTAAAAGATAAGAATAAAAATAGAGAGTATTAACAAGAGGTTTTATGGAGCGATCGTTTTTTCCTGTATATATACCTAAGGCATTATAATTAAGCCTATGCTTCCAAGAAAGACTAAAAACCTTGAAACGCTTTTTGTAGATTTAAAGATGATTTTATAAATAAATTTTAATATAAGATAAGAAAGAATAGTAGAAATTATAATAAGAAGTAATATGTATGTCATGGGTTATCTCCTTAGACTCTCTATTTTATTAAAATTAAGATATAGTTTATAAGTTATATTCAGCAGTATAACTTTTTCTTTATCATTAAAATAATAGAGCTTGTTTTTTCATATATTTTTATCCTTTATAGTTTATATTTTTAGTCTTTGATTTGAGAGATAAGTTC
>NZ_AINS01000087.1 GCF_000254135.1 Campylobacter coli LMG 9860
GCTTGTTTGGGTTTGGGTGGGATTAGATAGTGAGAATTGGTTGGTTTTTGTAAAGATATAGGGTTTGAAACTATGTTTACAAGATAAAAGAATGAGATATTTGAGATTGTTAAAGCCAAGTAATGATTAAAGATTGGAGAATGAAGGTGTAATCGTATGCATGCTTTCTAAATGATTAAAATAATTAAGTTTTATGTATTTTTCTTTATTGCCTATAATGAAGATTGTATTTTTTGCTCGAGTTAATGCAACATTGATTAAATTTGGCCTAGATGCTACCCAATTTCTAGCATTTTCGTTATTTCCACCTAAGATAAGTATGATTATATCTGCTTCTTTTCCTTGCATTGTATGTATAGTACCAATTTTATCATCTTTTAAATTATTATATTTATTGGCTATATCTTTTAATTTTTGTTTAACATCTACAAATGGCGTAATGATTCCAATCTCTAGATCATATTGAGTAATTTCATCTAAAAGTATGTGTAAATATTCTATTTCCCTTTCATTGCAATTACCATTCCATTGTTCTTCTTTGATATTGTACCAAGTGTTTTGTAATTGTAGGGTGTTTTCATTTTTCTTTCCATATATCATCATACCGCCATATGCGATTTTATTAGATAGTTCAAATATAGGTCGGTCGCAGCGATTATGCACACGCAAGGGAGAGCCTAACCATATTTTTTGACTGTCTTGATAAATATATCTTCCATATGATTGCAAGAAGTCGCATCTACTTTGTAAAGAAGTATTTTTAACATCAAAAGCTTTATCTATATTGAAGTATTGTGTAAAAAAATTATTTATATTGTTTGGAATATTTACAATAGGTTCAAGCTGTAGTGGATCTCCTATTATGATGGCTTTTTTTGTTCTGTATATAGCCCCAATGGCACTTGTTATAGTGCTTTGTCCTGATTCATCGCTGATTAGATATCCAAATTGATTATGTCCTATATCTTTAAAACAAGAGCCAAAAGAAGCATAAGTGGAACTAATCGATGGTATTATAAAAAATAAACTTTTCCATATTTCAACAATTTTATTTTCCGAAAGATTCCTATAGTTGTTGTTTTCTAAAATATCACTTAATACTTCTAAATTTTGAGCAAAATATAGATTATTACTTAGTATGGCTACTTTGTGAAGATTAAGTGCTTTTATAAATAAGTCTTTTCGTGCTTTAGAAAGTTCTGTTGTTTCGCCATTTTCTACCATAAAAAATGAAGATTTTTCCATAGATGCTTCATCATGTAAATAAAATTTTTGGTTGAGAAAAGAGATATGCTTTTTTATATTTTTTACATAACTTTTTCCCATAAGTCTATATGAAAGTATTTTGTATAGGTAAGTAATAGTATTGATTAAACTGCTATCATTTTTTAGTTTGTTGTAAATTTTTACTTTTTGGATTATATGTTTTTCTTTTTTGTTTTTATCTAGTAGATTATTAACCCTGCGCAATGCTTGGTTGAAATCATTTTTTGCTTGCTCAAAATCTTTACTAGTGAGCTTATTGCTTTTTATATAATTTATAAGACCGATAAATTCATATTCTTTTGATTTAAAATCTTTTAAAACATTGTATATAAAAGAAGATTTATTGGAGTTATTACCCAATATACCACATATCAATCCCCAAGCTTTAACTTCAGTTTTTTTATTTTGGTTTAAAAATCTTGTAGCTATCTCACTAAAATAATCAAGATCTTGAATATAGCTACTATCGATACCATTATTTGTAGGTATTTCTTTGCTTATATTTTCTACAGCATTATTGTTACTAGAAGATAGTATGATCTCATAACCTTTTACCTTTTCATTTAGCTTATAAATTCCATCCTCTTTTTTTATAATTTCATCATAATTTAGTTTTGAAATTTCTATAGCCCTTTGAGTAATAATACCTGCTATGATATCTTTTACAAGCGTTGTTTTTCCAGTCCCTGGAGGTCCATTGATAGAGTAGATATCGTTATGATCTTTATTCATTTTAAGTATTTTGTTTACTGCAAATTGTTGAGAATACATCAATGCAAATTGACTTACAAAAGAGCTAGGAGCCAATTCATCAATATAGTTTTCCAAAATTTCTAATTGATTTGTTTTTATATCTATGCGTTGTTTTATTTTATTGCTTAGATACTTATCTATCATGGGAAATGTGTTTTCTTCATAATTATTTAAAATATTCGCTAATTCTTGTATATAAAAACTATTTAGAAATACATTTTCATTCATAGTTTTAGTAAGATTAACTGATATTCTAAATTTGTTTCCAAGTAATGGAACATCGTGTTCTATGATTTTGATAGCGTTATTGTAAAATTTATCAATACATATATTTTTAAGCGAAGACAGTTCCTTGGCAATGTTTTGGCTTAGATTAATAAAATCAATATAAGATGATTTTATATTTTCAATATTGTTTATAGCCCATGGTGCAGTGGATAAATAAAAATTTTTCGCATTAAAAACAAAATCATTATCTATTATTGGATTGAAATTTTGATGAATGTTTGAGTTAAATTCATTGAATTTTATAATTTCATTTTCATTTGTAAAATTTAAACGACCATTAAATTTTAGAACAAAAGATGCATATTCTGTATTTAAATTATCGTAAAAATTTTCCAAGTCTTTGTTAATATTAAATTTATTTATAATATTTTCAAATAAGGTTTTATTGTTATAGATGGCACCCTGTATGATAATTTCTACACTATAATCATCTAAATTTTTGTTATTTAAGGTTAAGGCATTGCAAATTTTTTCAATCTTTTCTCGAATATATTGGTTAATATATGAAGTTTCGCATGTATCGCAACAATTGTTTATCTTTTTGATATTTTGAGGTGTTAAATATTCCACAAAAAGTAAATATTTTAAAATATCAATATTGCTACTCAAGTTAAATCCTTAAATAAAAATATATAAACTATATCTTAACATGTTTTTACAAATTTCCATTTTCTTAAAGTAAAATTTTGATAAAATAGAAACTATTTTAAAAAAAGGTGCAAGATGAAATTTGAAGCCATAGATGAAAAAGAATTTTTAAATCCTTACTACCGCAAAAAGCCGATTTTAGAAGCAGAGTTAAACGAATTTATTAAAGCTTTGAAAGATTATAAAACAAGCTTAGAAAACAATCTCAAAAACAACGAAGACTCCCTAGTAGCAAACGCTTTAAGCAAATTTTTTGAAAATTTGCATTTTGAGTGTGAGATAAAAAGCATACATAAAGGCAACAGCGGTATAGATCTTGCTTTGAAAAAAGACAAGCAAATTCAAGTCATCATTGAAGCAAAATTGCCCCATTCTAAAGAATTCTTTAGTCAAAGCAAGCCCAACTGCAAGGCTTTGCACGAGTGCATTTTGTATTATCTTCGTGAAAGAAAGGCTTTAAATTCATCACTCAAGCACATCATCATCACGGATTTTTATCGTTTTTATATCTTTAAGGCGGATTTGTTTGAAGAGCTTTTTAACAAAAACAAGTATTTTAAAGAAGCTTTTGAAAATTTTGAAAGCAAAAATTCTCTTTTCAAGGGCAATACCGATGAATTTTACAAAGAGTGTGAAAAGCTTTTAAGCAGTGAAAAATACCTTGATTCTATCACAAGAAAGGATTTGTTTGATGAGCCTAGCTTAAAGGGTGTTTTTATCGACTTAAAGCCTATTTTAGAGCAAGAAAAGCCAAGCTTTAGTAAGCTCAAGCCTGTGTTTAAAATTTTTCACAAAGACTTTTTACTAAGCGAGTTTAACCCCAACGATGCAAATTCGCTCAATAACGCCTTTTACAAAGAGCTTTTATATATCTTAGGGCTTTATGAGAGCAAACAAAACTCAAAGCTCATCATCGCAAAAAGCCAAGAGAGCGAAGAAGAGCAAGGCACCTTCTACACCGCTATAAACTCTAAGCTCAAAGAAGAAAATTTTGAAACCATTTTAAAACTTTTGATTTTATGGCTTAATCGTATCTTGTTTTTAAAGCTTATAGAGTCGAATTTGGTGCGTTTTAATGATGATAAAAATTTGAAATTTTTAAATTTCAAAAAAATCCCTGATTTTGACAAGCTTAGCGAGCTTTTCTTTGAAATTTTAGCCAAAGAAAGAAGCACACGAAAGAAAAGCGAATTTGCTTACCTGCCTTATCTAAATTCTTCTTTGTTTGAAAAACAAAGCATAGAAAACACACTTGAAATTTCGAATTTAAACAATGATTTAAAACTTAACTACTACAAAAACACGGTGCTAAAAGATGACAAATGCAAGGCTAAAAAAGGACAAGTGGGGCTTTTAGAATACTTGTTTGAATTTTTGGATAGCTTTGATTTTGGTAGTGATGATGAGCAAAGCGAAATTTTAAGCCAAAAAGAACTCATAAGCTCAAGCGTTTTAGGAAATGTATTTGAAAAACTCAATGGCTACAAAGAAGGGAGCTTTTACACGCCAAGCTTTATCACTTCTTATATGTGTAAAGAAAGCATCACAAAAGTTGTGCTTGATAAATTCAATGCTCAATTTGATCTTGATGCTAAAGATATAAGCGAACTAAGAAAGTCTTTAAGAAAAGAAGATAAAAAAGCACAAAAAGAGCTTTTAAACTCTATAAAAATTTGCGATCCTGCGGTGGGAAGTGGGCATTTTTTGGTTTCTGCTTTAAATGTTATGTTAAGCATTTATGATGAGCTAAATCTTTTTGATGAAGAATTTTACCTAGAAGTGCAAAACGATGAAATTCTCATCACGGGTAGAAAAGGCGAGTTTATAGAGTATAAACGCCCAAGCACGCCTAAAGATAAAGCCCATCTTATCCAGCAAGAACTTTTTCACACCAAAAAAGACATCATAGAAAACAACCTTTTTGGCGTCGATATCAACCCTAACTCATGCGAGATCACCAAGCTAAGGCTTTGGATAGAGCTTTTAAAACATAGTTTTTATCAAAGCTTTGATGATGAGAATTATCACGATCTTAAAACCCTGCCAAACATCGATATAAACATAAAATGCGGAAATTCTTTGGTATCTTACTTTGAAACAGGCAAAAGTCTAAGCCACTACCCTAACATCAAAGAACGTATGAGCAAATACAAACGCATAGTAAAAGACTATAAAGAAGGCTTTTACACAGATAAAAATCTCATTGCCAAGGAAATAAAAAATCTCCAAGAAAGCTTTAAAAATTTTTGTTTGAAAGATAAATTTAACAAAGAGATCAAACAGCTCACAAATGGGGCAAACGAGTATTCTAAAAAATACGGCGATTTTTTAGCCGATGAACATCACGATGAAAAATTTAAAAGCTTTTTTTCTAAAAATATGTTTGAATTCAGTTTTGATGAAAAAGTAGCCATAAAAGAATTTGCAAATCTTAAAAAAGAATACGACAATATCTTTAACCTAGAAAGCAATCATCCTTTTGAATGGCGTTTTGAATTCCCTGAAATTTTGGGCGATGATGGAAATTTCAAAGGCTTTGATCTAATTATTGGCAATCCACCTTATATAAAAGAAGCTGAAAATAAAGAACTTTTTACCAATACAAAAAAGTTAAGAACTTATCAAGGAAAAATGGATATTTGGTATCATTTTGTAGGGCGTGGATTTGATATACTTAAGAATAATGGATATTTAGCATTTATCGCTACAAATAATTGGGTTACAAATTCAGGAGCTAAAAAACTACGCAATATAGTTTTAGAAGAATCCCAAATTTTAAGCCTTGTTGATTTTAGTTCTTTTATGGTGTTTGATTCTGCAAGTATACAAACGATGATTATGAGTTTTCAAAAAACAAAACCGCCTAAAAATTATGAATTTCATTTTGCTAAAATCACAACCCAAACTCCAATTTATGAAGATGCTCTAAGTCTTTTAAAAAATGAAAAAACCCAAAACAATGAAATTTTAAGCATAAATTTAACTCCAAAAAAATTCATAGATAAAACTTTAAATTTTACAAAAAGTGATTATGAAGAACTTTTCAATAAAATTCAAAAATATGGGAAATTTTATCTTGAAGAAAGGGAAGTGGCGCAAGGAATAGTTTATCCTCAAGAAAATATAAATAAAAAATCTTTAGAAATTTTAGGAAATAATTTTTATTTAGGACAGGGAATTCAAAAATTAACAAATGAAGAAGTAGAAAATTTAAATCTTTTAAAAAATGAAAAAATACTTTTAAAACCAATTTTTGAAAGCGATAATATTCAAAAATATTTTGTAAAAAGATATAATTATTTTTGGGTTATTTATACAAATTCATCTTTTAAAAATCCAAATTCTATGGATGATTATCCGAATTTGAAAAAACATTTAGATAAATTTCAAAATGTTATCACTTCTGATAATAAACCTTATGGTTTGCACCGAGCAAGAGATGAAAAATTTTTTACAGGAAGTCCTAGAATAGTAGCACTTAGAAAATGCGTAGGTGAGCCTAAATTTAGCTATGTTGATTTTGATTGTTATGTGTCAGCAACTTTTTATGTGATTAAAACTCAAAGAATTAATGTTAAATATTTAACTGCTATTTTAAATTCAAAGCTTATAGCATTTTGGCTAAAGCATAAAGGAAAAATGCAAGGCAATAATTATCAAATTGACAAAGAGCCTTTACTAAATATCCCTATAGTAACTATAAATTCCAAAAATCAAAAAATAGCTGATGAGCTTATAAATTTAGTCGATGAAATTTTAAAAGCTAAAGAACAAGACAAAAACGCAAACACCCAAGAGTTAGAAAATAAAATCAATTCTTTGGTTTATAAACTTTATAATCTCACCGAAGATGAGATAAAAATCATAGAAAACAAGGAGTGAAAATGAAATTAGTAAAATGCAAGATTGAAAATTTTAGAAGTTATGAAAATACAGAATTTAATTTTTCAGATTTAGGTGTAATTATTGTAAAAAACGATGTAGGAAAATCGACATTATTTGATGCGTTGGATATATTTTTTGAAAATAATAAGGCTTTAGAAGATGATGTTAATATGAATTCAAGTGAGAATAAATTTAGTATTACTTGTTTTTTCAGGTTGAACCACAGAGACAGATTAATATTGATGCTAGTGAAAGCGAAAGAACACAAACATCTTTAGAGAGTGAGTATTTATTAAATCAAGAGAAATTGCTACAAATTAAAAAAATATGGGAAAAAGGAAAGTTAAGTAAAACTTATATTGTTTGTGATTATCCAACCAATTGGGAGAAACCGCTTATCACATTAAAGATTCAAGATTTAAGAAAATTACTCTCCAAAGAGTCTGAAGTTAATCAAAATATTAAAAAAGAAATAAGGAACTTTTTATTTTCACAAGAAAGCTTAAGTTTTAAAGAACAAGAAATAGATATATCCACAAAAGAAACTGATATTGTTAGTATATATAACAAATTAAAGGAAAAAATGCCTAAATTCTTATTATTTAAAACTGATAGAACAAATACAGATAAAGATAATGAAATTACTCAAATAACAAAAGCCATTACACAAAATGCTATCTCTGAAATTGAGCAAAAATTTAATGATATGAAAAAAAATATTTTAGATGATATTAAGAGTTTTGCTAATGCGACACTTGAGCGATTAAAAAGTTTTGATAAAGATATTGTAAAAGACTTAACCCCAGATATTACTTCAAAGGAGTTGAGCTCATTATTTAGTTATGAATTTAAAAGCGATAATGGAATATCATTTAATAAAAGAGGCAGTGGTGTTAAAAGGTTATTTTTATTAAGTTTCTTTTTGGAAGATGCCGAAAGAAAGCATCAATCTAATATGATTTATGCAATTGAAGAACCAGAAACATCGCAACATCCAAACTATCAAAGAATAATTATTGAGTCTTTAAAAAAATTAGCACAGAACAAAGGGCGTCAAATATTGCTTACAACACATACTCCTGAGATTGCAAGAATGGTTAATAAGGAAAATATTATTTTTATACAAAAAGATAACAAAGATAAACGAATAGTTTATCATGGAGATGAAATTGATATAGAGATTCTTGTCGATACTTTAAGCATTATTGTGCCAAATTCTAAGGCTTTAAGTAAGGGTAGGGAACTTGTCAAAGCGATGAAGGAGATAGTGCCAAGACAGCTTTTTGAAGTGGCGATTCAAGCTAGTATAGGCAATAAAATCATAGCGCGTGAAAATGTCAAATCTATGGGCAAAAATGTAACGGCTAAATGTTATGGCGGGGATATAACGCGTAAAAGAAAGCTTTTAGAAAAGCAAAA
>NZ_AINS01000086.1 GCF_000254135.1 Campylobacter coli LMG 9860
TATCAAAGAAGATGATTTATTATAAATCTGAAACTTCTGCAATTCTAGCATTAAAACAATTCAAATAGCCAGTCTTACTTCTTTTAAATTTAACAGCTAAAATTCTACTATTTTCAAAAAAATTCTCCATATATTCTCGAAAATTAAAATCTCCGCTCCTACTAAAATATTTATTACTAAAGAAAACACTAAAATAAAACTCTATATTTGTCCCAAGATCAACACAATTAATAAGTATATTTGCTTTTTTGCCCCACTTGATATTATTAACAAAAATATATAATTCATTATCTAAATTTAGATCTTTAGTTTTTTCACTTAATTTCTCAATTCTTTCTTTTTTACTCTTTTCCATTCAAGCTCCTTTAAAAATCTAACAATTATAAAAAAATAAAGCTTACACCAAAAATAAAAATGTTTAAGAAAACTAAAAACTTAAATGATTAGAAACCTATTTTACGATTACTTTAAGTTTTAAAGAAAAACACTCTAAACTTAAAAAGAAATATTTTTATTTGTAAAAAGCTTATGTTATCGATAATCAAAGCAATTAAACCTTAGCTTGAAAACTCTACTTTTCAAATCATAACTTCTTTTTGGTGTATATAGCAAATTGCACCTAAGTAGGTGCTATAATTTGCGTAGATATGGGGTGCGGGGTGTGCAGTCGCCTAGAGCGACAAACGAACTTGACCCCGCCCTATTTGTTGTAAGAAGAGTAAGAGACGCTTAGTCTCTTCAAATTTGCAAATGAGCGTTAGCGAAATTTGCTGTAAAAAATTTTTTGTTTTCAAGAGTAGATTAAGAAGGAAAAGACTTAAAAAAAATGCTTTCAAATATAGGTATAATAGTGCTTTGATAAGGTTTTTAATTTTCCCACCAGTGGGACAAATTTTCCCACCAGTGGGAAAAAAACTGCTCGTGGTGGGAAAATTATTTTTAGAAAAAATCATGTTTCCAAATAAATTGGGAAAAAATTGCTTTTTTTACTTAAATATGTTTCATTTTTTGGGAAAATTGGAAATTGTTTTTGAATTTGTAAGAATAGATATAGAAGAGATAGCTTAATTAAAAATGCTTTTAAATATCTATTTTATAGTGCTTTGAAGCACTTTTAATCTGTCTCATCAGTGAGACAAATAGTCTCATCAGTGAGACAAGTTAGCTCACCTGTGAGACGGATTGAAGTTACTTTGTCTCAAATTATGATACAATATT
>NZ_AINS01000085.1 GCF_000254135.1 Campylobacter coli LMG 9860
ATCATGGATTGGATGATTTCTTTATGAATTTGGCGATGCCTTTCAAAGTCTGGATAACGAATGAATTGCATATATTTTTCTTCATCATCAAAATGGTATTTCATATAGTTGAAAAAATCTGTAAGCAAAGCTTTAATTTCATCTCTATGAACGGGTTTATCAAATATATGTTCAACTTTGGCTGCAAGTTCAAACAGCTTTTTGTGTTAGTTGTCTATTCTGCCATTATGAACGCTATAGATTTTATCCCATTTTGGAAGCAAGCTTTATCCCTTATAAGTTTTTTCTTGGCTTCTAATAAAAAATAAAAGCTCTTGACATTTTTTACATCTCATAACCTTGCCTTCATTGGTAATACTTTCATGCTCTTTAAAGCTTAACCTATGATCTATCTTGCAAGGACAAGAATAGATAAATTCGAAATTTTCCTCCTGTGTTAGGGTTTGTTTTGGTGGCAAATCGTTTAACTCAAGTGCTTTATTTTCATCTTTTTTTAAATTCTCATTTACCCAAGCAATAATCATAACATCATGGCTTAAAATATGCCTAGAAAGCCATTTTGACATGATAGAGTATAGTTTTTCTTTTAAATCATTTGTAGATTTTATATTTTGTATCAATTGAGACATTTCATGTATGATATTTTTATGCATTTGTTTGTGCTCGTAAAGGCGTGGATATTGAATTTCTTGCATAAATTCTTCCTCATCATGAAAATGTTCTTTCATATAAGCAAAGAGTTCGGTTAAAATTTCTTTTAATTCATCGCGCTTAACAAATTTAAAAACCGCATTTTCAACTTGTGCTGCAGGTTCGAAGAGTCTTTGGTGTTGGGTATCGATTTTTTGATGGTTGATATTATAGCGTTCATCCCAAAGGGGAATTAGCTTATGATGATCCATTGATTTAACCCTTTAAATGCGTTTAAAAATACTGATTTAAATAATTATAACAAAGAATATAATTTTGAAAATTAAAAATGTATTTTAAATATTTTATTCTAAATTAAAGCTTTGAAAATAACTATATTTCCTTACTTTTTTATTTTTTATTTGAATTTATATTTAAGTTGTGTTTATTTTTGCATTTTTATTATTTGTAGCTTTGTATTGTATGTAAAATGGGATTTTTATATAAATTGATAAAATGATTTTTGATTTTAATTATTAAAATATCACTATAATACATTATAAATTTTTATGCAATTTTTGTTATACTCTAACCCATGCAAAAACAAATGATTCAAAATTTACAAGATAAATTACTTCTTTGGTATGATAAAAATGGACGCAAAAATTTGCCGTGGCGCAATTTAGAAAGTAAAGATTGTGATGAAAGATTAAAAGATATTGATAGAGCTTATGGAGTTTATATCAGTGAAATTATGCTCCAGCAAACTCAGGTAAAATCAGTTTTAGAGAAGTTTTATTTTCCTTTTTTGCAAAAATTTCCTACCTTACAAAGTTTAGCTAAGGCAAACGAAGATGAGCTTTTAAAGGCTTGGCAGGGGCTTGGGTATTACACTCGTGCTAGAAATTTAAAAAAAGCAGCTTTAGAGTGTGTGGATAAATTTGAAGGCAAATTACCCAAAAAACTTGATGAATTAAAAAATTTAAGTGGTATAGGAACTTATACCGCAGGAGCCATTGCTTGTTTTGCTTATGATCAAAAAGTTTCTTTTGTAGATGGCAATATACGCCGTGTACTTTCACGCCTTTTTGCCTTGGAAAATCCGAAAATGAGTGAGCTTGAAAGAAAGGCTAAGGAGCTTTTAAATTTAGCAGATGCTTTTAATCACAACCAAGCCTTACTTGATATAGGTGCTTTAATATGTGTGAGTAAAAATGCAAAATGTGGAATTTGCCCCTTGTATGATTTTTGCCAAGGAAAATTCAATACAGAGCTTTATCCTGGAATTAAAAAAACATCTTATGAGAATGCAAACTTAAGTCTTTTTGTATTTGAATGGGATAAAAAATTTGCTATACAAAAAAGTCAAGATAAGCTTTATAAGGGTATGTATAATTTTCCTTTTTTTAAGAAAGAGGAAGGCGAAATTTTTAAAAATATGAAATTGTTAGGAGAGTTTAAACATCATTATACAAAGTATAAATTAAATATTAAAGTTTATCATCAAATTTTAAAAGAGGAAAATAAAAATTATCAATTTAAAAGCTTAAAAGAATTAGAAAGTACCGCACTTTCGATACTTTCTTTAAAGGCTTTAAGATTAATTAAGCTCTGATTTTTTAGGCAGGCACAAAGTTGCTATAAACATAAGCAGAGTAAGCACGGCGATATAAACAAAAAAGCCATTTTCCATTCCTGCATTTTTAAATTGTAAAGCCACCCAAGGTGCAGATCCTCCAAAGATGGCATTAGATATCGCATAACCCAAGCCTGTGCCTAAGGCTCTTACATGTTCAGGGAAAAGTTTGGCTTTAAAAATTCCAGCCACTGAAGTATAAAAACTTAGAATAATAAATAAAAGCACCACTAAGATAAACACTAAAGAAGCATTGCTTTGAGCATTGCTTGATATAAGATTGAAAATAGGATAAATTCCTACAAAAGCTAAGATACAAAAGATGATTAAGGATCGCTTATGTCCTATCTTATCGCCGATATATCCAAAAAGCGGTTGTATAATCATAAGTATAAATAAAGCACCTAAAAAGAGATTATTAACCAGTGTTTTATCCATACCTGAATTTTCCATAAAAGTTTTGGTATAGGTAGTGATAGTATAAAATGCCAAAGATCCACCTGCAGTGATACCAAGTACCATTAAAAATTGTTTCCAAGAGCTTGTAAATAAAGCTTTGAGTGTCCCTCTATCCTCATGTTTGTGAATTTGTGTCGCGCTTTCATTCATCACTTTGCGCACAAGAAGAGAGCCAAGGGCTAAAATTCCACCCACAACAAAAAGTATTCTCCAAGCATAATCTTTCATTTCATCAATGCTAAAAAAGAAAAGCATTATACTAATACTAGCTACTGCTAAAAGCTGTCCGCCTATGAGGGTTACGTATTGGAAAGAAGAGTAAAAACCCCGCTTGCCTTCTGTGGCAAGTTCGGAAAGATAGGTCGCTGCTATGCCGTATTCCCCACCTACACTTAGTCCCTGTATGAGTCTTGCAAGTAAAAGCAAGATAATAGCAAAATCCCCCACCACATCTTTACTAGGTAAAGCTGCTATCATAAAAGAGCCTAAAGCCATTAAAACCACAGATACAACCATGGATTTTTTACGACCCACTTTATCAGCTAAAGAACCAAAAAGCCAAGAGCCTATAGGACGCATAAAAAAGCCCGCAGCAAAGACTCCAAAAGCATTGATTTGCTGCACGATAGGATTATCAGAGGTTGAAAAAGTATGAGCAAAATAAGTTGCTGTAAAAGCATAAATATAAAAATCAAACCATTCTACCAAATTTCCGCTACTTGCAGCTACAATAGAACGGATTTTTTTCGCTCGAGTAAGTTCTTGCATAAAATTTCCTTCATTTTAAAGTTTTAATTTTTTCAAGTATAATGTGGATTTTATTTAAAAGTTTTGAAAATATATAAAATAA
>NZ_AINS01000084.1 GCF_000254135.1 Campylobacter coli LMG 9860
TCAACTTTTATCCCACCTAATGGAGACTATCAAAACTATGGTATTATGGCAGCACTTGATCATATTAATGCTTTAAAAGATCTAGTTAAACGCTTTCCAAAACTTGCAGATTTACCAAAAATTTATGGGGGGGGGTCTTATGGAGGATACTTAGCCTTGCTCATAGCAAAAATAGCTCCTTGGTATGTGGATGGTGTGATTGATAATTCGGGTTCGGCTTTGCCACCTTTAAATTATATTTTAGGAAGAGAAATGGAACATAGTTACGGTGATTATTATGAAGATTTTCCACATAATAGGATTATTTTTTTTCTAAAAACCCACTGGACGCGTAAAGAAAATTCACCTTATTTTTTTAATAATGAAAATTATTTTATTAGAACATTGTTAAATAAGGATCATTTGATTTTGCAAAGTCAAAAAAATAAAAATATTATTTATGTGAGTTATCATAG
>NZ_AINS01000083.1 GCF_000254135.1 Campylobacter coli LMG 9860
ATTAAATATATTTTTATATTAAATACACTCTTTATTTATATATATTTACGCCTTTGGGATTGATGTATGCAAAGAAAAAGAAATCGAAATGTCTATATATATAAATAAATATACAAATGCGTATGAAAATAAAAATTTAGGTTATTCAGAAGAAAAACTATACAAAAAATCTTTTAGTGATTGCTATGATAAAAAGAATAAAGAAGCTTGTTTGTATATTTATAATAATTTTGCTATAGATGGAAATTTTAAAATTGAGAGCAATATATTTAATTTGATTACAATAATGACTTATGTTGGTTTAACTCTTGATATAGACAAAGATAAAAAGTATAAAGAAATTAATCGCTTGATAGCTTTAGATAGTTGGAAAAAAGCGTCAGAATTGATAGATTTTGTTTTGAGTGAAACCAATGATACAAAAACTATAGAGGGGCTAAAACTACTAAAAGAGATGAGTGATTTTGAAATTAATCGGGCTTATGCGTGTCCTTTGTACTATAATGATAAATTACAATCTGATGCAATAGACATGCCTTGCGCCTGTAAAAAAAATACTGCATTTTTATTAGAACCAGATACCATAAGACGAGCTTTTTTAAATTTAAAACTTTTATGCGATAAGTATAAAGATAGCGCGAGTTGTTGGGCTGTTGGTGGACTTTATGAGAATGGAAAAGGTGTAAGGATAAATTTTAAACAAGCAAAAAAATATTATGGTTTAGCTTGTGATGGCGGTTATCAACTTGGTTGCGATGGATATAAAAGGTTTATGGGGTATTGAGAGGTTAAGATTTATGAATTTATCCAGTCTATATTAATTATTTCAAGATTTTCTTTTTTATAAACAATTTTCAAATAATTCGTCTTTACACAAAAAATCCCTGGAGGATATTCGTTTTCACGTTCTAATATTATTTTATTTTGTTGTTTTATCCCGTAAAAAATACCAGTACAGGGTTTTAAAAAATTATCCTTATGAGTATTAAAAAAATTGTGAATTTTTATTTCACAATCTTCACTTATATTAAAATGCTTACATAAATCATAAGCATTTTCAATGCAAGCCATTTATATCTTCTTTCGTAGCTGGTATAATATCTTGTAAAAATACGCTTTCAATAGGCATAGTATCGCCGTTTTTTGTTTTTTCCCAGCATTCATCATGAGACATTTCTGAAAGCTCTTTTGCTGTTTTTAAGGCGAATTTATTGATAGTTTCGTCTAAAATACTTATTTCTTTTGCAGTAAAATCATCTAAATTAGGCTCTTTTAAACACAAGAAAGATTGTTGTTGATATTCGCCTTTATTTACTTTTATGCTTTTGATAAACTCATTTTTTTCTAAACTAGTTAAAATGTTTTCTAATTTTTTAACTACCGGTCCTTGTGGATTTTTTATATAAGATGTTTGAGTTAGAGATGCGTAATTTTTATACATAAAGGCTCTGTCTGCAAACCATAAAATTTTATTTAATTTTACTTTTCCAAGATCAGCTGGAGCATAGTTCGTTTGAAAGTAATTTATGATATAAATAATTATATTTTCTATTTTTTTCATCTTATACTCCTTTCTAAAATTTATAAAAGCATAATATACTTAAACTAAAAAATCGTTTAAGATTGTCAACTTCCGGTTAAAATATCACAATTAACCTTATAATTTTTTATATTCTCATTTTCTACTTTATGATTTGGCACTTGATAACATTCTTTAAAATTCTCGCCTTTTAAAATCTTAGTGTAAGAGCTTGGAATGGCAATTTGATTTCTTATTCTTTGTGGATTGTTATCATAATTAACTAAATTTAAAACTTCTAAACTTCCAAGCTTCAAAGCTGCTTGTCTTTCTCTTTTTTCAATCTTATTCCATACTTTTTGATTAATTTGTGGATTTTGCGGAGTAATATTACTCATTAAAAAAGTGCTTCTTTGGGCTTGAGTTGTTTTTCTCATTGAAGCATTAGAAAGAGTGTGCCCTCTATCATAACCGCTGTTTTTATAATCACTCCATGTGGTGCGGTATTTTTTAGGTATATTTGTATCATCTTCAAAGCGTGGGCGTTTTTTGATTTGTTCGCCTTTTAAATTTTCCGCTTCTAATTTATAAGCTACAGCTTTAGTGCCTTTATAATTATAATCATAACAATTTAGATAATAAAACTTATCTAAAACTTGTGAACAACTTTGCTTAGTAAAATACTTAGCAAAA
>NZ_AINS01000082.1 GCF_000254135.1 Campylobacter coli LMG 9860
TGTTTATTTTTCTCATTTTCTTGAGACAAAATAGAGTTTAGATATCAATCTCGCCATATCTTTTTACAGGTATTTTTAAATTTGGAAATTTTTTATCCATGGTGTAGATAGCACAACAGCCTTCTTTTTCAGCACAAAAATATTGCAAATAGTCTTCAAAGTCTCCTCGATATTTATCATAATAATCACAAGCCATATTAATGACACTTGCACCAAAAGATGCAATATTAAAATCTTTTTCTAATGAAATATCTTTTAAAAAATGAGTGAAATTATTTAAATTTTCTTTTTTAATAAGATAAGCAATAGTAGAAATCATATCTTCAGAGAAAACTATTTGAATGTTATTTGTAATTAAAAAATATATCAATTGCTTAGCTTCATTATGATAAGTTCTTTCAGCATTGAAGTAATCTAGGAAAATATTTGTATCTAAATAAACTTTTTTCATTTTTATATTCTACCTTCTTCCAAATCTTTATCTAATTTTTCTCTTTTTAATTCTTTGGCGGATTTTGTAGGATCAAATCCACCAGTAAGTATCCCAGCATATTTTTCTACAAATAGTCTAGCTTCTCGTTCTTTTTGATTTTCATCAAATAAAGAAGGTTGTGTATCATTAGAGATTAAGACTTTTTTATTTATGCTCGGCTCTTCTTTTTTATCGAAGCTATATTGATTATTTGCAGAGTTATTTTTTTCTTCAATAACAATTTCTGTATTTTTTACTTTAGTCGTTTCATCATGTTCTTGATTTATTTCTTTTACTTGATATTGTTTTTGATTGTTTTTTATTTCATCAAGACCTAGATATTTTTCTTCTATTTCTAAATTTTCTCTAACTTCTAAATTTTCAAAATCCCATTCTCTAGTAATAGTATGTCTTAAATTTTTTAAATCATTCCAAGATCCACGTCCTACTAAATTTGGATTAAATAAATAACAATCATCACTACCAACACCAGCATACGATTTAACAAAATCTCGATCTATTTTAAAAATTACTTTCTTTTCTATTAATCCATTTAAAGCTCTATACATTCCAGCTCTACTTAAAACTTTATCTAAAATAATATTTTGTTTCATAGATTTATCAAATCTTACAACATTTTTATAATCTACTGAAGAAAGCAATGTAAAAAATAAAGTTTTTTCTTGAGGTTCTAAATTAATAATATAATGAATATTTTCAGTAAAAAGTTTGATAAAACTTTCTCTTGTTTGAACTTTTCTAACAATAATTTGATTTCTTTCTATAACTTCTCCAGTAATACAATCAGTAGATAGATTATCTTTTCTATAAACTACTTGCTGTTTGTTATTTTTATTAATTTCATTTAAATCTTTAATTTCTATTTCATTATTCATATCTTATTCCTCTGATTTATAAAATATAAAATATTGTATCATAATTTGAG
>NZ_AINS01000081.1 GCF_000254135.1 Campylobacter coli LMG 9860
TGGGGGGGGGATATACTCAAATTTCACTCTATAAAAAGTGGCACAAAGGTTTTTGACTGGATAGTCCCTGATGAATGGAACGCTAAAGAAGCCTATATCATCACTCCAGAAGGAGAAAAAATTTGTGATTTTAAAAAGCATAATTTACACCTTCTAAATTATAGCGAAGCTATCGATAAAGAAATCGAACTTGAAGAACTTCAAAATCATCTTTACTCCATAGAAGAAATGCCCGATGCTATTCCTTATGTAACGAGTTATTACAAAAGACGTTGGGGATTTTGTCTCACGCATAATGAAAGAAAAAAACTCAAAAAAGGCAAATACAAAGTCTATATCAATGCGAAACATGATGAAAATGGGGTTTTGGATTATGCTGATTTTATCCTACCTAGTACGCAAAATTCAAAAGATGAAATTTTAATTTCAACCTATCTTTGTCATCCTTCTATGGCAAATAATGAGCTTAGTGGTCCTGTGGTGGCTATTTTCCTAGCAAAATGGCTTTTAAGTTTAAAAAAAAGAAGGTATAATTACCGCTTTATCATCATTCCTGAAACCATAGGCTCTATAGTCTATCTTAGCAAACATTTAGAGCATTTAAAAAAACATGTTAAAGCAGGCTTTGTGCTTTCTTGCTTAGGCGATGATCATGCTTACTCACTCATACACACACCCAAAGAAAACACTCTAAGCGATAAAGTTGCCTTGCATACGCTTAAAAATAAAAAAAATTTCAAAGCTTTTAGTTTTTTAGATCGTGGAAGCGATGAAAGACAATACAATGCTCCGCTTGTAAATCTTGGCATTGTAGGAGTATGTCGCACAAGATACCTAGAATACGAACAATACCACACCAGCAAAGATGATCTCAATTTTATCTCTGAAAAAGGTTTAATGGGTGGACTTCAAAGCATACAAGAAATGATTTTAAATCTAGAAATCAACGCCGTATATAAAAACACCATAGTATGCGAGCCCAATCTTGGCAAAAGAGGACTATATCATACCCTTAGCACTGCCAATGACATTCCTTTAGCTTGTAATTTTCTAGCTTACTGTGATGGAGAGAATGATATCATCGATATAGCCAATATCTTAAATATGCAAGCTTATGAATTTAAAGAACTTTTGGAAAAAATAAAATTTTATGGACTGGTAAAATGAAATATTTTTTAGAACACAATGACAAAAAATACTCCGATAAGGATTTAATAGATGCTTTTTATCAACTAGGTATAAAAAGGGGTGATATTTTATGCGTACATACAGAACTTTTTAACTTTGGCATACCTTTGCTTTCTAGAAATGAATTTTTACAGACTATATTAGATTGTTTTTTTGAAGTTATAGGCAAAGAAGGCACTTTGATCATGCCAACCTTTACTTATAGTTTTTGCAAAAATGAAGTTTATGACAAAATAAATTCCAAAACAAAAATGGGAGCATTAAATGAATATTTTCGCAAACAAACAGGAGTAAAACGCACAAACGATCCTATATTTTCTTTTGCTATAAAAGGAGCAAAAGAAGAATTATTTTTAAAAGATACAACAAGTTGTTTTGGGGAAAATTGTGTTTATGAGGTTTTAACCAAAGAGAATGGAAAATATATGACATTTGGAGGCCAAGGACACACACTAACACATTATGCAGAAGAACAATTTAATGTATTTTACAGATATCATAAAATTTTCTCTGGAATTTTAATTGATGAAAACAATATATCATACAATAAAACCATTAGTTATTATGTTAGAAAACTTGACATATCTTCTGAGCCCAATTTAATTAACATTATCAATATTGTTAATAATACTAAAAATTTTAAAAAAAACAATTTTGCAGGAGATCATATAAATATTTACAACGCTAAAGAATATATAGAAATTTTATGGAAAAAATTAGATATAAACCAAACAATTCTAATAGAAAATTATGATACAATATATTAATTTTCAACATTCTCAAGAAAGTGGTATACAATGGAAAAACAATTTTATGAAATTTTAGAAAATATACTTGAAACCAAAGTAGATGAAAATACAAATTTAAGCATGGAAAACTGCAAGAACTGGACTTCTTTAGCTCATATTGATATCATCATGAGTTTAGAAGAAGAATTTGAAATCAAATTTAACAAAGAAGATTTAAGTCTCTTAAAATCTCAAAGCGCTTTACTAGAAAAAATTCAAACCCTAAAGGCAGAAAAATGAAAGAAAATATTGAAAAATTATTTCAAGCCATCGCTCAAAAAAATCCTATCCATTCTAAATATCTTAAAAAAATTGAATTTTCACAAGAAGACGAAGAAGAATTTGATAAATTAATTTCTTATTATATTCAAGATGGTATCAGTATAAAAGAACAATGCGATTGTTATTTATTGATCCTTAACGATACTTTAGAAGAAACAAAATTTTTCATAGAAAATGGGGCTTATCGTTATTCTAGCTTTGATGAAGTTAAGGATAAAGTTTATTTTAATGAAAGCTATATGAAACAATACATGATAGGCTTAGCTCTTTCTTCTTTTGTTTGGATAGCTCATATTAAAGTAAGAAAGTATTTTTCGCAATATTTAAAAAATTTTACTCCAAAAACAACTTATTTTGAAATAGGCCCTGGCCATGGAGAATATTTTGCAAGAGCAGTTAAAAGTGGTAAATTTTCCGCCTTTTATGGACTTGATATCTCTCCAACAAGTTGCGAACTTACTCAAAAAATGGTAAAACAACAAGTAGGGGGATTGATTACAAAATGTGATTTTTTATGTCAAGATTTTTTTATTTATGATTTTGATAAAAAAGCTGATTTGATAGTGATTGGAGAAGTGCTAGAACACGTAGAAAAACCTCTTGAATTCCTTAAAAGATCTAAAGAGCTTCTTAGCGATGGAGGGGAAATTTTTGCAACTATCCCTATCAATGCTCCTGCTATTGATCATATTTATTTATTTTCCCATCCTGATGAAGTTAAAGATTTGATAGAAAAATCAGGCTTAAAATTTAAAGCTTATGAATGTTTTATGGCAAATGATTATAGTTTAGAAAAAGCATTGAAATTTAAAAATGCTATCACTATGGCAGTAGTTTTAAATGCTTAATACAACACTCAATTTACCCCTTCATCATATAGGTGTGGCTTGTAAAAATTTAGAAAAAGAAAGGGAATGTTTTTTTAAACTAGGTTTTTATAAAGAAGCAGAATTTATAGATGAAAAACAAGGGGTAAGAGGCGAATTTATCATTCCTTGCAATGAAGCATTTCCACAGTATAGATTTGAACTTTTGCAAAATTTAAACGATAAAGGTCCGCTAGATAGCTATTTGAAAAATAATACCAAAATGTATCATTTAGCCTATGAAAGTAAAAATATCACCCAAGATTTAATTCTTTTGGAACAACAAGGAGGTATTTGTATTGTTCCTATTATGCAAGCAAGCTATTTTGCTAAACTTTGTTTTATCATGATGCCAAATAGGCTTTTAATCGAACTTGTGGAGCTAAAATGAATCTTTTTTCACCCCATTTAAAACGCAATGAGCTTATAAAATTTGCCAAAGAATTAGACTTTAGTAAAAGTCAAGATCTTCTTATCAATATCCATAGAAATCATGCTTTTGAAGGAGTGCAAAGTATCATTGCTCCTTTTTTACATTTTGCTAATTTAAGAGCTGATTTTAATTTCAGCTCTTATGATGATAGCTTGAGTTTTGATAATTTTAAAAAAACTAATTTAGAACTTTTATGGGTGGATTTAACCCGCTATAAAAATAATGTGCAAAATTTTCTAGAAGAAAGACTTTTAGAACTAAGAAAAATTTCACAAAGCCCTATTTTAGTCCTTAGTTTAGGAGAATTTAAAACAGATAAAAAAATTTTAAATTGCGAAATTTTTAACATAGAAAAACTCATAAAAGAGTATTTTGATGAAGAGGATATTTTAGACCTAGCTAAAGAAGAACTTACAGGCTCTAAGCTTAATAATAAAGCCTTGATTTTCTTAGCACAAATTTTAGGACTTAGCCTCATCCCTGCACTCGTAAAACCCGCTCTTAAAGCTCTTGTACTTGATCTTGATAATACCTTGTATCAAGGAATTTTAGGTGAAGAGGGCATAGATAATCTTAATTTAAGTCCTTTGCACAAAACCTTACAAGAAAAAATTAAAACTTTTAAAAAACAAGGCTTTTTACTTGCCCTAGCTTCAAAAAATGAAGAAAAAGACGCAAAAAAACTTTTTGAAACAAGGAAAGATTTTATCTTGCAATGGGATGATTTTGATGCTAAAATGATCAATTGGGAGCCAAAGGGTGAAAATATCTTAAAAATTGCTAAAAAATTTAATATAAATACTAATGCTATGCTTTTTATAGATGATAATATCGCCGAGCTTGAAAATACCAAATTTACAGGTGTTAAAACACTTTTATGCGATGAAAATATACTTTATAAAATCAAGCTTTTTCCTAATCTTTTAAAACTTTCAAACACCAAAGAAGATCAAATTCGTGCCAAAGATATAGCAGCCAATGCTTTAAGAGAAGAGCTTAAAAGTTTAAGCGATGAAGAATATTTTCAAAATCTTGAAATCAGCTTAAATTTTAGCAAAAATGATCTGCAAAATATCCCTCGCATTAGCGAACTTTTGGGTAAAACCAATCAATTTATCGCTAATTACACACGCTTAAATCAAGAAAAAGTCGCACAACACATGCAAAAAGAACTCATTGTAAGTGTGAGTATGAGTGATAAATTAAGCGATAGTGGGATTATCGCTATTTTTGTTTTTTCTTGTAAAGAAGGAAATTTATTTATCGATGATCTTTGCATTTCTTGTAGGGCTTTAGGTAGAAAACTTGAAACTAGAATGTTTTTTAAAGCCTTTGAACTAGCTTTACATTTCTTTGATCTTAAAAACAATAATGCAAGGCTTTACTATCAAAAAGGCGAAAGAAATATGCCATTCTTGAGCTTTTTAGAACAAATTTCCAAAGAATTTGAAAAAAACTCAGCCCTTATTCCATTTCAAAATTTAAACTTCAAAGGACTTATAATCCATGAAAACTAGATTTGATAAAGCCAAAATTTCAGGCATTTGCGTAAGCGTACCTGAACATAAAATTTGCATTGATGATGAGTTAGAAAGCGTTTTTTCAAATGATATTAAAACCCTTAAAAGAATGAAAAAAGTCATAGGCTTAAAAACACGTTATATTTGTGATGAAAACACTTGTGTAAGCGATCTTGGCAAACACGCAGCCAATACACTTTTACAAGGTTTAAATATAGATAAAAATAGTCTTGATGCACTCATCGTAGTAACTCAAAGTCCTGATTTTTTCATGCCTTCTACGGCTTGTTATTTACATCAGCTTTTAAATTTAAGCTCTAAAACCATAGCTTTTGATTTAGGGCAAGCTTGTGCAGGGTATTTATACGGCTTATTTGTCGCTCATTCTTTAATACAAAGTGGCTTAGGTAAAATTTTGCTCGTTTGTGGGGATACTTTAAGCAAATTCATCCATCCTAAAAATATGAATTTAGCTCCTATTTTTGGTGATGGAGTAAGTGCAACTTTGATTGAAAAAACGGATTTTAACGAAGCTTTTTTTGAGCTTGGAAGCGATGGAAAATATTTTGATAAACTCATCATTCCAAAAGGTGCGATGAGAATACCTAAAGCAGATATTTTCAACGATGATTCACTCATGCAAACTGAGGAGTTTAGACAATTAGAAAATCTTTATATGGACGGAGCAAATATTTTCAATATGGCTTTGGAATGCGAACCTAAAAGCTTTAAAGAAATTTTAGAATTTTCTAAAGTAGATGAAAAAGACATTGCTTTTCATCTTTTTCATCAATCCAATGTGTATTTGGTTGATTGCATCAAAGAAGAATTAAAACTTAATGATGATAAAGTTCCTAATTTTATCATGGAAAAATACGCTAATTTAAGCGCTTGTTCACTACCTGCCCTACTTTGCGAACTAGATACTCCAAAAGAATTTAAAGCGAGTTTAAGTGCTTTTGGTGCAGGGCTTAGCTGGGGAAGTGCGGTGTTGAATTTCAAAGATTTATACACAAAAGATATTTTAATTTACACAAAGGAGAAATAATGACAAAAACTGAATTTTTAGAAGAGCTTAAAGAAGCTATGCATAGAGATGAAGACTTAAATGAAGATATGCTACTTGATGATATAGACGAGTGGGATAGTTTGGCTTTTGTATCTGTGATGGTGCTTTATAAAAATCTTTTTACTTTAAAAATCACAGCCGAGGACTTGAAAAATTGTCAAAAAGTAAGTGATTTAATCGATTTAGCAAAGCTTGATTAAAACCTTTAAGGTTTTAATCTTTTATCACTAATTCAAATTTGTCACCCACATCTTTAAATATAAACACTTTATTTCCACAAGGATAA
>NZ_AINS01000080.1 GCF_000254135.1 Campylobacter coli LMG 9860
ATGAATGCTTGCCAAAATACACTTACTAGCGAGTGTATCAATGAAAAAATCCATCAAACAAGCAATTATGAAGGTGTGGGTGGAATTATTAGCATTGATGCAAGCGGTAATGCAATTCGTCCTGTTGTTATAAAAGAAATACAAGATGGCAAGCAAGTTTATAAAACTTTAATCAATCCTAAGGAAAAGTAATGAAAAAGAAAATAATTTTAGCAGCAGCTTTGGCTTTAAGTTTACAAGCAAAAGAAGTAAATTTAGGAGTTGTTTTACCTTTAAGTGGGGCAACGGCAGCTTATGGACAAAGTGCTTTAGAGGGTATAAAATTAGCTAATGAAATGCAAAGTACTTTAGCTAACGGAGATAAAATCAATCTTGTTGTTTTGGATACTAAGGGAGATAAGATCGAATCCGCAAGTGCTGCTACCCGCCTTGTAAATCAAGATAAGGTATTAGGACTTATCGGTGAAATGGTTACTGCAAATACTTTACAAGTAATGCGCATAGCTGAAGAAAATAAAGTTCCTCTTATCGCTCCTGCTGCAACAGGAGATAAGCTTTTAGAAAACAAATTATATTCAAGTAGAGTTTGCTTTATGGATAGTTTTCAAGGCTCATCTTTGGCAAAATACGCTTTTGAAAAACTAAACTACAAAAAAGCTGTGATTGTGGTTGATCAAAGTACGGATTATTCTTTAGGACTTGCTAAGGCTTTTGAAAAAGAATTTAAGGCTAAGGGTGGTGAAATTTTAAAAACTCTTAGAGTAAATTCAGGCGATAAAGATTTTAAAGCTATTGCAACTCAAATTAAAATTTTAAATCCTGATTTTATTTTCCTTCCGCTTTATTATAGTGAAGCTTCTTTGTTTGTTAGACAAGCAAAGCTCATAGGTTTAAATATCCCAATGGGTTCAGCTGATGGGGTTGCAGATGCTACTTTTATTAAATTAGCAGGCAATGCAAGCGAAGGATATATTTTTACAGATAGCTTTGATGCAAACAATCCTACAACCCAGCTAAGTAAAGATTTTATAGCTAAATACGCAAAGGAAAATCAAAGTAAAGAGGTTCCAAATTTTACAGCTATGGGAGCGGATGCTTATTTTGTAATGTTTAATGCTATGAATGCTTGCCAAAATAC
>NZ_AINS01000079.1 GCF_000254135.1 Campylobacter coli LMG 9860
TAAGCCTTGACTATAATTATACAAAGTAGTATAATTATAACTATAATTTTGGTTAGCAATTTAATCACCTCCCAACTGGGCGGTAAATTAACGCTAAAGGGCGGCAACCCTTTGGCGTTGCACCCTTTTAAAATTATACACAAACTTCCTTAAATCCTTTATTTTAAAAGAAAGAATAAAGGAAACAAAATGGCATTTTATAACCCACAAAGAGTAGTATTTAATCCTGATACAGGCGTTATACAAAACGCAGGAAAAGTCGGTGGTGTCTTATATGACATCATGAGCAAAAGTTTTGATGATAAAGTTAAAGCTAATGAGTTTCAGCAAGAGCAAGATTTAAGAAAGCAACAAATGGAATTTAATCAGGCTATGCAAAATAATCAGCTTTTGCAAAATGAGAGAAACTTTGATTATCAAAAAGAAAGAGCAAATATAGCAGATCAGCAATGGCAAATGAATTATAATCAAAGAGCTAGACAATATGCCATGCAAAATGCTTTAAGACAGCAAGCAATAAATACTAATAAGGCTTACAAGGATTTAAATTATCAAAAAGGATTATTAGAACTCCAAAAATTGCAAAATGAGATAAATACAAAACAAAAAGAGCAAGATTTATTAAATAAAGTTTTTAGTAATGCTCAAGGTTTTGATGGTCAAAGCAATACAAATTTACCAAATAATACAAGATATAAAGCAGATGCTCAGTTTTTAGATTTAGCAAGCAATCAAGGCAAAACCTACGATACTACACATGGATTTTGGAATGGAGCTATAGAGCGTGCTTTTGGTGGATGGGGAAGTCAAAGCACGGATTTAAATGATGCAAGTGATTTATTCTTAAAAAGAATGCAAAGTGATTTATTAAGAGGTGGTAAAAATGCTAAATGGAATTTAGAGAATATACAAGCCAATTTCCCTATTAATGGTTATACCATGGAAGCAAATAATCAAAGGGTAGCTCAAGCATTAGCAGGAGAATGGTTAGCACAAGCTCCAAACTCTTATAAAATGGAATTAGAAGAAAGACTAGGAAACGCAAAAACAAATATGGAGAAACAAAGTGCTATAGAAGACTATCAAAAGAATATGAATTTTTATAATAACTATGCCCCAAAAGTAAAAGCTTTTTACTGGGATGAAAAATACTCAAAACCTAGTAAAAATGCAGTAATTATAGATAATTCAACAACTAATCAAAATATACAAAACGATTTAGCCAAAAATACATTAGAAGTGCAAAATCAAAATACTCCAAAATTACATAGTGTTAGCTTTAATGGAATTAATGCTCAAATATCAGAACCTGATGCTAATGGTAATGTAATATTAGTTAATCAAGCAGGTAGAAAAATGCAAGTTAGCGTAGAAGAATTAAAAAAACAAGGATTGATACAATGAATATAAGAGAATTTTTATTAGAAAAACCGCAAGAAAATAACATTATTTCTTTTTTGCAAGATGAAGTAAGTCAAAATGAAAATCAAAATACAAATGAATATTTAGCAAGTTTAAAAAATGAAGCAATCAATGATTTTTATAAAAATAAAGATAAATATGCTAAAGAATATGAAAAATATAATTTCAAAGACCAAAATTTAACAAATCCTATGGGAAATGTTAGTGAATATAAAAGGGATTTATATGATTATAATAAAAATCCATCCATGAATGCTGATGATTTGAGTGATTATATTTTAGATAAGCAGTCTAAATTTAATGCCTCTAAACCTATTTTTACTGATGATAATGAAGTAGCAAGAAAAAATAATCAATTTATGAGAGATTTAGGCGATGAGCTACAAAAATCAGGGCGCGGAAAATTATTACAAGATGATGATGGCTCTTATTGGGTGCAAGATAATAACGGAAATTATTCTAAAGTGCAAGGTAGCACAATGGGTAATTTATATCGCGGAATAAGAGATAATGGTGCTAGTGTAGCTCTAGGAACAGCAGGTGCAATTGGTGGTAGCATGCTAGGCGGTGGAGTTGGTATGGTTGCAGGTGGTGCATTAGGTGCATCTTTGGGAGCAGGATACGATTACTACGGAAATACAAAAGATACAAATCAAGATGCAAATTTAAAAGAAGCTCTTATGCTTATGGGTGAAAATGCAGGACTTTCTTTAATAGGTGATGCAGCTTTTGCTGGAGTTGCCAAAGGAGCAAGAGTTTTAAAAAATACCTATAATATGACTAAAACAGGAGCAAGGGCCGGTAAAGATATGATAGATGGCATGGCGGTAAAAGGTGGTAATTTAGGTAATAGGGTTATAGATAAAATCACCCAAAAAGATATTCCTATGATAGGAAAATTTACAGATGGTGGTTTGCAAAATGCAGAAACAATTTTTAATAATCTTACAAAAAATGTAGAGAATAAAAAACAAATAGATGAACTTATAGCAAAAGAAAATCCAACATACTTAGAAAATGGAAAGCCTACAATAGAAATATTAAAAAACATTGTCGAGCAAGGACTTAACAAGAATAATCCACAATTTATACAAGATAGCGCTAAAAGAACAAGTGCTATTTTAAAAAATATTTCAAATACTTTACAAGGAGTTCCAACTACTCAAAGAAGAGAAATATTATTAAAATCAGCTCAAGCTTATCCCGAAATAGGAAGTTTTTTAGATGATGTTTTAAAGGCTGATAAGGATGCTAGTATTTCTTTTTTAAATATAATTAAAGAACAAGATGAAGTATTTAAGAACAAAACAGGTTTAAATGGCGAGTTTGATGTTAAGGCTTGGCAAAAAGATAATAGCTCTTATAAAAAAAGAATTAATAATGAATACGCTCAAGCTATAAAAAGTATAGATGAGCTTAACAACGGCTCAATAAGGTTAAGCAAAGAAGATTTAGCAAAGATTGAAGAGTTTAAAAACAACAATTTTTTAGAGCAAGATATAAAAACAAATATTAGTAGCTTTCTAGAAGATACTATTGATAAAGACTTAAGTGCTGAGCAAATATTTAACTTAAGAAGTGCTATAAATAAGCAATTAGCCACAGGAAATAAGACATATAATACTAAAGAAGCTTATAGGCTAGTAAAAGATACTTTAGATGAAACTATGATAAAAAATGCAAGTGATAAAGAACTAGCAAAGAAGATTTTAGAAGATGCTAATAAAAACTATGCGTTAAAAGAAAATTTTAATAATAGTTATCTAGGAAAAATCAAAGACCAAGAAACACCCGAAGCACTCGCGCAAAGAATAGCTAATGGTGCTAGAAATATCAATGAAGACAAAGATTTAAAAAGAGCTTTTGAAGGTATGAATGAAGCAGAGCGAAAAGCAAATGAAAAACATGCTTTTAATGCATTACTAGCAAAACATAGAATTGAAGATATAGGATATGATTTTAAGAACCTAGCAAAAGATATGGATAATGTAGAATTTGTAAGTAAAGATTTAAAATATGCAAAAGAAGTAGTAAATGTTTATGCAAAAATTTATCAAAACAATAAAGACTTAATAATGACGGCTTTAGCTAGTAGTGGCAAAAAAACAAATTCTTCAATAGCCACAACAATACAGGGTGTTTTTGATAGGATATTAATAAGTGGTGTTTTTGCTAGAATACATGCTTTAGTTCCTTTTATGAAAAGTGCTAAAGAACAAGCATTAAGAAATCAAATACTAGATGCATTAAAACTTGCTAAAACCAATAAAGAAGTTATATCTAATCTTAAAAACATAAAAATAGCGGATAAAGAACAAAGTAGAATTTTTAAAGATGCTTTGGATAATTATATTAAAGTAGATAAACAACAAAATAAAATATTAAAAGATGCACTAATAAAAGAAGGTGTTATCAAAGGCGACAACTTCTTCATGGATAAAGCTGATCCGAGCAAAGCAAAGAGTGATTATACTGCTAAATTTAATGTAGAAAAATGGATTAATAATGTTTCAGGAATTTTAAAAGATGAATGGGTGGTAAATTTAAAAGCTATGGCTAAAAAACACCCTGAAATGTTTAAAAACGAAGCAGATGTATTTAAGGTAATTAAAGAGATAAAAGACAATCCTACTCATTTTTTTAAAAACTATGATGATGAAGTGGCATTAATAGCTAAACCTTTAAAAGATGATAAGGTTGGCAATATAGCCATAAAAAAAGATAGTGGCAAAATTATACATATTAATAAAACAAAAGGTAAGGATTTGGAAAGATTAAATCGTAGAAATAAAGCAATGCTGACAGGTACGCCAACTCCTGCAACCACTAAAGGCAGTACTACCAATGTGGAAGGCGATTTATTACAGCATTCTTTTAAAAATTCTACCCAAGCTAAGCCTAAAAAAAACTTAATGGAAGATATAAAAGAGAACATTAAGGCAAAAGAAGTAAAGAAAAAGAATAAAAAAAGCGTAAAACAAAGTCTTGATGAAAAAATACAAAATGATAAAAAAGCTAGAGAAGAAAGAATTAAGAAAATAAAACAAGTTATAGCTAGAAAGCAAAAAAATAGATAAGGTTACAGATAAAAAAATAGCAGGAAAAATAGGCACTTATGCGCTAAAAAATCTTATTAAATTAAAAGAAAGGAGCGAAGATAAATAAAAATTAAGGGCTTAAAGTCCTTGATTTTTATCTCGTTCTTTAAAAGAATTTGGAAAAAATTATGCAGAATATTATCACGATGGAAAAGGTGCTTTACAAAAACTACTCATTGAAAAACAAGGACAGGTAGCTGGGGCTTTTCATAGAAAAGATTTAGGAGATATTGATTTGGTTTGGGGAGAGGTAATAGATAAGATAAAACATAAAGGTTATGGTTTAGCTCATATTATCGATAAGCATCCTGAGTTGGACTTGAAATTAGTTAGCGATATTATCGATAAGGGGAAATTAAATAACCAAAACAACATAAGATATAGAATAGAATATAAAAATTATATTATAGGTTTAAGCAGTGAATATAAAGGAAATAAAAGAACTTTTATAATTACAGCTTTTGAAAGATACAAAGGATAAAAACAACACTTTCACCGATTGTTTTTTTGCGGTTAGCTCGGACAATTTACTAACCAACCTTTTATCAATTATAGCATAAATTCATGTTGATTTAAAATTTTTTGGCTAAAATTCTCAGCAAAAAGGACAAAAATGCAAACAACCAAACTAAGCAAAAAGGCTCAAATTCACTCTGTTATCGCTGCAAGTAGTGGCAATCTTGTTGAATGGTTTGACTTTTATATTTATGGTTTTGCGGCTGTGTATTTTGCTCATAATTTTTCTAATGCCACTTCAACACTTTTTGCGCAAATTGAAATTTTTGGTGTCTTTGCGGCTGGCTTTTTAATGCTGCCTGTTGGAAGCATTATTTTTGGCAAAATGGCTGACATTAAGGGGCGTAAAAGGGCGATGATAGTTTCTATCATCTTTATGGCATTTGGTTCTTTTGGCATAGCCTTTTTGCCTGATAAACAAGCAATTGGAGATATGGCTGTGGTGCTTTTGCTGCTTTTGCGGCTTATTCAAGGCATAGCAGTTGGCGGGGAATTTGGTATAGTTGCAGCTTATTTAACAGAAATTGCCCCACAAGGCAAAAGAGGCTTTGTATCAAGCTTTCAATATGTTACCATAATCGGCGGACAACTTCTTGCGGTTGCAAGCATTAGCCTTTTATTTTTGTTTATAGATGAAAAACAAATGCAAGAATTTGGTTGGAGAATTTTATTTTTCGTGGGCGGAGTTTTGGCTGTTTTAAGCCTCTTTTTTAGAAGTTTTATACAGGATAATTCTCATAAAGTCCTTGAAAATTATACTGATAGAGGGAGCTTTAAAGCCCTTTTTAAATCCTACAAAGCCCTTTTAATAGTAATAGGCGTAACGGCTGGTTGCACCATAGGCTTTTATGCAATCACAGTTTATCCTAAGGTATTTATGATAAATAACGGCGTTGATACAATCTTAGCCAATAACATTATGCTAGGCTCTTTATTTGTGCTGTGCGTGGCTATACCCTTTATCGGAGCAATTAGCGATAAAATAGGCTTTAAAATTTCACTCTTCATTTATCTTGGTTTTTGTCTTGTAGGGACTTATCCGCTTTTTATGGCTTTAAAAAGCGTAGCATTAAACGGGTCAAATGAGTTTTTGCTCTTTGTTATAGTTTGTTTTATGTGTTTTATGTTAAGTTTTTACACAGCTGTGGCAGCTATTTCTAAAACCTCACTTTTTCCACCCCAAATTCGTGCACTTGGTGCTGGACTTGGGTGTATGATAAGTGTGGGACTTTTCGGCGGAAGCGTGAATTATGTAGCCTTGCAATTTAAAGCACTTGGCATAGAATGGGGCTTTTTTGTGTATTTTGGCGTTATTGCTTGTATCTCGCTTATTTGCACAGCCTTAATACCAAAGCAAAGAGAACTTGACTAGAGCGCACTTGCGTGATAAAAAAATTTTTAAAATAATATTACTTTTGTTTTGTGATTTTTTCAATTTGTTTCTCTCTAAATTCAATATTCTCTTTATATAATTTTGCTTGTTTTTCTCTTATAATAGCATTTAAATCCCATAAATTAAAGCATTCGTTTTTTATAGGCTTACCTACAAAACCATCTATAAAAGCTTGTGTTTTTGTCATTTTGGTTTTCCTTATTTTTGTTTTGTGATTTTTTACTTAATGTCTCTTTATGCCCTTCATATTTATTACTCATAAATAGTTTTTCCAAGTCCAACTAGGTTTTAGATGAACCAACACCTGCTAAATATCCAAAAACACTTGCTAATGTTGTACTGAGCAAGCCCAATCCTATTTCTATTTTTTCAGTAAATAAAATAAGATAAAGACTAGCTATCAGAAGAATAAAAACTGCAGTACATGCTATATTCATAGATTTGTGCCATTTTTTATTTTCTTTAGTCAGTTTATTAACAGCAAAATCATATTGTCTTTGATTGTCTTCTCTAGTGGCTTCAATTTGAGCTAAAGTAGCCTTTTGCTTGCTGACTTCTATTTCAGCCATAACTTTGCCTACTTTTTCAAAAGTTTCAATTTCTTTATTATCTTTAACTATTTCATTTTTCATATTTAAGTTTCACGTTATCTTCAAAATTTGTATTGTTTTGCTGTATAGCTTTTAATGCACCTTGTATTATCAATAGATCTATATTTTGTATTTTTGGATAATACCCTTTATAGTTTAAATAAGAAATAACAACAGCATTGTTTGGTTTTTGTTCTTGAAGTATTTTTGCTTCATTATAGGCATTTAATATACTACTCATTTCAATTCCTTTTGATAATTAGATTATACTTTTTTTATAATTAATTTATACTTATTTTATAT
>NZ_AINS01000078.1 GCF_000254135.1 Campylobacter coli LMG 9860
CCACGCTTAGTCTTAGCTTAATACAATTGTAACAAAAAACATTGAACCGAAAGAGGCGTGGCTTTTGGTTTGCATTATTTTGGATTTGAATGCTTTTTTAATTCCCTATTCCAATAAAAGAAATACTTTGAATCTAGTTTATTTAGTATATTTAAAATAAAATTATTTATTTTATTTTTTTTGAAAACTATTGCATATGTCTTATCATTATTTAATTTGTAATTTTTATAATCTTGTGCTGTAAAAATTTGATTAAATAAAGAATTTATTTTATATATATTATCCTCATGGGTTATAAAAATTTCATACTCTTCTAAAAGTTTTTTTAAATTATATTGATTTAATTTTTCTATTTTTATCCTAGCTTTAACTTTATATTTATCTTGGTTATTCCTTAAGTGGTATAAAGCAACCGCAAAATGATGAGAACCATTATGATTATTCCATTCATACCAATCAGCCCACTCATAATAAGTGAATTCTAAAATTTTATCTTCTTGAAAATGTTTAATACATGACTGTAAATCCCATCCACCCTTTTTATTTAATGCTCGAAAAGTATCAAAACCAAATAAATAAATTATATCTCTAGGATCTATATTAGATTCATATAAATTAATATTAGCAAAATAATTAGTTTCGTTGTTAGAACTTGAGCAAGAAATTGATTTTACAACTCCTAAATCAAAATCATCTATTTCTTTATATTCATCTTGTTTAAATAAATTGCTAAGTAAACCAATAAAATCATCTTGCTTTTGTAGCCATTGTCCATCTTTAATATATACTAATGAAGATTTTATATAATATTCATTCAACTTTAATAACTTAATTATACCCCCAGAAAACGAGAAGCAATTAATATTATCATTCCAAGAATAGTTTAGTTCTTTTAAGTCTAAATTTAATAATTCAAACAATACCTTTTGAATGCGATAGTTTTCCAGATACAATTTTATTTTTTCTAGCACTTTATTCCTTCAGCCACCAATAAATTAAGCCTTTCTATATTAATCATATAAAAAAAGCTTTTGATATAATTAAACATTAAAATAAACAAATCATTAAAAATCTAATATTAATAAAATCAAGACAATCAATGCAATTAATTTTATAAAAAACTACAATCATGATAAATCTTAAAAAATATTTTTAAACTATTCTTGAATATAATTCTTGCTATGTTTTAAAAATTATTTAGTTTAGAAAATTTTATAAAGGTTTTAACTATGAAAGAAAAAGAATATAACATTGTGAATAATTTGCTTAATCTTGATTTTAATAAATGTGAAAATATATTTTCACTTCATGAATTAATAAAAAGAATTGCGACTATTGTTTTGTAAAGATGGTTCTAATGCTAGAAACAAAATAGCACATGCAAGATTTTCCCAAGATGCATTTGATGGGTATTATAGACTAGCGGATTATATGTGGATTTTTTTGATGGTGTTTTTTATTAAAAACCATAACAAAAAATAATATATTATATATGTCTGCATTTTCCCAAGTCAAATAAAAAAGAAATCCGTTTCAAACCCCT
>NZ_AINS01000077.1 GCF_000254135.1 Campylobacter coli LMG 9860
TTATCAAGTAAATTCTCACAAGCCCAAAGAAAAGGTTTTTCTATGGCTCCTTTTATCCTTGCTCCCCCTTCGGTGCAGTTGTAAACTTTAGTATCTAAATATTTTTGTATTTTTTCTATGTCTTGTTCTAAATTTTGTTTAAACATAAGCCAAACATGATGAGTTTTAACTTCTCCTTTCCCCCCATAAGCCTTAGTTAAAATAGGTTCATGCGCCTTACTTTCATAGGTGGCTGAGTTTTGATAATCATCAGGATGAGAATTACCATTTTTTGCATAGGCTAAATCCTGTCCTATGAAAATGATGTTTTTATGTTTTAAATGCAAAGAAAGATAACAAGCCATATGTGCAACGCTAAATCCCATATTAAAATACCCAAAATGATCCAGTTTTAAATAATTTATAAAACTTGCATAGGTTGAAACTAGGGTAAAATTATCGGTTTTTTTGGTTAGGTAATTTATGGCATTAGGGTGTACTACAGATTTAATAATAAAACAAACCTCCCTATCAAATTCCCCAAAATCATGATTAAAAAATTCAGCCGTAAATTCACTTCTTTCAAGCATGCAAACATAATCAGGCTTGATATCATGTTTAGCCAAAATAGGATAAGCACTATCTGCACAAAAAATTGTAGCTTTATTAGCATATTTTTTTAACAAAGGAAGTTGTTTAGT
>NZ_AINS01000076.1 GCF_000254135.1 Campylobacter coli LMG 9860
GATAGTTTCTATCCCAACTTAGGGCTGATTAATTAAAAAGGAAAATTCTCTCCTTGCTGTGTAGGCTCACTAGCTTCAGGAGCTTGTTGTGCAGGCTGACTAGCTTCAAGAGTAGAAGTTTCTTGAACATTTTTATAAGAATTACCTGATTGATTGTTATCAGCAGGTTTGCTATCTAAAAACTTCATAGCTTCGACAGCAATCTTATAGTTTGTTCTGTTTTTTCCTTCTCTATCTACATAATTTTCTTGAACCATTCTTCCTTGTAAAAAGATTTTTGAACCTTTGTGCAAGTATTGATTCATGTTTTCGGCTAATCTACCAAAGACACTAAAGCTCAAGTAGCAAACTTCTTCTTTAATTGTACCATCATTAGCAGTATATTTATAACTGCTAGCAATAGCATTATTTATAAAAGCTACGCCACTTTGAGTATAGCTCAACTTAATATCTTGGCAAATATTACCTATAACTGTAATTTGATTGAACATGTGTTCTCCTTTAAAAAAATTTATTTAAGACATTTGTCTTATAAAAACAAAAGAGAACACGCCCTAAATAGGGATATTCTTTTTGCTTTTATAAAACAAAAAAGAAATCCCTAAAAAAGGGATTAAATTATGCTCTAAAAGAGCGATGTGTTCATCAAGTAAATCTGTCATCATAATAAATACTTTGTGTATAACTTCAAGAATAAGAAATTCTTAAATAAAAACACAAAGAATATGCTTCACCAAAAGATGAGATAAAATTTGCGTTCTTATTTAAGAACATTTATCCATCTAATGGATTCCTATTCGTTTAAATTAATACCCATGTATAAACTTACTTTGCGTTCTACGCAAATCGCAACTTTGCGTACGCCAAAATAAACATTAAAAGGACCAAAATGCTTATTTGGCAGCTTTAGCTCACGCTAAAGAACGGACTATATCTTGACTGTAGTAAAACAGTCCCCTCCGTTTGGGTTATCTTGTATAAAAAAATCCTTTTTTACCCCATTTCAAAAACTACTCAGCTTTAACATTCTGTGCTTGAATTTCTCTAAGAATTGTTCTTCTTAAAACATTATTGGAGATATGTCTTACATTCCCAACTTTTACTAAAATTTCTCTACCTTTATTTTGTAATTCATTGATGCTTTCTTTAATTGAATTGATTTCTTTTACCCATGTTTCTGCATCTTTAGAATCAACTCCGTTTCCCCATAATTTTCTTATGGTTGAGTCCATTGCATCTAACATTCTCAAATCAGAAAAAATTTCAGTACCTGCTATGGAATCACTAACAAATACTTGAGCGTTTGAATTTAAATCGATAGTTCTTTTTTTGCCTTCGATTCTTCTTCTTAAAAACTCTGCCCTAGATATTCTCTCTGAATTTTGATTTGTTTGAGTTGTAACATTTGATTTTTCATTTGTTTGAGTTGTATTTTCATTTTGATTTTTATTTTTTGCCATAGAATTTCCTTGTTTATTTAAATACTTTGAAAGTTTAAAATGAATGAAATGGGGTTATTAAAAAAGATTTGAATATATCGCTTATAACCTACTCTACTTGGTTCTCTCATCTAAAAAAGATGATACCCTTTCGATAGTCTCTGAACTTTATTCATATTTAAAACAAATTTGAATTTGCAGAATTTACTCGTGAGTTTGGTATTGTTTTAACTTAAAAGGATACTAAAAGTATCCTTTGTTTCAATTTTTTTAAAAATTTGGGCTAGTACCCTTTAAAGTTAAAAGCAATACTTTAGCAAACTCTACAAATTCAAATTATATTTTAAACTTAGAATCTTAGCTGCTGACTGACTCATGAATTGATATTTTTTACCTATCCAATTAGGAAACAATAGTATTTCTACTAAAGCTTGGTATATCAACCCTATCTAAGACTATATCTTAGCGTAATTGCGAGCAGACTTACGAATCTGTCTGATCTCCACATCGTAATGTTCTTGACCAGCTCTTCCCAGCAATTAGAAGGGAATTAATCGGCTAAGAGCTAACCGAATTTCAATATCACAACCTGTTTCTATGTGACTCGCTCATCACAAAGCTATATAAGGCAGGAGGTGTGGACCTGTCATTCCTTATTGCTATTCCGAACTTAATAAAAAGTTAATGAGCAAATTATATTTTGTTTTTTTAAAAAAGTCAATAGTTTTTATTATTTTTTTAAAAAAACCATATAAATACCTATTTTTCCATATTTTTATCACAAGTGGAACTGTTATAATAATCCAAAATCTCTATTTTTCCATACTATTAAAATTTAGTTAAGTTTTTTAGTTTAATTCACACCCTTCTAATGCCTATTTTTTCGTAAGTGGAACTGTTATAATAATAATTTTACCCCTATTCTCCATAATCTTAAGTTATTTATAAGCAAAAAAACTCTCTTTTTTGAAAAAATGCGGAACTGTAATAATAAAATGCGGAA
>NZ_AINS01000075.1 GCF_000254135.1 Campylobacter coli LMG 9860
GTATTTTGGCAAGCATTCATAGCATTTAGCATTACATAATAAGCATCCGCACCCATAGCTGAAAAAGCTGGAAGATTTGTATTGCCTTTTATTTTTTCATATTCATTGATAAAAGTTTTACCACGAGCAGTAGAAGGGTTACTTGAGTCAAAACTATCTGTAAAAACCACTCCATTTACAGCAGTTGAGCCCAAATCTATAAAAGTTTGATTATTAACCCCATCTCCAGCAGCTAATAATTTATCAAAACCAATTTGTTTAGCTTGTCTAGCAATAAGAGCAGCTTCAGGATGATAAATTGGCATATAAACAAAATCAGGATTTAAACTTTTAAGCTGTGAAACTACAGCTCTAAAATCTTTATCGCCTGAACTGATTGCAAGTTTTTTGATCACCTTACCGCCATTCTCTTTTAAAGATTTTTCAAAAGCTTTTGCAAGTCCTAAAGAATAAACATTACTTTGATCTATAATAACAACAGCATTTTTAAGGTTTAATTCTTTTGTAACATAACTCGCAAATTTATCCCCTTGAAAACTATCGCTAAAGCACACACGAGAAGCGTATTTTTTGCCCTCTAGAAGTTTATCTCCTGAAGCTACTGGAGCAATGAGTGGAATTTTTTTATCTTCTACAATTGATATAGCTTGTATAGTATTTGGCGTGGTAGCCTCTCCTATAATCCCTATAACCTTATCTTGCGCTATAAGACGATTTACTGCACTTGTAGTTTCAAGTTTATCGCCTTTAGTATCAATAACGATTAACTTTACTTCATCACCATTATCTAACTTAGCATTTAATTTATTAGCAAGTTCTATACCATTAAAAACATCTTGCCCATAAGCAGCCACTGGTCCTGTTAATGGCAACACTACTCCTAAATTAATTGTTTTTGCATATAAACAATTTGCCAAAGCTAAGGCACTAAAAACTAAAGTAACTTTTTTCATCTTATCCATCCTTTCATTAAATTAAACTCAATATTTTATTTTAAAAAAGTATTATGTTTCGTTTTTTGCGGTGGTTCTTCTTCTAATAAATCTTTCACTTGCAAATCAACAGCAAAATTTCCACCCTTGATATATGCAATGATATTATCCATATCATCGTGGCTTAAATTTCTAGCATAAAAAGCCATTTGTGAAGCATTAGCAGAAGTACTACCATCAAGAGTATAACCCACCAAGGCCGCTTTAATATCCTCAGGAGACATATCTTTTAATACTCTAGAACCTGCGACACTTTTTTCAGCATTATCTCCATGGCAAGTATTGCATTTATTTTTAAAATATAAATCCTTGGCTTGAACCATATCGTATTGTTTATTTGCATCAAAAGTATAAGTAAAAAAAGACTTCAAATTTATACCAAAAAGCGCTACAACAAAAATCGAAAAAATTGTCAAGTAACGAAACATATCCTACCTCTATTTTATAGTGATTTCGGTGCGGTTTGTAACATTGTGTTTTTTGTTTTTATTATCTGTTTTTTTAACCCTTTGCGTCTCGTATCTATAGCGCACAACGCCCGAAACTTCAACATCTTTAAAAACTTCATCTAAGGGAGCCGCATAAGAAAAAGTTAAAACATTAATTACCGCCAATAAAATCAAAAATAGCTTTTTCATAATCACCCTTACAAACCAAAATTTTAATTATATCAAAAAAAGATAATCAAGCCTCAATGTCCGCCCTTGTGTAAAAAATAAAGCCCCACACAAAGAGCTAAAATAGATCCGGCAAGAAAAGCCATATCTGTAGGAGTAGCAAATTTCATTTGTAATACCCTTTGAAAGAAATTTACTACCAAAACCATGATAATCACTTTTGCAAGCTTATCTTTAAGCTGATCTAAACTATGCACCTCCAAGACTTTACTTTGCTTGGTTTGTTTAAATTCTTCTATCTCGCTAATAAAAAGTTCATACACTCCAAAAGAAAAAATAAATAAAACCAAAGCCATAAGATAAAGATCTACAGCTCCTATAATCAAAGCTACCACATCTTCATGTAAATCAATCTTGATTCCAGCGCTAAAGAAATATTGATAAATATAAAGAATTACTTTTAAAACATCATAGCTTGCAATAAAAAATAAAACAAAAGCGCCCACAAGACCGAATATTACGGGTAAAATTGTAACAATACGACTTTTAACAAGCAAGGATTCAAAAATTTTCTCTAACACTCTTTTACTCCTTTTATTTATTTTCTAATTCTAACCATTTTTGAGCAATGCGCACTGCATTTGTAGCAGCACCTACGCGAATTTGATCTGCTACGCACCAAAGATGAAGTATATTTTTATGTGTAACATCTAAGCGAATTCTACCCACATAGGTTTCATTTGTATCGCTAGTCATTAAAGGCATAGGATATTTTTTATCTTTTGGTTCATCTATAACAACAACACTTGGTGCATTTTGGAGTATATCTCTTGCTTTATTTACATCTACTTCTTTTGCAAAATGCATAGTAATTGCTTCACTATGACTTCTTAAAACTGGAACTCTTACACAAGTAGCTGAAATTTCTAAATTTTTATGAAGAATTTTTTGTGTTTCATTGATCATTTTAAGCTCTTCTTTTGTATAGCCATTATCCATAAATACATCAATTTGAGGAATCAAATTAAGTGCTAAAGTATGAGGAAATGTTTGAGCTTCAAATTCATCAAGCTTGAAAGCAAAAAAGCTTTGCATTGCGCGAACCAATTCTTCCATACCTTCCTTACCTGCTCCACTTGCTGCTTGATAGGTACTTACATCCACACGCTTTAAATCAAAAGCATCATTTAAAGGTTTTAAAATATGCACCATTTGTATAGTTGAACAATTTGGATTTGCAATGATACCTGTTTTTTTCCATTCTTTAATATCTTCAGGATTGCATTCTGGAACGACTAAAGGCACATCTTTTTCCATTCTAAAATGACTTGTGTTATCAATTATCACAGCACCTGCTTCTGCAGCAAATTTAGCATATTTTTCACTTACACTTCCGCCTGCACTAAAAAAAGCTATATCTACAGGATTTTCTCTAAAAACATCCTCGGTAAGCTCTTTTATTGTATAAGATTTGCCTCTAAATTCTATTTGATTACCTGCGCTTTTTGCACTAGCCAAAGGCAAAATACTCTCGACTGGAAAATCAAGCTCATCTAATACATTTAAAAGCTCTTCTCCAACCGCACCTGTTGCTCCAACTATAGCTATTTTTTGTTTTTTTGACATTATTTTTCCTTTATTTTGTATTGTTTGATTTTATTGTTTAAATTTTCTATACTCATTCCAAGTTCGTTGCTTACTTTTTCTTTATCAAATTCACATTGCTCTAAAATTTGCTCTAGCAATTCTTTTTCTAAATTTTTTACATCTTTTTTTACACTTCTTGCTTCTAAAAATAAATCTTGTTCTGAAATTTCTAATCCCTCGCTTAAAATACAAGCACGCTGAACTATAGAAATAAGCTCTCTTATATTGCCTGGAAAATTATATTCAAGCAAAGCTTTTTGAGCTTCTTGACTTATTTTTTTCATTTCGAGCTCATACTCTTTACAAGTATTTTCTAAAACTTTTTGCGCTATGCCCAAAATTTCTTCTTTTCTTTCTCTTAAAGGGGGTATATTAATAGGAACTGTATTTAAACGATAATACAAATCCGATCTAAATTCTCCATTATCGATCTTATCTTGCAAATTTGCATTGGTCGCACTAATAATCCTTACATCTATTTTGATACTTTTAGTACTTCCAAGTCTTGTGATTTCTTTTTCTTGCAAGGCTCTTAAGAGTTTGGCTTGAATTTCATAAGGCATTTCACCTATTTCATCTAAAAATAAAGTTCCATTATTTGCCATTTCAAAAAGTCCTATTTTGGTGGCATTAGCATCAGTAAATGCCCCTTTTTCAAATCCAAAAAGCTCACTTTCTATCAAATTTGAAGGGATGGCAGCCATATTGATAGCTACAAAAGGCTTTTGGGAGCGTTTAGAATTTTGATGAATAAAGCGCGAAAAAACTTCTTTACCCACGCCACTCTCACCAAAAAGCATAACTGATGCATCTGTTTTAGCAGCCTTTTGACTCAAGCTTAAAACTTGTTCTAATTTATCAGAACTCGAGAAAAAACCATTTTCTTGTTTTTCTTCTTGCTTTTTTATTTTTTTATCCGCAGTTTTTTCTCGAATAACTTTTGCACGCTTGATAGCCTCAACCAAAGTTTCTATATCAAAAGGTTTAGTTAAAAAATCCTTCACACCTAAGCGTACCGCTTCTATGGCGCGATTTAAAGTTGCATTTCCTGTCATAATGATAAAATCATATTTATTTTCACAAGCCTTAATAAATTCTAGTCCATCAATTCCAGGCATATTAATATCTGTAATAATCAAATCTGTATCTGAATCAATTTTTTTTAAAGCTTCTGTGGCTGATTTGTAAGATTTTATTTGAAATTCTTCATATTCCCCAAGAGCTATTTCAAGGGATTTTCGCATATTGATATCATCTTCAACAATCACCAAATTCATAACTAGCCTTTGATTTTTTAGCAAATAATAGCAAAATACGGCTTAAATTTACTTTTTTTTAAGATAGTAAATCAAAGCATTTCTTTCTCCAAATTCTACACTAAAACGCAAAGGTAAAATTTTAACATAGGTTTCATTTTGTGCTTTTAACAAGTCTGTTTTGACTATATCTTTTACAGAAATTCTAGCACCCATAAAACAATCACTTAATTCATCTTTATGGGCATTTAAAAAATCAAATTTAATAGCCTTAGACATATCATCATCTATCATACCCAATTCTGTTCTTGGAAGTTTTTTTAAATCATCATCAGTATAAGAAATTTCGCAAGCAAATTCACTTATAGTATTTTCACTACGCGTCATTGCAGGGGATAAATTTTGACTTTGATGAAAAAGGATTAAATTTTTGTTAGAAAGTTCTGCCCAAAATATAAATTCATCTTGGGCAATTAGTTTAAAACTAAAAAATATTAATAAGCAAACAATTCTTTCCACTTGTCCGCATCAATCTTAAGTTCTACATTAACTCTGTAAAGGCCTTGATTAAAATTCTCATCAATTATGCTAGCATTTTTAATTAAACCATTTACTTGTGCAGTGATGGTTGAGCTTCTAAGCATTGCATCTTTTACAGTATCTTTACCATTAACTTTAACGCCATAAAGCTTACTTGCAAGCTGTCTATAAGCATCTGTAATTGCGGCTCTTTTTGCTAATGCTAAAGCTTGAGCACTTGAAACAGTATTAAGAGGAGCAATTCCTTCTCCTACAGCACTAAAACTAAGCTCACTTTCGCTTACATCAGGAGCTAGCATTTTTTCTTCTCTAATAATATCACGAACATCGTCTTTATCCACTTTTTGAACAACAATATCCGATGCTTGAGCTGAAGTACTTGGACTATTTGGATTTTTAGCTGTAGTACTGTTTGTACTCGCTGTACACCCTGCAAAAATTCCTGCTATTATTAGCATAAAATAAAATTTTTTCATATTTACACCTTCAAAATATTGTAATTATTTGATAAAAAAGCAAAAAGCGTTCCAACTCAAATAACTATTATAAATTTAAATCTAAGTTTTCATCGCTTATTTCATCCTCAAGCTCTTCTTTAGGACATTTAGCGATGCTAACCACCTCGTCATTTTCAACATTAACCACAATAACACCACTGGTATTACGCCCCGCTTTTCTAATGCTTTGCATATCAACGCGTATCATTTTACCACTGCTTGTTAGTGCCATTAAATCCATACTTTCATCTACAATTACAACGCTAATAAGCTCTTTGGTTTTATCGGTTAACTTCATACAAATGACACCTTTTCCGCCTCTGCTTTGAAGTCTATATTCTCCCGCATTTGTTCGCTTTCCTATACCCTTAGCGCTGATACTTAAAATCTCTTGCTCATCATTTTCTATAACAACAGCACCTACTAATTCGTCATTTTTCTCTTTAAACTTAATAGCTGTTACCCCACGACTTACGCGACCAATCTCACGCACTTTTACAAGAGGAAATTTAATACACATACCCTTTTTAGTCACTGCAAAGAGCATTTTACCCTTAATGGATTCAATTAAATTTTCATCAGAGTTTGTATTTTCATCATTAAGACTGTCATCATCTAAAAGTCCTGTTTCTTCATTCTCATCTCTTTGAACGATAATAGCAGTAACTAATTCATCATTTTCATCTAAGTTAATCGCTTTTACACCCACACTTCTGATATTTTGATATTCACTTAAATTGGTGCGTTTTACTATACCATTTTTAGTAAAGAAACATAAGGATTTGTTTTCATCAAAATCAGTAGTCGGAATGATAGCCATGATTTTTTCATCAGCTTGTAAATTAATCAAATTAACAACCGCTTTTCCTTTAGCTGTTCTTGAGCCTTCAGGTATCTTATAAACTTTCAACCAATAAAGCTGTCCTCTATCAGTAACAAACATTAATGTATCATGAGTATTAGCAGTAAAGAAACTTTCGATAAAATCATCATCATAAGTCGTTACAGCAAGCTTGCCTTTTCCACCGCGTTTTTGTTTTTCGTATTGTTTACTTGGCACTCTTTTAATGTATCCACGATGAGTAATGGTTACAACCATATTTTCATTAGGAATCAAATCTTCAATATCAATATCATCATAATCATCTTCTATTTGCGTAATACGCGGCACATCAAATTTGCTTTTTATCTCTTTTAATTCATCGCGGATAAGATTTTCTAGCAAAGTTTCGCTTTTTAAAATCTCATCAAGTCTTGCGATTTCTTTCATAAGCTCTGCAAGTTCATTTTCAATTTTTTCTCTTTCAAGTCCTGTTAAACGGCCGAGTTTCATATCTAAAATCGCATTAGCTTGAAGCTCAGTAAGTCCAAATTTAGCTACCAAAGAATCTCTTGCTGTAGTACTATCAGGACTATTTTTAATCAAAGCTATAACTTCATCAATATTATCTAAAGCTATTTTTAAACCTTCTAAAATGTGAGCTCTTGCTCTTGCTTTTTGAAGTTCAAAAATTGTTCGTCTGATAATCACTGTTTTTCTATGGTTTAAGAAAAGATTTAAAAGTTCAATTAAAGAAAAGATTTTTGGCTCTTTGTTGTGAATAGCAAGCATAATCACACCAAAAGTACTTTCCATTGTAGTAGATTTAAAAAGATTATTAAGCACTATCTCACTCATCGCCTCACGCTTGAGTTCGATTACAACACGAATTCCTTCTCTATCACTCTCATCTCTAACTTCTGAAATTCCTTCGATTTGCTTTTCTTTTACAAGCTCTGCAATTTGTTCTATGAGTCTTGCTTTATTAGTCTGATATGGAAGTTCATCTATAACGATAATGTCTTTATTGGATTTTTTTTCTATGTGAGTTTTAGCTCTTATTTTTACTCTACCACGCCCTGTGCGATAAGCTTCGATAATGCCTTTTTTGCCATAAATTATCCCACCCGTTGGGAAATCAGGACCTTTGATAAATTGCATCAAATCTTCTAAACTAGCATCCTTATGATCAAGCAAATACAAAAGTCCATCTACAAGCTCGTTAAGACTATGCGGAGGAATATTTGTCGCCATACCTACAGCAATACCACTAGAGCCATTTAATAATAAATTTGGCACCCTAGCAGGTAAAACATCGGGCTCGCTCATAGAATCATCGTAGTTTGGAACAAAATCTACCGTATCTTTATCTATATCGCGTAAAAGCTCTTCTGCTAAAATTGTCATTCTAGCTTCAGTATAACGCATTGCAGCAGCGCCATCACCATCGATAGAACCAAAGTTTCCTTGTCCATCGATACTTGGATAACGCATAGAAAAATCTTGTGCCATTCTTACTAAGGCATCGTAAACAGCAGTATCGCCATGTGGATGATACTTACCGATAACATCCCCTACTATACGAGCAGATTTTTTATATGCACTTCTACTTCCTACGCCAAGATCATTCATAGCATAAAGTATTCTTCTGTGAACAGGCTTTAAGCCATCTCTAGCATCAGGAAGTGCACGACCGATAATAACGCTCATAGAATAATCTAAATAACTACTTTTAATAGAATTTTCTATATCTATAAGTTCAATATCAGAATCTTTATTAAAAATATTCTCCATCAATTTTCCTTCGCAATTTCAAACTATTATTATAGCATATTAAACTTTTGCATCAGCTAAAACAACCGCAAAAAGAACAGAAATTTTATTTTTTTCTAAAAATTGCTTAGCTTCAAGCAAACTAGAACCCGAAGATACAATATCATCTACCAAAATTACAGGATTGTTAATTTTTTTTAAAAGTTTAAATTTTCTTTTATTGTCTTGTCTAAATTTTAAACTTTTTCCAGAATACTTTAGATGATTTTGTGCATGTAAGGCACCAAATATAGGCTTAATAAATTCTGTCTTTAAATATTTTGCTAAGATGGCCGAATGAGAATAAAGTAAATTTTCAACTCTATCATCTAAAGGAATAACATTAATTTGCTCATTTACAGAAAAAAAATTTTTAAATTTAAAAAAACTTAATTTTGCCAAGAAATGAAATACAAAATAACCATAAAATTTATGTTTAGCGTGCAAAAGATGTTTAATCTCATGATATTTATAAAAAGAATAAACTTTAAAATCTTTTTCAAGTTCTCTTACGCCTAAAGAAAATTCCGATAATTCTTCAGCGCAATGATGACAAAAACAAAGCAGAGTAAAAACTCCGCAATTTAAACATTTCAAAGCTCTGAGATTATGCTTGCTGCTTTATTTGCCATCTGTTTAATCAGTAAATGTGTGTAAAAACTGATATCTTTTAAATTTTCAAAACCTTGAACATCTTGTTTGGTGCGTAAAGTGAATTTTTTATTTTTATTAATATCACTCAAGCTTAATACTCCAACAAGTCTTGAATGAAGTCCTAGACTATCTTGTTTTGCGCTATAACCCGTAAAAGCAAGATCAATTTTAGTTACATAAGGTGAATTGGCTTTATTATCATCAAGGACGATAATACCTCTTGCTTCAAGCTCTTGTTTTAAATAAACATAAAAAATAGCATTAAAATCAAGATTTACAAATAGTTTTTGCCCATTGGCATTAAGCACTTTTTGCTCTTCTTTTAAATCATAAAATCTATGCAAGTAGACTTTTTTGAGAGCCACACCCGTATCTAAAGTTCTTTTATTTACACAACATTGTATCCCAATATCGCTAACATATAAAAGGCCTTTGATTTTTGCCTCAAAACCACTAGAACTCTCGCAAGGAACACACTGAGAAGCTTTAGAAAGCTGATTTACTTGAGTAAAAGTATTTTGTTTGCTCGCACAAGCATTTAAAAATAAAGCCAATGCTATAAAAAATAAAATTTTCTTATTCATCTTTTTCTCCTTAAAAAATATTTTGAAAAATATTTTTCTAAATTGTATTAAAAATACAAGCAAATTTCAAGCCAAGTTTTAAATTTATCATCAATCTATCTTTAAAACACTCAAAAAAGCCTCTTGAGGTAAATTTACCTTACCTATAGCTTTCATTCTTTTTTTACCTTCTTTTTGCTTTTCTAAAAGCTT
>NZ_AINS01000074.1 GCF_000254135.1 Campylobacter coli LMG 9860
TTATAAATAATATTATATAGTTATATATAAAAATTTTTACAAAAGATAAGGAGCAAAAATGATTTATGAAAAAAAATTAACTAAAAAAGAAATATTTTCTTATGCAATTTTTATAGCAATTATCGCTTTAATTTGCATTTTTAAAAATGAAATTTGGGAATTTGTAAAATTTATTTTTTCTAATTTAGATTTCATATGTGGTAATTTTGCAAATTTTGTAAGCGAAGATAATATAATATTTTTTCCAGTTACAACTCTTTTAATAGTATTTACTATAGCTATTTGTGCTGTTTGGGGATTATCTAATGTTTTATCTCTCTCATTATTTATAATGCCTATATTTGTCGCAGTTTTTTATATTTTTAATATTGATATAAGTTTAAAAAACCTTTATAGCTCTTATTTTATATTTTTAATCATTATTAATGGTCTTTTATGGAGTGCAAATCAAAGATGAAAAAAATTACAATAGTAGCATACGCAATATGTTTTTTATCAGGCTTATGGTTTTTATTTAGTGCTATTAAAGAGCATTTTGGCATTTTATCTTTTATTCTTGGAATTGCACTTATTTATTTTGGTGTTATTAATATAAAAAGAATTTTGAATGATTCTAACGAGAATAAAGAAAGAGAAAGAGAAGAGCTAATCTTGAAAAAGATAGGAGAGTA
>NZ_AINS01000073.1 GCF_000254135.1 Campylobacter coli LMG 9860
ACTGTTTTTTTGAGCAGTATTCTTGAATAACATTTTTCAAAAAACAAAGATCGGGAATAAATTTGTCAAAAAACAATTTATTAGTTTTTTCATGAGCAAAATTAAAATCCATATTGATAGATAAATTGTTATATTCATCTTTAATTAAAAAAAAAGCAATTAAATCTACGTGTTTCAACATAAGTTCTCTCCCATGTATTAAAATACTATTTTCAGTAATCTGAGTATTTTGTGAATTAAAATAGGCAAATGTAGAACAATCGATATTAAAATCTTGATGTAATTCACTAAATTGCATCCATCCATTGCTTGGTTTCACTATCTTAGTTTGTAAATTTTCAAGAACTAAACTTGAAAATACTTTAGTACCGTAACACTCTTCTTCAAAATCATTCCATGTATAAATTGCAGCTACTCGATAACCTTGAAATTTAGATGGAAATAAAATTTTAGCTTTATCTGTTATTCTAACAATTGTTTCGCGATATAAAGAATTTGATTTTATTTTAGTTTCTAACTTATTCCCTATAGTATCAACCTCTGGAATAAAAAAAGCATATTTTCGGTGAAGTTTATTTTTATTCTGTAAATGATACTTAAAAGCATCGATATTCTTAGCTATATTACGCCCTAACTTATTCATGATAGTTTCCATAGGATGATGATTTTCAGGTAAATCCATAAAAAATTCAAAAACATTATTTTTTTTATAATAACTTTGCATATCAATACAGTTAAATCCATATTTAACACAATTTTTTCTATGTAAATCATTAATAATTTCAATATCCTCATTTGATGGATGTTTCTCACAAATAGGTAAGATTAATACTAAAATTTTAATATTCAAAAAACTTAATTCTTCATAATATGTATTTATTATATAGCTAAGTTGTTTTAATGGCATTTTTATCCTGCAAAAACTATGAATCTCATTTACATTTGATTCTGTAACCAACAAATCGGCATCTAATATATCATTTTTATTCAAAATTAACGCATATAAATTTTGAAGACAAGTACAAGCACCTAACGCATAATTTTTCAACACTATACTTTCTTCACACTGTAATCCATTTTTTAATCCATTTGTTAAAACAGAATTGCTTCCTCCTAGAAGTACAATATTTTTCATTTTCTTCTTCCTCTAGATAAATTTTTATTTTAATTAGATTTCTTAAATTTAAAACCCTTTCAATAATCTCTATACAAATTTCAAAATATTCTTTTATACATTTTTTGAGCACTAAATTACATCCAATAATACCAAAAAACATGAGATTATTCTATCATATTTTTCTTGATAGAAATTCTCCTTCTGCAATTTTATAAAAATATTCTTATTTTAATAACAATAGTTATTTTTGCAAAAGTTGAAACTTTATTATAGATTAGTAATATTTTTTTGACCTTATTACATTAATATAAATAAATTTTTATCAAGTACAATCCAAAATTTATCTTGTGGTTTTATAATACAATCCGATCGATTTATATTTTGATAATATTCATTTTTTAAATACAAACCAAAGAAATATCATCATTTTTATAAGTAAATATTTACAAATTTTAATTCTTACAAACAATACATACAATTATTTTAAAAGCATCCAAAATGTTCACATCCAACCAAGCGTTACTCTATAATATCTAACACCAAAGCCATTGAAATCAAAAAAAAGATAATAATCCGAAAATTCATTAAATACTATTCATTATTAAAAAGCTTTATAGCTTTTATACCGAGATAGAAATTAAGTTTTTATTATATAAGCTATATTCTAATATTTATTTAGTATTTTATAAATTTTTTTACAATAACTACTATTTCTAAAAATAAAAGCTGAATTTACATTATTCTTATAAGTATCAAAAAGCTTGCAATTATTTTGGAGTATAATCTCGAACTCTCTCAGCAATTTTTCTCCATTTTTCACAACTAAACCAAAACCATCTTTTTCATAATCAAAATAACCTTTAGCGTACGAATGTTTTATGAAAAACTCATCTTTATCAAATTGATAATAAAGCACAGGCTTTTTCAAAACCGCCATATCAAAAGCAACGCTTGAATAATCCGTTATTATTAAAGATGATTCGCAAAATAATTTCTGCATACTTTCTTTATAGGAAGTAATGATGAAAGAAGGTAAATTAAAAACCTCTAAATACATTCTTACTTGTGGGTGCGGTATAAAAACAATGCTATATCCATACTGCACTGCTAGTTTTTCTAACTCTTTACTGCATAAAAATTCTTGCCATTTTTGAAAATAAAGTGATTTTACAAATTCGGGATTTCTAGCCCTAGCACCGTATTTTTGCACTTTCCCACTTAAATACTCTCTCCAAGTAGGCATAATTAAAATTTGTTTTGTGTTTAAAATATTATTTTTAATCAAAGCATCCCATCTTGCTAATCCTGTTAAAACTACTTCTTTTGTACTAAATTTATATTGGTTACAATCACCTATTATAGAATTATACTCTGCTTTTGTACTTGTGATAAATATATCTATTTTTCTTTGATTAAGCCACCTAGATAAATCATCCTTTATAACCCCATGTTGTAAAAAAATAAAATCTTTAGTTTTTAAAGTATCTCCGCCCAAAGCATTAAAAATATACCTATCTATATGAGAAGAAATGATTTTATCAGCTTTATAAATCAGATATTTAAAATAAAAGCTTCTTGGATCAACCAATCTAAAACCTTCTTTTTTAAGTCTTGGATAATCAGTTGAATTTTTGCTTAAAATAAAAGCGGTTTTTTGTTTGGGATGATTTTGCATGATATATCTATATAGATGCTCAGCATTATCATCAGCCCTCCAACTCATGTCGGCAAAAAGCCATAAATTAGAGTTTTTTGATCTTTGTTTTTTTTGCTTAGCTAAAACCTTTAAAACTAGGCTTAAATCATTTATACATCTATCATTAAAAACAAGTTTTAGTTTTTGCGAATTTATACAAATATCAAGCATTTTAGTATCGTTTTTAAGCTTAAGCCATATTCTTTTTTCATATAAGAAAACTTTATCCAATAAATCATATTGTCTTATTTTAGAATGCTTTGCAATAGCCACGTCATTATCTAATAAAATCTTAGTTTTATGATTAACATCATTAAAATAATACTTTATTAAAATTTCATCATTTTTATCATCAATACTTTCTATAAAAGCTATATTTTCACTTAAATCTTCATTTTTAAAATAATTTAATATACCCTTTTTATAAAAAAAATCAAAAGCATGGAGATTAAAATTTTTAATATTACAACTATCAATAAATTTGAAATTTTCAAACAATAATTCCTTAAAAAGCTTTTTCTCTTCATTATTTAAAATAGCTAGTTTTTCAGGATTTAAAATCAAAGTTTTAATTTGCCAAAAAATATCATATAAAACAACATTTTGCACAAAGTAAGGAACTTTTGTTATTTTTATATCTTTAAAAAGATTTAAATAACCAAAATTTGGAACCATAGTATAATAGTCCTTGATTTTATCTTTACCATCAAGAGTAGAATTTCCATCTTCCCTTTTTCTATAAAAATATTTGACTGTTGGTAAGAAAGCGCTTTTTAGATTGATATTATCCAACAAATATTCATTGATAAATTTGGCATCTTCGAAATTGGGTTTTAATTTTTTATCAAACCTTATATGTTTTGCTAAATAATTGGTATTTATAAAACTTGAATTTGTAAATAACTGTATAAAGTTATCAAGATTGCAATTTTCTTTAACTTGTATACCACTTTTGAATTTAAAATTTAAAGCATGGTTGTCTTTATATAGTTTTTGCTTTTCATAATAAAAAATAACATTACACCCTATCATGCAAATATCATCATCTTGATGAGTTGCTAAAAATTTATCTACTTCATAAAAATAATTTCTATCCAAAAAATCATCTGGATCGGTAAAAGTAACCCAAGGAATTTGATAGTCATTTTCTTGCATATATTTTAAGCCTAAATTTCTAGCACTTGCTTGCCCACCATTTTCTTTGTAAAGATAGACGATATTTTTAGGATATTTTTTTTGGTATTTTTTGATTATTTGTGCAGAATTATCAGTAGAGCCATCATCTACAAGTATCATAAAAATACTTTTTTTAAAATCAAGTCTTTGATTTATGATGGAATTAAAATAATCATCTAGATATTTTTCTACATTATATACAGCTGAAATTATTGTGTATTGAGCAAAGCCTTTGTGTTTTTTAGGAAGGTATTTGTTATATACACCACTCAACCAGAAAACTTTTTTTTCTATAGCATCTTTGAAGAATAGTTTTGGATTCGTTCTAAGCTTTCTTAATTTTTTAAAATTTAAAACCATATTTAACCTTTAAGTGACATGATTTTTAGTCCAATATCATGCAATGATTGAATTAATTTTTGATTTTTTAAGGTCAAAGCCTGCTGGTAATCTCTGTAAAATTCTAATGGCAATCTTTTATTTAAAACATCTCTTTTAATATTTTTTTTATATTCTATGAAGCCTTTTTGATGTTGTAAAGATACTCTAATAACGCTAAAGGGCAAAGTTAATCTTAATATACCTTTTTTTCTAGAGAGTTCTTTTGTAAGTTTATACGAAAGATATTTTTTCACTCTATCAACTGCTCCTAAGGGTTGATTTTGTATATATATTTTTAAATTTTTAGTGTGTTTTTTTAGACACAATGGATCTTTGTCGAACCTTTGTAAAGTTAAAGCCTTATTACAAACTACTGGTAAAAAATGTGTTTTTATACCTTCACTTAAATAGTGATTAGAATCAATGAATTTGATAAAATCTAATGCGATTTGCATCCAACTTGCACTTTCATAGTATAGTCTAGTTATACTTGAATTCTCAAAAACATCTATTTTTTTTAGATGCGAATTGGGATGTATTATCCATTTTTTATTAGTAAAATTCATAGAGCTTAGTTCTCTTAAACGATAAATATATATTTGTTTTGATAATACATAGATATTTTTACTTAATGCAAATAATAACACTCCAAAATGACAATCTTCTGCAAAAATTCCATTAATAAATTTTAATTTTATATTTTTAAAAAAATCAAAATTAATCATACCTTGCCAAGTAAACCAAAAATAAAAAAGTCTTCTTTCTCTAGCCTTCTCTAGCCATTCTTTAGGCGTGATGATAATCTCATTTTTATAATCAAAATAAGTCATTTGGCTAATGTGCTTTCTTTTGACTTTATCATACAAAGGTCTATAATCAAACCACACCACATCTACCCCATCCATTCTAGGTACACATTCTTCTATGCAGTTTAATTCCCAATAATCATCAGAATCTAAAAAGATAATATAATCTATAATAGGATAAGTAAAGCTTGTTAAATCTTGTTCATTATTAAAAGCTTTATAGCTTTTATATACAGTATATATTTCATAAGGATTATTACCCTCTATATTAAATTCTATTAAAGAATTTTCTTTTATAGTTTGAGTTTTGTTTTTGAGTTTATATTCTCCACTAAAATATTCTATCCCTACATTTCTAGCTGTACTTTGTCCACCATTTTTTTTATCA
>NZ_AINS01000072.1 GCF_000254135.1 Campylobacter coli LMG 9860
TTATGAAGAATACGAAGAAAAATGGAGAAAAATATTAAGGAGATGAGATGGGAATTTTAAAAAGACTTGATGAAACTATCATTATAGAAGATGATAGAAAAAGTGAAAAAGAATTAGTTGAGTATTGCATTTTAGAAGGTATTTCTTTAAATGATGCAAATTTGGAAAATGTAAATCTAAGTGGCTTAGATTTTGATAATGTGTTTATAAATGGAGCTAGTTTTAAAAATACTAATTTAAGCAATATTTCAAGTAAGAATGCATCTTTTATAGATTGCGATTTTAGTGGGGTAAGATTATATGGTTGCAATTTACTAGATACAGAATTTGAAAACTGCATCTTTGAAAATGTAGATTTTAGAGATTGCATAGGAGATATGAAAAATATCTTTACAGTAGCAATTGATACCTATGTTATGAATTTTTCAAAAACACATCTTAGTTTAGGATGCCAGATTAAAACCATACGAGAATGGAAAACAACCCATATCGATGATTTAGAAGATGAGGAGCAAAAATGGCTTTGGGGTTATTACAAGGATACTATTTTTGAAATTATAGACAAAAGATTGGGAGTTGAAAATGATTAGATTAGATATCGGAGATTACTACACAAGAAAAGAAGTTGCAAATCTTTTAAAAGTAAAAGAGCCTATAGTTCACAAATACGCCAAACAAGGCAAATTTAGAGAGTTTAAACAACATAGAAATTGTTCGGGATTGTATCCTAAACAAGATATTGAAAATTTTATAAAAAAATATTTCGGACTTGTTGATTTAGATCAGCAATCTCATCAAGATAATCTCCCCACCACTGCATAAGGATAGCTTTTTCCTTCAAATTTAAAGCATGATTATATGCAGATTTAATCTTATTTTTTTCTACATGCGCTAAACACAATTCTATAATATCGCTACTCATTTGGTGTTTATTTCTATTTTCATGGGCTAGGGTGCTAAACATAGCACGAAAGCCATGCGGTGTAAAATCATCATTAGAGTAGCCCATTCTTCTAAACATGGATCTAATTGTGTTATCGCTTATAATTTCACTTTTACTTCTTAAACTATAAAATAAATAGCCCGTATTAATACTCATCTCTTTGTATTTTTTAAGCATATATACACATTGAGAATTTAAAGGTATAGTATGTGCTCTTTTCATCTTCATATCTTCTTGCGGTATATACCAAATACCATTTTCCAAATCAATATCTTCCCATTTTGCACTTCTTATACTAAAGCTTCTTTGTGCAGTTAATAAAGAAAACATTGCTGCAATTTTTACACTAATATATCCCTTGTAATCAATTATATTATCTACTAATGCTTTAATTTCTTTAGTTTCCAACAAGGTGGCATGATTTTTACTCGCTTTATTTATAAGCAATTCTTTTCTATTTAGATTTGCCATGGGGTTACTTTTAATATATTCTTTTATAACACCATGTCTAAAAATTTCATTTAAAAGAGTAAAGAACTTATCGGCACCTTCTCTTATATTTTCTTTTCTAAATTTTTCAAAACTTTTTAAAATATCCTTGATTTGCAATTTATCTAATATAATTTCTCCATAAATTCCAAAAGCAAATCTTTGTAAATAACTCATATAGCTTTTGTAGGTTTTTTCGCTTAATTCAAGTTTTTTAAGATCCATTTTTTCCAACGCTAATTCTTTAAATGTTATTTCATACTTTTCTCTTATACTGTCATTTTCAGCTAAATTTACTTTTAGATTATCTCTTTGTTTTCTAGCGTTAGCAAGATTGAGGGTAGGGTATTCCCCTAGAGTTATTCTTTTGTATCTTAAAGTTTTAGGACATTTATAATTAAATATAAAAGTTTTCTTACCGCTCGGATAAATACAAAGAAGTAGGTTGTCAAAATCAGCAATATAGTATTTTTTGTCTTTAGCTTTTAAGGCTTTTATTTTGGTATCGTTTAGCACTTTTATTCCTTTAGGTCAATAAAGTCAATAGCAAATTTTAGCTAGGTCAATAACAAAGTCAATAAAAAATATCTGCAAGTATAATAAATTAAAATAAATTAAAAATAATCTAAAGCAATTAGATATCTACGAAAAGCCTATTTTATAGATGATTAAAAAGAAGTAAAAAAAATTGAAAAAAGCTAAAAGAAGTACAAATGGTGCGGTTAGCGAGATT
>NZ_AINS01000071.1 GCF_000254135.1 Campylobacter coli LMG 9860
GAGTTAAGATTTAAATCTTAACTCATGATTGTCAATATAAACTGCATTTAAATTTTAAAATACAACTCATTAAAAACTAATTTTATTTAGGATTTATTAATAAAATCATAAAAATTATATGATAATAAAATTAAAATATCACTTATAAGCCATAGAGTTTTGTAACACAATAAGGCCATTTTAGAAACTTTCTTGCATATATATTAAAAATCATCGTATAAGTAAATTAAAATTTAGTTATAATAATAGATTAATAAAAATTATAGCCCAAGGAAAATATATGGCAACTGATATGAATGAAATTTTACTTCGAAGTGTTGAAGTTTTACCTCCTTTGCCTGATACTATAAATAAACTAAGAAAATATATCAACGAATCGGGTTCTAATGTAAAAATTGATGAAATTGCTAATATTATTTCAAGTGATCCTTTAATGACTGCTAAGCTTTTACGCTTGGCTAATTCTCCCTTTTATGGTTTTTCAAGAGAAATCACCTCTTTGGCTCAAGTTGTCTCTCTTTTGGGTATAGGTAATATCGTTAATACTATCATGGCAGATTCAATTAGAGATAGTTTTAAAATCGATGTATCACCTTATGGATTAAGCACGACAGAATTTGTAAATAAATGCAGCGAGGAAACTTCTTTTATCATGGATTGGTTGGGCAATGAGGATAAAAAGCTATCGCATTTACTAGTGCCTTGTTCTATGCTTTTAAGACTTGGTATTGTAGTTTTTTCTAATTTTCTTATTCAAAATAAAAAAGATGCCGAGTTCTTAGCTAGATTGGAAAAAAATAATTTTAGTGATTTATCTATGGTAGAGAATGAATTTTTAGGTGTTGATCATATTTCATTCTTAGGATTTTTGCTTTATCGTTGGAAATTTGATGATATGCTAGTTGAAACTATTTGTTTTGCTCGCTCTCCGCACGCAGCTAGAAATGAGGTTAAAAAATCAGCTTACGCTCTTTCAGTTGTTGATCATCTTTTTACACCTCATAATAATTTTTCTTCTTTTAATATCAAGGCTTCTATCGCTTTGATTAATGAGGCTCGAAGTCAAGGGATTGATTTTAATCTTGATAATTTTATTTCAAAACTTCCAAAAGAAGCTAAAGAAAACCTAATAAAAGAAGGTTAAATTGTTTATTTTATTAAATTAATGAAAAGTATCATTTTACCTCCTAATGAATTTTTAGATCATTATGTTTTAAACGCGGAATTTCATCGTTTAGCTGGAATTTCAAAAAATGCTTATAAATTTTGGAAAAAAGTAGAAATTGGTAGATATCAAGGGACTCGTATTATTTTTTTACACAAGAATTCCATTTTAGAAAAACATCGAGAAGTTTTAAAACAATGTAGCGATTTAAGTGGTTTTGTGCTAGCAAGTGCTTTTTGTTCTTTTACGGGATTAGCTCCATCGCATCTTGTAAAAAAAAATAATTCTTCAATCTATAAACTTTTAGATTTAAAAGAAATTCATGGTATTAAATTTGTAAATTTAAAAAAATTTTATGATTTTTTAGGGCTAAATTATTATCAGCATATTTACATAGAAAAATGCCATTTTTTTAGCCCCACGCCTTTTGAAAAGCGTATAAAAATCACTGAGAGTATGTGCGTTGGGTATTATTAAGATATCTAAAAATAAAAGCTGATAATAAAGCCAATAAAACGATTAAAAACATATAATAACCCAAAGAAAAACGCCACGCATTATCTAAATTTGCAAATGCAAATTTATGCAATAAAAGTGTAAGTTGAGGGGTTATACCTCCTGCAATGGCATAGGCGATATTATAAGAAAAAGAAAGTCCTGAAAATTTAATCTTTGCTTCAAAAGCTTCATTCATTATTAAAGGACAAAAATTCATCACTCCACCAAAAAGACAAGCTAGCAAGTAAAAAATACTGACTAGAGTTATATCGGCATTTGTATTGTAAAGAAAGTGAAAATAAAACGCACAAGCTAAGCCAAAAAACAAGGAAAAAATAATACTAGATTTAAAAATACCTATTTTATCAGCTAAAATTCCACTTATAATACAACCCAAAGAAATAAAGAAAATTCCACCCATTTGTAAATAAGTTTGGAAATTGGTATCAAATTGTAAAATTTCTGCCATATATTTTGGGATAAATAAAATCATTACAATAATACAACCTGTTAAAACCCAAGTGATTAGCATAGAGATAAGAACACCTGCTTTTGCTCTTTTAAATACTTCTTTAAGTGGAAATTTTTCTAAAACATTTTCTTTTCTCATTTGCTCAAAAACAGGAGTTTCACTTAAAAATTTTCTAAGATATATTGAAATAAGTCCAAAAATTCCACCTAAAAAGAAAGGAACTCTCCAAGCCCATTCGTATAATTCTTCTTGAGTGTAAATTTTGTGCATCAATAAAAATACTATACTTCCAAGTAAAATTCCACCCACCACAGAAGCTGTTAAAAAGCCTATATAAGTTCTTCTTTGTCCTTGCGGTGAATGCTCATATACAAAAATCCAAGCACCGGGTAATTCTCCTCCTATGGAAATACCTTGAGCTATTCTTATAAGCATTAAAAATACTACACAAAGATAACCAATACTTTCATAAGAAGGGATAAAGGCCAGTGCAAAAGTTGGTATTACCATAAGCAAAATACTTAGCATAAACATTTTTTTGCGCCCAAATTTATCGCCAAAATGTGCCATCACTATACCGCCCAGCGGTCTTACTACATAAGCTGCTGCAAATATGCCATAGGTATTAAAAAGTTGCCAAAAAGGGCTTAAATTTTCAGGGAAGAAGTTTTTTGAAATATAACTTGAAAAGAATGCAAAGATAATAAAATCATAAAATTCCAAGGTTCCACCTAAAGATGAAAGTCCTAGCGTTTTTATATCTTTTTTACTAAGAATTTTTCTCATTTTTAATCCATTTCATAAAAATCATCATCATTTGCTTCATCATCAAAGTCATAATCATCATCATCATAATTATAGGATTTGTGATGATTGTGAGCATACTCATCCTCTTCACCTTCATAATCATCAAATTCTAAATTTTCATCATCATAAGCCATTATTTACTCCTTGATAAACAAAATAAAATCTAATTTTAGCTTAAATTTGATTGCTTTTGCTATAATTTTTTATATTTTTTAAAAAAGGTTGATTATGGAATTGACTCATTTAGATGAAAACAACCGCCCTAAAATGGTAGATGTAAGCCAAAAAGATATAAGTAAAAGAGTGGCTACAGCAAGCGGTATGATCAGTATGAGCGAAGAAGCTTTTAAGGCTATAAAAAACAATACTGCTAAAAAAGGCCCCGTACTTCAAACTGCTGTTATAGCAGCTATCATGGGTGCTAAAAAAACAAGTGAAATTATCCCTATGTGTCATCCTTTGATGATTTCTAAGGTTGAGACAGATATAGTTGAATTTCCTAAAGATTATACTTTTAAACTTATAGTAACGGTAAAATGTGAGGGTAAAACAGGGGTAGAAATGGAAGCTTTAAGCGGCGTTAGCATAGGACTTTTAACTATCTATGATATGATTAAAGCCATCGATAAAACAATGAAAATAAGTGAAATTGTACTTGAAAGCAAAGAAGGGGGTAAAAGTGGTAAATTTGTGCGATCTTAAACAAGAGCCTATTGTTAATTATCCTACTTTTTGGGATTATAAGGTGATTTTTGAAGCGCATGTTCATGCAGGAGCTTTGTTTGAAGAGCTTTTGGGACAAAGAGATTTTAAATACAAACATTCTAATGCAAGTTCTAGTGGAAAATATCAAAGTTTTTTACTCAGTGTTTATGTAGATAGCAAAAAGGATCGTTTGGATATTTTTGAAAAATTAAAAGCTAAAGCCAAATTTGTGCTTTAAGAAAGAGGGATTAAATGAAAAATACTTTGATTATATTTGAGAATTCTTTATCCAATCTCAAAAAAGATGAAGTGAAAGACTTGCTTGAGGATTTAAGTTTTAATCTTGCGTATAAGCAAATTTCACAAGATCCACACAGCACTAAAAAGATTTTAAATTCACTTTTGGTTGAGTTTTTAACCATTTTGAAAAAACTTGATTTATTTGATGATGAAAATGTTGCAAAAGTTATCAAAGCTTTGGTAAAAGCTAGTGTAGGAGATGCTCAAAATGTCCTTTATGAATACATCAGCGAGGCAGAATTATTAAACAAACAAATCGAAAATCAAAAGAATTTAATTAAAAATCAAATCAGTGATAATTTCCTTGAATTTGAAAATATCTTACAAGAATGTTCTTTTTGCGATGAATTTAGCAGCGGATTAAATGATGCGATTTTATTTGATATAGAAATGCTTGGAATTTTAAAAGAAACTGCTGAAAGTGCTTTTTTAACTACTCTTGAAAAAGCTGAAGATATAGAACTTACTAGCAGTGAAATTGCCAAAAGTCTTGTTTATAATGCTATTTGCGAGGCACATTTTGAAAAAGAGCGTATTTTAAAAATTTCAAGTATTATTTTAAATACAGCTTTTGAGATAGCAAATGAATCTATAGCTTATGCTAAAGATCTTTGTCTTGGTGCGATTAAAGGGACTAGAGATGGAATTTCTTTAGCTATGGAAAAATTTAAAACCACACTTGCTTACGCAAAATTCGAAGAAGATGTGAGTTTAAAAAGTAAAGAGTTAATAGGCATAGAAGATGATTTTATCGCACTTTTAAAAAGAGAAATTAAAGAACAAAAAAATCCATCAAAGGATATAGTTGAAAATTTATTAGAGCATGAGCTTGATAATCTTTTTGCTAAATTCAAACGCCTTGCTGTTGAGAGTAGGGAGCAATTGCTTTTGGTTTTAAATGATATCAAGAAAAACCCAAAAATCAATGATTTTAATAGACTAACTCAAAGAAAATTGCATCGCTTTAAGCAAGAAATTCTTGAGCTTGAGAAAGTAGCAGGGGAAAAATACAAAGAATTAAATTCAAAAAAAGCTAAAAAGTTAGGCGTAAGACTTTGGGAAAGGGCAAAAAAACTCATTAAAAAATAATATCCCATTTTGGGATATTAAATATCTATTTCTATGCCTACAGGTGCGTGATCTGAACCAAAAATATCATCTCTTATGAAAGCATTTTTCAGCTTGTCTTTTAAACCTGTTGAAATGAAAAAATAATCGATTCTCCAGCCCACATTTCTTTCTCTTGCCTTCATTCTATAACTCCACCACGAGTATTTTTCTTTGATATCGCCATTGATCTCTCTAAAAGTATCAATAAAACCAAGTTTTAGCAAATCATCAATCCAAGCTCTTTCTATCGGTAAAAATCCCGAGGTATTGGCATTTGCCTTTGGATGGGTAAGATCGATTTCTTTGTGTGCGGTATTGACATCACCACAAATGATAATTTCAAAGCCATCCTTTAAAAGTTTTTCTAAATACACCAAAAATTTCGCATAAAATTTCATCTTAAAGCTTAAACGCTCTTCATCTTTTTGTCCATTTGGAAAATAGATATTAAAAAGTGCTATGTTTTTAAAACGATGTTCTAAAACTCTGCCTTCTTCATCATCAAAAAATTCACATTTTTTAACTTCACTATCAAAATTGCAAAGGCTCATAACACCCGAGTATCCAGCCCTTTTGGCAGAATTAGAATATATATGCTTAAAAGGGTATTCATAAATTTTTTTAGGAAATTTATCTTCATGTGCTTTAATTTCTTGAAAACCTATAAAATCAATATTTTCTTTTATTATCCAATCAAGCGCATTTTTATCACAAATAGCTCTTAAGCCATTGACATTCCATGAAAGTAGTTTCATCAGTTAATCCTTAAATTTTTGAAATAAAAATAATATCATAATTAATAAAAAATATTACTAATGGTTAGTTTTTTCTTTCTAAACTTTGCTTTTTAGTTATTTTTAAGGGGAGAATATGTTTAAATTTAAACTTTCTTGGTTTGGATTTGTACTTTTTAATTCCATACTCATTACACTTTTAAATTTTAATTTACATTCATTTGTTTATGAAAAATTATCCCAAAATTTACTGCTTACTTTAGTTTTTATCGTAGCTTATTTTGGTTTGGTTCATATGATTTTTTCACTTATTTTTGTAAAATATTTAACTAAAATATTGTCTATATTTTTTATTTTATCATCCTGTACCAGTCTTTATTTTATCACTTTTTATGGAGTTTTAATTGATTCAGATATGATACAAAATGTTATGCAAACTGACATAAAAGAAGTGAAAGATTTGCTAAGTTGGCGTTTGGTTTTATTGGCTATTGTCGTCTTGCTTTTTTGTGTTTTTATTTTAAGAATTCGTATTGAAAATAATACAGAGCAAGGTTTCTTTAAAAAGATACGGGTTAGAGTTTTAAGTGCTTTGTTGGGTTGTTCTATCTTTTTAATCGCCTTTGTGCCTTTAAGTAAAACCTTTATACCTTTTTTTAGAACTTACAATGAAATAAGAATGTATAATGTTCCTTTTTATCAAATTTATGCCGTATATCGCTATTGTGTTCGTTTTGTAAAAGTTAAGCCAGAATTTAAAACTATAGCTAATGATGCTTATAGAGAAAACAATCACACTAAAAAACTTTTAGTTTTGGTAGTGGGTGAAACCGCTAGAGCGGCAAATTACTCTTTGGGTGGATATGCTAAAAATGATACCAATTTTTATACCAAAAAAGATAATGTAGTATTTTTTGATAATTTTTCTTCATGCGGCACTGCTACAGCGGTGAGTCTGCCTTGTATGTTTTCTCTTTCAAAGCGTCAAAACTATTCAAGTAGTGAATATCAAGAAAATGTTATGGATATCTTGCAAAAAACAGGCGTAAAAGCTTCTTGGATAGACAATAACTCAGGCGGATGTAAGGGAGTTTGCGATAGATTATCTGACAAGCAGCAACTTTCTAGCGATTGGGATGAGAATTTATTGCCATTTTTAAAAGAAAGACTAGGAAATTTAGATACTCAAAATATCATAGTTCTTCATTTACAAGGCTCTCATGGACCAGCTTATTATAAGCGTTATCCAAGCGAATTTAAAAAATTTATCCCAACTTGTGATACTAATGAACTTTCAAAATGTGATAGTGAAGCTTTAATCAATACTTATGATAATACTTTGCTTTATACGGATTATCTTTTAAGTGAGATTATCAAACTTTTAAAAGAAAAAAAAGATTATGAGAGTTCTTTAATATACCTTTCAGATCATGGAGAAAGTTTGGGTGAAAATGGAATTTATTTACACGGAATGCCTTATGCTATAGCGCCAAGCTATCAAACTCATATCCCTGTCATTTTTTGGAGCAATGATAAAAAACTCATGATGACAGCTCAAAATCATAAAGGCTTAAAACTTTCTCAAGATAATCTTTTCAGCACACTTTTGGGTTATTTTGATGTTAAAACCATGGTTTATGAGTCAGATTATGATTTATTAAATCAAACCTTAAAGGCCAATTAATGAAACCAAAATATCATCTTTTAAACAATGCACGATATGCTCTAGAAGGAATTCTAGCCCTGCTTAAAAATGAAATGGCTTTTCGGCTAGAGCTTTGTGTGATTATCCCCGCTATCGTTTTTAGCTTTTTTTTAGATGTAAGCTTTTTGGAGCATTTGTTTTTAATCACTGTTTTAATTCTCATCTTAATCACTGAAGCTTTAAATTCAGCTATTGAAGCTTGTGTGGATTTGATTACAAATGAATGGCATGAAAAAGCTAAAGTTGCTAAAGATTGTGCAAGTGCGGCAGTATTTTTTAGTGTGTGTTTAGCACTTTTTATTTGGGGATTTATCTTAGGAAAATTATGGCTGTAAAAATTGAAAATTTAATGAGAGAAATTTTAGGTAAAAAACGCTTTGAGCTGCTTCAATTTTTATGTGAAAATGCGGATGAAAATGGTTTTGTGATGATAAAAATAAGCGAGCTTGAAGCAAGATTAAATCAAAGCAAACCTACCATCATCGCCACTTTTAAATTTTTAGAAGAAAAAAAGCTTTTTAAAAAGTTGAAAAATGGATTTTATCAACTTTGCATCCCTTGTGATTAGAAAATAAATTTTTATTTTAAGTATTCTTTATCTTAGAACCACTTTTTATTATTATTTTTAGCTTTATAGGATAAAATTTGCTGATTGATTTAGGAGAAAAAATGACACTTAAAAACCCACTAGATATGCATTTGCATTTAAGAGATAAAAACATGCTAAGCTTGGTTGCACCTTTTAGTGCTAAAGATTTTCGTGCGGGTGTGATTATGCCAAATTTAGTTCCACCGCTTTGTGATTTAGAGAGTTTAAAATCTTATAAAACGCGTATAATAAATGCTTGTGAAAATGAGAATTTCACTCCTTTAATGACTCTTTTTTTTAAAAATTATGATGAAAAATTTCTTGAAAGTGCTAAGGATGAAATTTTTGGTATCAAGCTTTATCCTGCGGGCATCACCACAAATTCAAAAGGTGGGGTTTCAAGTTTTGATATAGAGAATTTAAAACCCACTTTAGAAGCGATGAGTGATTTACAAATTCCACTTTTGGTACATGGAGAAACCAATGATTTTGTGATGGATAGGGAAAGCAATTTTGCTAAAATCTATGAAAATTTAGCTAAAAATTTTCCGCGTCTTAAGATTGTTATGGAGCATATTACGACTCAAACCTTATGTGAACTTTTGAAAGATTATGAAAATTTATATGCAACCATTACTTTACATCATTTAATCATCACTTTAGATGATGTTATCGGTGGAAAAATGCAGCCCCATCTTTTTTGCAAGCCTATAGCAAAGCATTATAAAGATAAAGAAGCACTTTGTGAGCTTGCTTTTGGTGGATATGAAAAAGTGATGTTCGGAAGCGATAGCGCGCCACATCCTAAGCATGAAAAAGAATGTTGCGGTTGTGCAGCGGGTGTATTTAGTGCGAGTGTAGCACTTTGTGTTTTGGCTGATCTTTTTAGTAAAAATTCAAATGAAGTTAATTTGCAAAAGTTTATTTCGGATAATGCTTGTAAAGTGCATAATTTAACCTTTGAAAAAGAAAAAATCATTGTTTTAGAAAATCAAGAATGGCAAGTTCCAAACGAATATAAAAACGAGAATGAAAAAGTAGTTCCTTTTATGGCGGGGGAAAGTTTAAAATTTAGAGTAAAATAAAAACTAGTTTTAAAACTAGTTT
>NZ_AINS01000070.1 GCF_000254135.1 Campylobacter coli LMG 9860
ATATATATTTCAAATATATATTTTTTTAAAAATAATGATATAATTATTCAAATATTTTATAATTAAGGTTTTTTACGGTGAAAATATCTACTACAATTCTTGTTCTCGCTTGTTTTTTGCAAGCAAGCACTTTTTTTGGAGACTCAAAGCGTGGTTGGTTTTACTACGAGCTTGCTGATAATAACAACACACAAGAAAAAAATGAAACCAAAATCCAAAAAAGAATGAATGCAGATGATTTATTTATTGCTTCTATACCTTTAAATAATTTAGATCTTTTAACAGCCGAAGAATTTACCGAAACCTTCGAAAAAGTTAGAAAAATAGCCATCATGAATCCTACAAAAACAAATGTGATGACAATGCAAATTATGAATAAGTGGCAAGTTGATCAATCTGAAAAATTTGCTAAAGTTTGGGCTTTAAATCTTTTAGAAAATCCAAACTTAGAGTATCCAGAAATTCGTGATGACAAATTTGGTAGAAGCGAAATGTTTAGACAAAAACAAGAAAAAATAAATAATTTTTATAAAGCTCATCAGGATGATTTTTCTTATGTTGTTTTTGTTAGCGATTTAAATAAAGAAATTAATGAAAAACAAAAAGGCATATATCGCTCGCTACAAAGTGATTATGGTGTAAATGTTGAATATGTTAATGTAGATGAGCGTAAAGACTTAATTTCGAAATTTAAACTTGCAACAACTCCTGAAAATTTCTTTGTTTATAGAAATTCAAAAGGAGAAGCAATTTGGCAAAGAGTTAAATCAGGACTTACAAACAAAGATGACATCATCAACAATACTTTATTTTTATTTGATAATGCAATTTTAGAAAAAGATAAATAATTAAGGATAGATATGAAAAAAATATTTTTTAGTACTATAATTTTAGCTAGTGTTCTATACGCAGGCGGCAGCAAAGAAATGATTTTAGGCAAAACTAAAGATTTTGCAGAAAGAGATATGATAGAGCTTATACAAGAATTCATTGAAAAAAATAAAGCACAAATAGAACAAAAAGCTTTCAAGACTCGAGAACAAGCAAGAGAAAATGTCAAAAATTATCAACCTAAAGGATTAATTCCATTAAAACCTGCCCTTGAGGATAAAATCTTTTATCCTGACTTAACATACACTTTGGATCAAGATATTAAAAATGCAAATGGAGATATTTTATATCCAAAGGGTTTTAAATTTAATCCTGCTGATTATGTAAAGCTTTCATATGCAATGGTGGTTATTAATGGTAACAATAAAAAAGAAGTTGAATGGTTTAAAAAAAGTGGTTTTTCTAATCAAGTTTCTTATAGATTATTGCTCTCAGAAGGAAGTTACTATGATTTAAACCAAGAGCTTAAGCAAGAAGTATTTTATTTGAATCCACAAATTCGCGAAAAATTTAAGATAGAAAAAACTCCAAGCATTATAAAACAAATTGACAATAAGATACAGATTCATGAGATTTGTATTCCTTGCATGGAGAATAATAAAACTAAAATCGTTGATAATAATTTAAGCATAAAAGAAATTTAAAAAAAGGGAAATTAATATGAAATTCAAGGCTCATTTAATCAGCGCAGTAGCTGCTGCTTGTTTGTTTTTTCACCCAAGCGAGACTAAAGCTGTTTGCGCTCCAAATCCAAGTCAAATACTTATAAGCCTAACAGAACTTTGTTGGGAATGTATTTTTCCTATTAGTATCGCAGGGATACAAGTTATACAAGGACCTATGCCTGATCCGCAAGGTTCAGTAGGCTCTCCTATATGTATATGCCCTGCTCCACCACCTTTATTTTTTCGCATAGGAATTCCTATAGGATATTTTGAGCCTAGTAGAATGTTAGATAGCGTAAAAGATCCTTATTGTTTTGTGGGACTAGGTTTTGGTATGCCTGAAATGCTTACAGCTTCAAAAGGAACCAAAGGTGATGGACATGATAGAGCAAGAGTCTTTTATCAATCTCACTATTATATATATCCTATTATTGGCATGGTAGGAATTTTAATTGATGCTGCATGTATGAATATTACAAGTGGCGTGGATATAGCTTATATGACCGAAGTAGATCCCTTATGGCAAGATGATGAACTAACAGCCTTGATCAATCCTGAGGCTTTATTATTTGGCAATCCTATTTCAAATCTTGCTTGTATGGCAGATAGCGTATCAGCTCAAGCCAATGTGGCTTTAGATCCATTGTTTTGGTGTAAGGGTTCTTGGGGGAATGCTTACCCACTTTCAGGTAATACAGGCTCAAAAGATTATGTGGAAGATGCTGCTTCTGTTGCAGGTTCTATGATTTATAAACTTCATAGAGAATTAATACTTTGGGAAAGTGCAGGACAATTAGGGCTTTGCGGAGAATACCCTATGCCTATTTGGAGAAAATCTTCCTATAGATTGCAAATTTTAGCACCTGTTCCACATCCTATGGGTATGGGCATAGGACAAAGTGGTATCTTATGGAGCTTTGCCAAAAATTATCCTGTAGCAGGAGATAATTTCACTTTTATGGTTTTTAAGAAAAAAGAGTGTTGTGCATTCTAGTATATAAAATGGAGGTTTTGTTGTGTTTATAAAAGAACTTAGAGAAAGATTAAATTTAACTCAATCAGAATTTGCAAAAAACTTAAACATCAATCAAGCAATTGTTTCAAGGTACGAAAATAAAAAATTGAGACCAACAAGCGAGTTTATTATAAGATTGATCAAAACCTTCAATGCAAATCCAAACTTTATTTTTTTTGGAAAAGAGCCTTGCTTGAATGAAAATACTTACAAAAATGAAATTTCACAAGAATTAAATCAATTAATTGATGAATTGTCTTTGTATGAAAATGAAAAAAATATTATTTCAGAACTTGAGAACAGTGCCTTAGAAAAGATTATTTCTCTTGTTTCTGATAAAGAAATTTGGGAAAAACTATTTTCATTATTATTTAAAATAGACAGAAAATTATACACTATAACTTTGTTTATTTGTAGGGTAAGCAAAAGGCTTGAAGAAAAAAGTGAAGCACATAAAGCATATCTAGCTTCAATTATTAATAGCTTTGATGATAAAGATTTTAGCAAATTAAACGAGTGTATGAAAATGGATTTAATTACGCTTTTTAATGAAAAATTTACTGAAGAAGAAGCAAACATTATAATCGAAGATTGCTTGGTTGTTTTTAAGCATATTGAAAAAACAGCTCCTATTCATAAAATGATAGAGCTTGGAAAAAACTAACAAGAAAGGAAAGAAATGAAAAAACAAATCATAGGTTCTATTTTGCTATGTTCATCATTATTTGCAATCGATGATAATTTGACAAAAGAACAAATATTTCATAATAAATATTTAAAAGATAAAGCTGCAATGCAAAATAAAATTTCAGTCGATGAGCTTTATAAAAACACTAAAGATTTTAACCTTAGTTCTATGAGACAAGATATGAATTTAACAAAGGATGAAATAAAAAAAAGATATGACATAAAGTTTAACCAAAGCGCAGAAGCTAATAAAAGTGCTAAAATTGTTTCCGATATGAGAAGAAGCGATGCTTTTGAAAAAAAGATTGTCGATAACCAAAACTATATTCTGTATGATAAAAGCATGAATTTTAATGAATATCTTGGCGAGTATTCGCAAAATACTAAAGATATGATTAATCAAATGGAAAATTCTAAACACCTTATCAGCACAAACAAATATTTAAATCCTAATGAAAAAATATTCATAGTGATCTCTTCTTCAATGGACAAATCAAGCATTCAAAACTATTTTAAGTTGCTTGAAAATGTAAAAACCGATATAACCTTTGTTTTAAGAGGATTGGTTGGAAATGATGCAAGATATATTAATCCTACTTTTTCTTATTTGCAAGATCTTTTAGTTAAAGACCCTAATAACAAAAATAAAGAAGATAAAAATAATTTTTATTATTACAATATTGAAATTAATCCAAAAGTAACTAGAAGATTTAATATTACTAAAGTTCCTGCTGTGATTTTTATTAAAAACTACGATCCTATTGTAGAAGATTATCAGAAAATGACAAACACGCCTGCAGATACCAATGAAGAATATTTTGTGGCTTATGGTGAAACAAGCATTAATTATGCTTTAAGCGAAATAAATAAACAAGCTAAAAGTGATGGACTTGCAAGATTTATTCAAAACATGAATAGCAATTTTTATACTAAATAAGGGTGAAAAATGAATTGTTTTAAAAAGCTAAAAGAAAAAATAATACTCATAAAAATAGAAAAGGAAAAAGCAAACAAAGAAAAATTTTTAAAAGAGTGTGAAATCAAAGAAGCGGAAATAAGAATGGAAATTCTTGAAAAGCGTAAAGATGATTTATTTAAACAAAGAGAAGAATTAATTCATTCTATTTTAGATGAAGCATCTTTTAACGCACTAACCGAGGTAAGAGATCTTAAGTGCCTTGATAAAAGTATTAATGAATTAGAAGAAGAGGAGGATAAACAAGTTGAAATATTAAAAAGAAAAAAAAACAAATTCACACATAAAAAAGGAGGAAAAAATGGAAAAAAATGCAGTTGAAATTCTAAATAATATCAAAACTGATGAATTTTCAAATACAATCAATATTATAAAAGTTATTGAGATTGAAAATATTTTAGAATTTAAAGATCTAGTTGATATTTTTGTAAACGACAAGTATAAGATAGAAGCAAAAGCTATGAAATACTTAGAAGTTGTTTTAAATAAAACAGAATTTTTTAGAACTTACTTAGAATCTAAAATTTCTAAAGAATTTTCAGAATACCATGCAAAAGAGCAGGAAAAGGATTATTTTGGAAAGTTTCTTAAAACTTTAGAAAAAGGCTTAGATAATTTAACAGGCGAAACAGAAGAGGATCGCGCTAAATTCAAAAAACATGTTAAAGAAATTTTTGAAAAAATATTTAATAAAAAGGAAAACAATGAAAATAAATAAAACTATTTTTAAAACAGGAATGTGCAGCGTTTTGGCAGCTAGTTTACTCACAGGTTGTTTAACAACTACTTTACAAACTAATGCAACAATGAGTCAAAGTATTTTTCTTGATCCTGTAGCTAAGGAAAAAAGAATTGTATTTTTAAATATCAAAAATACAAGCGGACATGATGTAAATTTAGAACCTAAATTAAGAAGTGCTTTGGAAGCTAAAGGATATAAAGTTATAGATGATCCTGATAAAGCAAATTATATTTTAAGTACTAATATTTTATATTGTGATAAAAAACAAGAAAATAATGCTGTAGGCGGTGCTGTTGCAGGAGGTGCTACGGGTGTGGCAGTTAGTGGCTATAATGGCGGCGGTGCAGGAGGTATGGTTGCTGCAGGTGCTGCAGGTGCTTTAGTAGGAGGACTTTTAGGAAAACTTACCGAAGATACAATTTGGCAAATGCAAGTAGATATTAATATCAAGCAAAAAGCTGATGGTAAAGTTTTAACTTCTAGTGGTAATGTTAGCGGACAAGCTAGCGTAAGAGATTCCCAAAGCTCAGGCTTTTTAAATAGCTTTGGCGGAAATGTTCGCAGTGATAAAGTAGGACATTTAAATTCAAATCAAATCAATAATACACAACAAACTTATGAAGGCAAATATATAGAAAAAAATACTATTATTTTTGCAGAAGCTGTGAAAACAGGACTTAAACTTCCTGAAGCTACGCCTATTTTAGAAGATAAAATTGCAAATCAGATTGCAGGATTATTCTAAAAAGGATATTGCATGATAAAAAAAATAAGAATCTTATTTTTAGCTATCTTTTTAGCCTTTAGCCCTATGGTGCTAGAGGCTAAAATCTACGATGATGTATATGTAGCACAAAAGCAAGCATTAAAAGAAGCAAAATTAATGATTTTTTTTGTGGTTTCAAACACTTGCGAATATTGTCACAAGCTTATGAATGATGTGTTAAATAATAGAGATTTAATGGAATACCTTAACAAAAATTTCATTGTTGCTATTTCTGATTTAAATGCCAATGGATTAATACCTAAAGACTTATTGTTTAATGGTGTAACTCCAACAACTTATATTTTAACTCCAACAGGAAAAGTAATAGGCACTCCTATTGAAGGAGCGGTTGATTCTGACATACTTTTTGGACTATTGAAAGGTTTAGAAGATTATAAGAAGGGACAATTAGGTTTTTAGCGTGGAAAAAAACATAGAAAAATTAATTTTAGAAGCCTATGAAGATAGTAAAACTAAATTTGACCATGTTACTACAGGACATATCAGTCAATATTTGAAAAGAAAATATGATTTAAAAATCAATTGTAGTAAGGCATTAATAGAAGCAGGCTTTGATCTTGAAAAAGATGAAAACGAACCTTCTTTAGTTTATGTTAAAAAAGCTATCACAAGAAACAAGACTTCAAATCGTGATCAAATTCAAAACAAAGTTGAAGAGAAACCTTTGTTGTTTCAATTTGCCTATTTTCCAAATTTTCTAAATACACTCCAAGAGCTTTCTAATATAACTCAAAAAGAATTTTGGGGAAACGGAAATAATATTTTATTTTCTTATCTATTTAAATATTTTGAGTTCATTTACGAAAATAAAAGCTATCCTGATATTATTACTTATAATAAAGACAAAACAAAAGCATGCTTTAATACAGGATTGTACAGCACAGGTGTTTTTCCAATATTTGCATACTTTGAAAAGCAGGAAAATGGAGGATATATTTTTAGAAAATTTTGTTCTAATGGAGATAGAGTTTTAGATGATTTAGAAATACCTAAATCTTTAAGCGATTATGATACATTCAAAAATGAAATCATTTTTGATAGTAAATTAGATTTTAGAGTAAATCATTTGCATCTTTTTGAGAGAAAAGAGCGATTACCTGAAATTGTGAAAAAACTAAATGATAGGTTCATAGGACACATTATTAATGGTGAATTGAAAATCATCAAAGATAATTATAATCTTCAAAAGATGATTATTCCTGCAGCTTATAAGCAAAGGGTAGTTTTATACATTCCTTTGAAACTTCAAGAAGAATCAGTTGATACGATAGTTGTAGTTGAAAAAGAGGAGGTAAAAAACGAGCAGTATTACGCTGTGAGAACTATACTAAATCCGCATGATAATATTTACAAAACTGCAAGAGTTCTTTCGATAGTTGAATCTGAATGGGTTAAAAACACCATTTGAAAGTGAAAACATTGGTAAAATAGGCTTTTGAGATAAATCTATTTTACCATATAAACAATTAATAATAGGCTAA
>NZ_AINS01000069.1 GCF_000254135.1 Campylobacter coli LMG 9860
GATGAACAAGTTTTTTGCACAAGTTTGGATGTGGCTAAGGTTTTTGGAAAGCAACATAAACATATTTTAGAATTGATTGGTGAAAAATTTAACAATAATGAGATTAAAAATTTTTGTGAGCCGAATTTTCGGCTTTCATTTAAAACCCGTAAAATAGAAGGTTTCAGAGGCAAAGAGAGAAAATATCCATATTATCAACTTACCAAAGATGGTTTCTCATTTATAGCTATGGGACTAACAGGTAGAAAAGCGGATAAGTTTAAAATCGAATTCATCAATGCTTTTAATGAAATGAAAAACATTATTAGAAGCAATAATCAAACCACCAATTATTCTGATTATGAATTTATCAAAAAACAAAACGAAATTTTAAATCAAATAACTTGCACTCAAAGCAGTACAATCTATGTTTTGCAAGATAGCATCAGATTTTTAAACAATACTATTAGTTCAATGAAAGAAATTAACAAAGAACTGAAAAAAATTGCAGGTATTGATAGATTTTTATGAGATAGTAGGAGAATATAATGGAGAATGGTAGCGGTAATATAGGCAATAAAGGCGATATAAATTCTTATGGTTCAGGTAGATTTGCGCATCCTAATTTAGATTTTGGGGAATTAAAGGAGAGACAGGGCGGAAGCGGTAGACATATTTTTCATGCTTTAAGCGAAATTCAAAGATATCATGTTATCGAAGATCGCAGTGAAGAAATTCCAAAAGAATATTTTACCATTGAACAAATCTTAGACTATTTGAAAATAGGCTTTAAAAGCGGTATGTTTGAAAGCTTTATTTTTACAGGGCTTTTATGTTTTTTACAAGTTATTTATCCAAGTTACAAATATTATTTTTTAGATTCTCCTTTAAGTAAAAATGAAGAACTATTTTTTGATTTATTGTCTTACGCTCCTATTTTAGTTTCTACTTTGTTTATGGCTTATATCTCGAAGTACTATAAAGGATTGCTTACTCGCAGGGCTATTTTTGCCTTAATGAATGGCAGAAGTTTTTCATTTTTGCTTAAAGGTTTTGCTATATTTTGGTTATTTTCATGGCTAAAAGAAATATCAATTAATAATCCACGCACTGTATATTCTTGGGCGGATTGGACACTATGGTTGATACAATATTTCAAACCTAATGTCAGCACTGAACAACTTTATGTGTTTTACTATAAATATGCCATTCCTGCTTTGCATGATGCTAGTTATGAATTGCTTTATTCTATGTGTATCTTTGCCATATTGCCTTATTTAACAATTTTTTACAAAGGCTACAAAGAAAGAGTTAAGCGATTTGAAAATAAAGATGCGTATGAAAATTATTAATTTAAAAAGGAGAAAAAATGAATTTAGAAAACAGTTTACAAGCTGAAGTTGTGAATAATAGCAATATTGTTCTTTTTGAGAATGAAGAGTTGGGACAAGTTAGAGTAGCCTTAGATGAAAATAATGAGCCTTTGTTTTGCTTGAGTGATATTTGTAAGATTTTAGATATACAAGATACATATAAAGTTAAACAAGCTATTTTAAGGGAGTTTGAGCTATCCACCTTAAGCGTGGATAGCTTTGATACAGGTTTTGGTATAAAAGAATTCACTATGATTACTGAGCCACAACTTTATTTTATCTTAATGAGAAGCGACAAGCCAAATGCAAAACATTTTAGACATTGGGTAACAAAAGAAGTTTTGCCTAGTATTAGAAAAAAAGGCTTTTATGGTAGTATTAATAAAAACAATACAACCATTGATTCTAATATATACTACAAAGAATTATGTGATAGATTATTAATTGAGAATAAAGAACTAAAATCTGAGAATATTAATTTAAAGCGCCATATTAATGGAGAGCTTTATTTAAAATTTCTAAATAAATTAAATACATTCTCTAAGATTCATTTTAAAAACAGTAAAAGCAAAGCACTAGATTATATTTACAAAACCATAGCTATAGAATTTATGTGTCCAACTTATAGCAATTTTGACATAAGTGATTTAGAATCTGATCCTAGATACTTAAGATATGCCATAGATTTATGCAATGATGCAATATCTAATAATTTTCTAAGTAGAAAATTAATTTAAAATAAAGTGCAAAAATGTTTCTTAAAAAATCAGAAGAAGAAAAAACATTTATCGGCATAGGTTTTGATTTAGAAGATAAAAAACAAGAGAAGCTTTTAGAAATATATCAAATCGATGATAATTCTAAAAATCACACTTTTGTATTTGGCTCCACAGGTGTAGGTAAAACAAGACTCATTGAAGGGCTTATTGAACAAGATATTCCAAAAGGGAAAAATGTTGTTATCATTGATCCTAAAGGTGATATAGGGCTGTTTTCAAAAATGGTTGAAATCGCTAAAAAAAGTAATAGAGAAAAAGAACTTATGTTTTTAAGTCCTATTTATCCTGAATATTCGATCAAAATTAATCCGTTAGCAAATTACTACATGGAAGAAGAAATCATTGCTCATATTGTTTCAGGTGTTCCTGCAAAAGATGAGTTCTTTTATAATGTTGCAAATGAAACAACCACGGCTGTTGTAAAAGCTTTGCTTATTATTAGGCGCTATGAAAAGCTAGAAAAACCTTTAAATTTTGAAGAAATTGCTGAAAAAGTTTATTATGAAGGTTTAAAAGAGCTTCAATCAGAATTAAAAGAAATACAAAGTAATGGTTTTGAAGATGATGAGATTGCTAGATTGCTTGCTCTATACGATAGGGTTTTATCATCACCACAAGATTATTTTGCCAAAGTTTCATCAACTCTTAGAACCACGCTTACTCAAATGACCATGGGTAATGTAGGAAAAATTATAGGTACCGCACAAGAAAACACTTTTATTAAAAGATTACAAGAAAATCAAGGCGTGCTTTTATATATTATGACAGGTTCTATGCTTACAAGGCAAGTGTCAAGTATTATTTCCAAAGTAACCATTTCTATGATTCAATCTTGCGTGGGCAGGGTTTATGCCTCAGGAAAAAAATTTGATAAAACATTAAAAATTTACATTGATGAAGCTGCTTCTTCTGTGTATAGAGGTATAGAAACTTTATATGCCCAAGCAAGGGGTGCAGGAGTAGCTATTATGGGGTTAACTCAATCAGCAGCTGACTTAGCGGCTGAAATAGGACAAGATGGGGCAAACAGATTATTAGAACTCACTAACACTAAAATAATTATGCGCTTAAATGATACAAAAAGCTCTAAAATGATTTCAGATCTAGGGGGTAAAAAAAGAGCTTATTCTTATTTTTTAACCGTAGAAGGAGGAATTACTTCAAGAGAGGTTGAAGAATTAAATATTGAGGTTGATGATGTGACTAACCTACAAAAAAGAGAATTTTTTTATTTTGGTTTTGAAGGGCGTTTTAAGGGAAAGACTTTAAAAGTGAATGATGGAAAATTAGTTGTGGATATGCCTAATGTAACTCAAAAAAACGAGGATTTTAATGTTTGATTTAATTGAAAATGTGATGAGTTTTATTTATCGCCATCAACTCATTAGAAAGGTTGTTTGGCAAATTATAATCACTTTCGTATCTATTTTTCTTTTTTTAACCTTTTTATTTTGGGTAAATTTAGAAAAAATGGGATACTCAAGTTTTAATTTTAGTCTATTATTAAATTTACAAGCCTATATATTTTTACTTTGGGAGTATTCAAGAGAAATAGCTTATTTTCTAATCATAGAACAAGCTTTCTTTATTCTATTGTTATGGTATATGAACAATAAACTCAAAAATCCATCAAATGATAAAGAAGTAGCACATATACATATTAAAGAGCTTGCAAAAATTTGGCTTGAAGATGACAATACTCCTATGATCGATACTTCCAGACAAGCCACTGAAAAAGCTAATATTATCATGGTAAATAAGCAAGTGCGTGATTCTATTATTTCTTTAGCTAATTTAAAACAAGACATAAGTCAAATCTTTTTAAATGATATTATTAAACCTAATCTCGAAAAGATCCATCCAAAGCACCTTGAAATGATTATTAAATTACTTCAATTGCTCGAAGAAAATATTGCTTGTCCAAGTGTTGTGCAACTTTTTGAAGGAGATCCTAATAGCGCTTATGGAAAAATATCTGCTAGAAGAAAAGATGGAGAAAGGGTTGATACAGTTACTCTTGATGGAAAAACTCGCTTTGATATATATGAAAAAATTAGTCTTTTAAGACATTCTTTAAATGTAGCTTACAAGATTATTGAGTTACTAAACGAAAGTAAAGAATACAAGTCTTTTAAAAAAACATTGTTTGGCAAAGCAATTATTGTAGCCTTAGGACATGATATAGGCAAGATTAATAATTTTACACTAAGAGAAAGCTATATCAAAGAACAAAGATTAAAAGGTGATTCAAAACAAGCTTTTATGAATTTAAAAAGAATGCAAGAACATCAAAAAATTTCCTATATCATCTTTTACGAACTCTTTAAAAACTATCCTGATTTAAAAGAACTTGCTACCGTTGTTCAAGGGCATCACTTAGGTAGTATTGATAAAGATGATAAACTTTTGAAATTATTAATTGATGCGGACAAACAAACAAGAGATTATGAATTAGATGCTTATTTGCAAAATAGCGAAGAGTTTGAGAAAATAAGAAATAAAGAATTAGAAAGTATTATTACAACAGTTCCGCAAAAAAATAATCTAGCGCATGAAAACACCCAAAAAACAATTTCTAAAACACCAGAAAAGAAAACTCAAACCATTCAAAACAAAACACAAAATGAAAGCACTGAAAATGAAATTTCAATTTTAGATTTAAAAGAACTTCAAGATCGATTTGTTCTTAATTTCAATGAATTTAAAAAGCAATTTTTCCTTTTTGTAGCCGAAGATAATTCAAAAGAATTCCAAGAACTTGTTTATACATTCGCTTTCAAAAATACAGAAAAAGAATTTTATAAAAATAAAAAAGATTTATTTATACTTGTTGAATGCGGCGTGATTAATGGAAACAGAACCGATACCATGAATTATTTTTATGATTTGAGCGATGAGATTAATAAAAAATTAAATAAGAAGATTAAAATAGGATTTGCTATGTTTAGAGATTGCAAAGACATAAATGAAGCTATTGATGGTTGCAAGAAAGCATTAGAATACGCCAAAAATAATAATCAGGTTGTTTATTATGATTATAAAGATTTAAAAATATCAAATAGTGATAAAATATTAATTTCAGATAACGCAGAAGTTAAGATAACTGAGAGTGTAAAAATCCAAGAAAAAACAGATACAATCACTACAAATAATCAAGTTAATACATTAGAAGAGATTGATACATTAAAACAAAAGACTATTGATACTCAAATCATAGAAAATATGTTTGAAATGATTGAAAGCAAGGTTCAAGAAGTTGAATATTCTTTAAGTCAAGAAGAAAATTTTGACATTCCGCTAATTGAAGCAAAATTTATTGAAATTATAAAGTCCAAAATTAACACTTTTAAGCGTAAAGGTTTTGCTAAGATTCCGCAAGCTATAAGCTTTAAAAGATTTGTGTTATTCAGCCACGAATGTCTTTTAGAAAGTCTTGCTAAAGCACTTAATGTTAAAAATGAAAATTTGAACGCCAAACTTAATTTTTTAATTCGTTATTATAGAAATCATCCTGATGAAAACAAAAGATTGATTTGGTTTGTTAATGTGGAAAAAGGCTTTTACTATTCAACTTATATTTTAAAATTTGATGAAAGACAAGATGAAGTTTTCTTTTGTGTTCCTTTTGATGGTAAAAGAGCTTTTGGAATGAGTATTTCAGAGCTTAGCATTCATAAGGATAATAGCGGATTAAGAAATTGTATTGTTAAGCCTTATGTAAAAAAGGAGGAAAAATGAAAAAAAGAAGAGCTGATTTACTTAAAAAACACAATTCAAAAATCGTGCTTGCGGATACATTGGAATCTGAAGCTATGGTTGATTTAGCAATGAAAGCCAATGATATTTTTTTAAAACTTAAAAAAACTGCAGGCGTGGGTTTGGATTTTAAAGATGCAGATGAAATGCTAATGTTGTGGAATTTAGTATTAGTCAAAAGCTCACAAACTCTTGAACAAATTTCGCAGAAAATAGACATGAAGTATGATGAACCCTTTACAATAACTTTAGCTCGTGAGAAATTAGAAAAATGAAAGCAATCTTTTTTTTAACCTCCTTACTTTTTGCTAATTTGCTCTTTGCTCAAAAAAATTATTTTATACAGGCAGGAGAGAAATTCGGAATCAATCCGCAATTGCTTTGGACCATTGCTTATAAAGAAAGTCGCTTAACCCCCAATATTATTAGCAAACCAAATAAAAATGGTACTTATGATATAGGCATTATGCAAATTAATAGCATTCATTTACCAAGATTAAAAAAACAATATGGTATTAATGAAAATGATTTATTAAGACCTAAAATTAATATTTTTGTAGGAGCTGAAATATTAAAAATGTGTTTAGACAAACACGGATTAAATGAAGAAGGTATTACTTGCTACAATGGAAGAATTATCAACAATCCCTACGGAAAAGAAGTAATTAAATTACTCAAAAAAGCAAGAATAACAAATGGAAAAATTAATTAAATTTCAAAAGGAGACATAATGAATAATTTATTAGAAAAAAATATCAATGAGGTTAATGAAATGCTCATTAAAAGTTTGGATGATTTGCCACCACTGCCTGAAACTATTCAAAAATTGCAAGAATATATTGCCACACATGGAAGCAATATTGTTATTGATGAAATAGCAAATATTATTAGCACAGATCCTTTAATTACAGCTAATTTATTGCATTTAACCAATTCAGCTTATTATGGTTTTTCAAAAGAAATTAAAACTGTTAATCAAGCCTTAGTTCTTTTGGGGGTAAGCAATGTTAAAAATATGATTATTGCTGATTATGCAAAAAGTTCTTTTGTAATCAATCTAAGTCCTTATGGTATAGAAACTGATCGCTTTTTAGCTTTAATTCATGAGCAAACCAATTTTATTTCTACTTGGCTAATGGAAGAAGATAAAATGTTGTGCCATAATCTAATTCCATGTGTTATGATGCTAAGATTAGGCATCATGGTATTTTCAAATTTTTTAATTCAAAACAACATAGATAAAAAATTTTTATTGCATTTAAGCAAGAATAATTTTAATAATATATTAAGATTAGAAAGAGAATTCTTAGGAGTTGATCATATATCTTTTTTATCAAACTTATTTAAAGTTTGGAATTTAGATGAAGATCTTATTGAAATTATAAGCTCTCTTGATTATCTTGGTTCTACTAGCGCAAAAGTAAAAAAAGAAACATACGCTTTAGCTGCAATTGAAGCCCTTTTTAGCCCTGAAAAAAACGCTTATGATGAATTTTGTGTACAAAAAGCCTATCAAATTTTAAAGGATGCTAAGGCAAATGGAGTTGATTTTAATTTAGAAAATTTTTTAAATAAATTGCCTGAAAAATTTATAGAAATTTTAAGCAAAAGCAAGGAACAATTATGAATATAGTTGATCTTGTGAAAACAATAGAAAGTATTGAAAATCCACAAAATCTTAAAATTATAAGAGAAGGTGCTTGCTTTTACATGTGTTTAGGTGAAAATAAAAAATATTTTTATTTTTTTAAAGCTAATTCTAAAAATAAAGAAAGTCTTCCTTATACACTCACATTGGATGATTTAAAATCTGATGAATGGAAAATTTTAAAGGATTAAAATGAATACAATACAAAAACTCAGAAGAGAACTAAAAATCTATACAGCAGGAATAATTGTATTGCCTATATTATCAATTATAAGCTATATGTTTAATAATCAGAAACTAGATTATAATTTTTTGATATTTTTTGCCTTATATTTTGGGCTTTTTTTTGGTTTTTGTGTAATAGGTTTTTTTAGCACCAAAAAAGCAATTAAAACATATTCACAATTAATAGAAAAATCTCAAGAAGAATTTGGAGAAAAAAATGAAAATCATAGGATTTAATTTAGGTATTGCTAATATCGGTTGGGCATTAAGAGAAAATGATGAAATCATAGATTGCGGAGTGAGAGTATTTGATATACCTGAAAATCCAAAAAATGGTAATTCATTAGCCCTTGAACGCCGAGAAAACAAAGCTCGTATGAAAATAGTCAAAAGAAAAAAAGCAAGAATGCTTGCAACTAAAACTTTTTTAAAAAAAGAGCTTAATGTTGATTTATCCAAACTTTTTTTAATCGGATCAACTCAATCTATCTACGAATTAAGAACCAAAGCTTTAAGTTCTTTAATCAGCAAAGAAGAATTATCTGCCATTATTTTACACATTGCTAAGCATAGAGGATATGATGATAGTGCATTGAAAAATGAAAATGGAACTATTATTGAAGCCCTAAATAAAAACAAAGAAGCAATGCTTAAATTTAAAAGTGTGGGTGAATATTTTTATAAAAATTTTGTTCAAAACAAAGAAGTTAAAAAAATAAGAAATACCACAGAAGATTATTCTAATTCTGTTCCAAGAAGTTTATTAAAGCAAGAACTTGATCTTATTCTTGATAAACAAAAAGAATTAGGATTAATTAAAAATGCTGATTTTAAAGCAAAACTATTTGAAATCATCTTTTTTAAACGCCCTTTGAAAGATTTTTCAAATAAAATAGGAAATTGTATTTTCTTTGAAAACGAAAAAAGAGCTGCTAAAAATACCATAAGCGCTTGTGAGTTTGTTGCTTTGGGAAAAGTTGTAAACCTTTTAAAAAGCATTGAAAAAGATATAGGTATAGTTTATGAAAAAGATAGCATTAATGAGATTATGAGCATTATTTTAGATAAAACAAGCATTAGTTATAAAAAAATCAGAGATATTTTAAATCTTCCACAGACATAAACTTTAAAGGCTTAGATTATTCAAAAAATAATGCTGAAAACTCCAAACTTGTAGATTTGAAAAAACTTAATGAATTTAAAAAAGCTTTAGGCGATGGTTTTGCTAATTTAGATAAAGATATACTTGATAGTATTGCTACAGATATCACCTTAACCAAAGACACAGCAACTTTAAAAGAAAAGCTAAAAAATTATAATGTTTTAAATGCAGAACAAATCGAAAAACTCTCAGAACTTGTTTTTAATGATCATATTAATTTATCTTTAAAGGCTTTAAAACAAATCATACCTTTAATGTATGAAGGTAAAAGATACGATGAAGCTTGTGAGCTTTGCAATTTTACAATTGCTAAAAATCAAGAAAAAAACGAATATTTGCCTTTATTTGAAAAAACACGCTTTGCTAAAGATATTTCTTCTCCTGTAGTTATTAGAGCTATTTGTGAGTTTAGAAAATTGCTTAATGATATCATAAGAAGATACGGCAGTGTTCATAAAATTCATTTAGAACTAACAAGAGATTTTGGGATAAGTTTTAATGATAGAAAAAAAATAATCAAAGAAATTGAACAAAACGAACAAAGTCGTATAAAAGCTTTAGAAACAATAAAAGAATTAAAACTAGAAGAAACTTCTAAAAACATACAAATAGTTAGATTATTTGAAGATCAAAAAGGAATATGTCCTTATTCAGGCTTAAAAATGGATTTAAAGTGCCTTGATGAATTAGTAATTGATTATATACGCCCTTATAATAGAAGTCTTGATGATAGTTATAGCAATAAGGTTTTAACTTTTAAAAAACTAAACGATTTAAAACAAGGAAAAACACCTTTTGAAGCTTTTGGAGAAGATGAAAAACTTTGGGCTGAAATCAATGAGAGAATTAAAGAATATAATGGCAAAAAAAGATTTAAAATTTTTGACAAATTCTTTAAGGATAAAAAGCCTTTTGATTTTACAGAACAAACCTTACAAGATACAAGATGGCTAACTAAACTTGTTGCGAGCTATCTTAACGAGTATCTTTCATTTTTGCCTATCAGTGAAGATGAAAACACAGCCTTAGGCTATGGAGAAAAAGGAAGTAAACAACATGTTATTTTAAGCTCAGGAATGATTACTCAAATGCTAAGAAATTTTTGGTATTTAGGCTTTAAAAATCACAAAGATTACAAAAACAATGCTATGGATGCCATTATAGTAGCTTTTACAACCAATTCTATTATTTTTACTTTTAATAATTTTAAAAAAGAATTAGATTTAGCAAAAGCTGAATTTTACGCAAACAAAATATCTGAAAGTGATTATTTGTTAAAAAGAAAGTTTTTACCACCTTTTAGTGGTTTTAAAGAGCAAGCACTTGAAAAAGTAAAAAATATTTTTGTTTCGCATTCTTTAAAAATTAAAAATAAAGGCACTTTGCATGAGCTAACGCCACTTAAAATAAAAGAACTTAAAAATACATATGGTGATTTAGATCTTGCGGTAAAATTAGGTAAAATAAGAAAATATAATGATAAATATTATGCGAATGCTAAGGGTTCTTTAGTAAGAACTGATTTATTTGTAGATAAAGAAAATAAATTCCATGCAGTATCTATTTATAAAGCAGATTTTTCTACAAAAAAACTTCCAAATAAAACCCCTGCAACTACATCAAATGGAGAAACCAAAGAAGGCATTGAAATGAATGAAAATTATAACTTTTGTATGTCATTGTATAAAAATACTCCAGTTAGCGTAAAAATAAAGGGTATGAAAGAGTCTATTATTTGTTATTATCATGGTTTTAATACTTCAGGAAGTAAAATAACTTATAAAAAACACGACAACAATTATCACAACCTTAGTGAAGATGAAATGGTTGTTTTTAGAAAAAATGATAAAGAATCTATAGTGGTAGGAAAAATACTTGAAATTAAAAAATACAGTATAAGTCCTTCAGGTGAATTAAGTTTAATTGAAAACGAAAAGCGCAAATGGTTTTAGATATTTTTGCTCAAAAAATAAGAAAAAACATTGATAAAATAGGCT
>NZ_AINS01000068.1 GCF_000254135.1 Campylobacter coli LMG 9860
CTCCACGCTTAAATTTTTTTCACACCATTTGCCTATTTCTTTTAGTCGAGTTTCTAATTTAACATTTTTTGTTTTGTGTGCCTCAAACAAAGTTTTTAAATTATCTCGTTCATCTTTGACTTTATGATATTCAAATTTTAAATATTCAAGCTCTTTGTTAGCTTCTCTCCTGCTTTCATCTGTGCTAATTAAAAAAGCATTCTTTGTTAACTGATAGTCTTCTCTTACTTTGGCGTTGTATTTTCCAAAGGTTAAAATGTTTTTCCATAGGCTTAAACGCTTTTCAAACTCTTGTGTAAGTTCCTTTAAAGCTCTTTCGTGTCCTAGTTCTAAATTTTGTATATGTTTTTGATGTTGCTCTATTTTCGCTTGTAATTCGTTTTCTTTCGATTTTAGCTCTTTAGCCTTGTCTTGTATCTCTTTTTCTTTTTTTT
>NZ_AINS01000067.1 GCF_000254135.1 Campylobacter coli LMG 9860
AGCCTATTTTATCAATGTTTTTTCTTGTTTTTTAAGCAAAAACTTACGCATACCCTTTTTTCATTTTTTGTTTCTTTAACCTCTCAAAAAAAATTTGTGCCTCATTAAAACTTGAAAATACATTATTTTTTCTTCCTGTGCAACTTTTAAAACGCACATTTCCGTAAACTCTCTCAACCATATATTCCTCAAATAGAGTGGCAATAATTTCTATGCTATAATAGCGAATGTTTCCTTTCTCAGTTATTCTGTGCAACAAAACATTATTCATAAAAAAACCTAATTAAAAATTATTTATTTTATTCAAAAAATCATTTTTAAACATTTTTTCTATAGCAAGCTTAATCATTTGATTAATTTTCTCATTTTCTTTATTTGTATTAGAAATTTCATCTTTGTAAGTAGGAATCATCATTTCTATCATTTTTAATGTTTTTTCATCAAATAATACTCTTTTTGGAATTAATATTTCATTTTTTTGAATATTTTCATTATTTATTGTATTTTTTTCCATTTTTATCCTTTATTTGTTAAAATATATAAATTATACCATAATATTAATAAAAAATTGTATAAATAGACAAATAATGCAAAAATATAAATATTTTTATGATATAATTTAAAATATATAACATAATCTTATATCAAAATAAGCCTATTAAAATATATATTTTGGTATTAACACAAGCAAATAAATATAACATAATACATAATTATGTTATAAAAAAAAGGATATAAATAAAATGAAACTTAAAAATACTACAATAAGCGAAGATTTAGAGCGTTGGATAGAAGCTTATTTGAAACATATTCAAGCATTATCCTATTCAAATAATACTTTTTTACTTTATAGGCGTATTTTACTAGAATTTGTAGAATATTCTTTAGATTATCAAGATGAAATGCAAATAAATGATATAAAAACGACTTTTTTAGTCAATTTTCTTAATTATTTAGAAAATAATTCAAAAAATGGCAATAAACTATCAAAAAAAACAAAAATAACTTATTTGAGAGTATTAACTAGCTTTTTTTCTTTTATAAGCGATAATAATGATGATTTGTTTGTTTTTTCCTTTGATATGAAGAAAATTAGATTTAGAACAGAAAAATCAGAAGAAAAATTGAATTATCTTAATGAAAATGAAATTATAAGGCTAAATAATGTTTTAGAGAAAGAAAAAGCAAAAAAAGAAGTTTACAATAGTTTTAGAAACTCTTTGCTGATAAAACTTATGCTTTATGGAGGACTTAGAATTTCTGAAGCTTTAAATGTAAAACTTTGTGATTTTGAAGAGGTTGATGATGAAATATTAAAAATATCCATAATAGGCAAGGGCGGTAAAGAACAATTTGCATTGATTAAAAAAGAAGAAGTAGATGATGAGCTTGAATATTTTAAAGAAAATATCCAAGATAGTGATTACATAATGCAAACTAGCACAGGAAAACATTTAAATAGAAGTAATGCTTTTTTGATTGTAAATAATATTTACGCTAAAGCTTTGATCAGCAAAAAAGGACTTCATTTGCTTAGACACACTTTAGCCATGAGATTAACAGCTAAAGGAACAAACCTTGTGGTCATACAAAAAATTCTAAGACATGCAAATCTAAATACTACTACTATATATGCCAAAGCAACAAATGATACAGTAAAAGCTGCGTTATTGAATAATTAATTTTTCTAAAATTGATTATTTACATAGACTTCTTTTTGAAGTCTATGCTGTGAATCTTTCTAATAAAAGTTTAGGTTCTCCGCCAAGTATTTTGATGAAATTTGCAATTCTTGATTGTATCATTTCTACGGAATACATACCTCCTAAACCGCCTAAAGCATAAAATAATTCTTCGAAAATGTCTTCTTTGTTAAATTCAAGTTCTTCTATATCAATAAGATCAGGAGTTCGGCTACATTTTTGTAAATTTTGATATATCTTGACTAAAATCTTGATTTTTTGTAGATTATTTTCAGCCTCTAAATAAGAATTTAAGTGTATTATTAGGGTTTTTATGAGTTTTTCTTTATTTTCTTTATTTTCAAAAAACTCAACCCCCCCCCCGAGT
>NZ_AINS01000066.1 GCF_000254135.1 Campylobacter coli LMG 9860
TATTGCTAAAAATTTTGATGTTGTAGTGATACATGTTTTTTATCATTGTTTTTGTGCAAGACAAAGTATTGATCAAAAGTATAATCCAAAGCTTATTCCCAATCAAGATGATTTAGAGCGTATCAATGGTATTTTAAAAAATATTAATTTAGGACATTTATCGGTTAATAAAGATAATTTTGAATCAATTATTCCTCTTATAGAGCAAAAAGTTAATGAAATGAAACAAGCAGGTTTGGTTGATGAAAGCCAAAAAATAGAACTTTCTTGTGATTTTATCCCACCTAATGGAGATTATCAAAACTATGGCGTTATGGCAGCTATTGATCATATCAATGTTTTAAAAGATCTTGTAAAAAAATTTCCAAATTTTAAAAACCTTCCAAAGATTTATGGGGGAGGATCTTATGGAGGATATTTATCTTTACTGATAGCCAAGATAGCTCCTTGGCATGTAGATGGTGTGATTGATAATTCGGGAGTTTGCTTGCCATTTTTAGCACATATTTTGGGAAGAGATATGAATCAAGGAGAATTTGTTTTTGAAGGAGATAATAATAGAATTTATTGTTTTGTGCAAAAATATTGGACTAGAAATATAAATTCTTCTTATTATTTTGGTGATGAAAATTATTTAATTAGAGCTGTTTTAAACTTAAATCATCTCAAAATTCAAGCAAGCATGAACAATAATACTATCTTTATAAGCTATCACAGCATGCAAGATATGGGCGCTCCAGTGCAAAATAAAATAGAACTTTATAAGTGTTATCAGGAATTAGGATATGATGCGACTTTGTATTTGGTAAAAGATGAAAATGATATAGATGGTAGATTTATAAAAAGTCTAGAGCACGGTCTTAGAATGACTGATAAAGCTTTATTTAGAAAAGAACTTCCTTTGATGCTTGAAAAACTACAAGGAAGAAA
>NZ_AINS01000065.1 GCF_000254135.1 Campylobacter coli LMG 9860
CTTCTATCCTTTTTTAATTTAAAAAAAATAGAAAAGGAAAAATTATGAATAAAAGAAAATTAGAACAAGAGTTTTGGGATTTTGTAACCATGATAACGCTATTTTTTGTTTGCACAGTTATTTTTGCATTCACTAAATTAGCACCATTGGCAGCTGTTTGTTGGATAATGTTTTTATTTTTCGCAAGCGTTTATCCTGCTAAATGGATAATTCAATTTATTTTATTTTTATTAAAAAGAAAAAAAGGAAAATAAAATGGGATACAGATGTCATATAGCAACTCATTATGAAGTTAAATATACAGGTGGTTATTTTAATAACAGTGAAAATGAATTATTGGAATTGTTAGAAAAAGTTGAACTACTTGATGATACTTGGATGAATGAAGGGCGTGAAGAAATTGAAGTTTCCACTGAAGCTGTTCTTTATCTTAATTTAGAAGATTATGATTTAAATGAGGATGAAAAAGACTTCTTAAAAGATTTAATTGAAGTTGCAAAAACAGCACCTTATGCTAGAAACAGTGGCTTTATTAGATTATCATGGTTTTAGGAGGTTAATATGAACTTTAAATGTTGTATAGTTGAGAAATATGAAATAGTTTATGGTAAAGGGTACTTTCAAAATGAAACACAAAAGCTTGAGGATTTATTTGAAAAATTAGAAATTGATTATTCTGAGCCAAGTGATTTTATTATAGAAATTCCTACAGAACAGTTGTTTAGCTTGAAATTATCTGATTATCAATTAGATAGCGATGAGCTAATCTTTATAGAAAATCTTATAAAAACAGCTAAAACAGCTAAATATTGTAAAGATTTTGGTTTTATTAGAATAGATTGGAGAGAACAATGAGAGGTTTTAAAATTATTCCTAGTAAACATTTTGCGGAAAGATTGCAAGAAAGAAAAATCGATCTTAGTCTTGTGGCTTTGATTCATCAAGAAATTGCAAAAAATCCATTTCAAAAAATCTATAAGCTTATAAGCAATAACTCTGCTATTATTTTTGGCGTAGATAGAGATAAGGGAATTATCACAATCATTACAGGCTATCCTGTCAAATAAGGAGTTTCAATGCTTACAATGATTTTAGGCACTATGAAAGCAGGTAAATCTGCCAAACTTATAGATAAAGCTTCTAATATATTATTTCAAGATGAAGTTATCATTATTCGCCCAAGTTGTGATACAAGGGAATTCTTTACAAGAAAATACAAGAATGATGAGCTTAAACGCTTTAATTTTGGAAATGAAAATACGAGCTTAAGTTCGTACAGATTTATCTTTATAGATGAAATACAATTTTTCAAGAAAGATTTTTTAGAACAAATTATCAATCTTTCAAGAAAAAAAGAAATAACTATAACAGTAGCAGGTTTGCTTAATGATGTAAAAGGAAATGCTTGGGATAATGTGGAAACACTAAAATCTTATGCAGATGAAATTTTATATTTAAAAGCAGATTGTGATTGTTGTGGCAAAAAGGAAAGCGCAATTTTTCATATAGGCGATGGTGGTATTAATAATAACTACTTTGTCTTTTGTGAAGAGTGCTATAAAATGTAGTTTATTTTGCACATAATTTGTGTTATAATTTGTGTATAAAATTACACGCAAGGAAAACACATGCAAAGAATTAATTTAACTCTCAACAATGAGGCAAGCTTAATGCTTGATAAATTAGCAAAGGAACTAAAAATGAGTAAAACTCAGATTTTAACAGACGCATTAAAGCAAATGCACGAAAGTAAAAGAATAGAGCAAAGAAAGGCTTTATGGATAAAAAGCTTTGAAGCATTTAAAAATGATGAAGAGTACCAAAAGGAACAACTTGAACTTGCAGAAGCAGGAGTGGGTGATGGTATCATCTAAAATTGTTAAATATGGCGAACTTTGGATTGCTGATTTTGAACCACAAGTAGGCGAAGAAATTACTAAAAAACGCCCTGCATTGATTTTAAGCAATAATCTTTTTAATTCTAATCAAAAACTTGTTTTTGTTGTGCCTTTAACAACTTGGCAAGATAAATTCTATAAAGGAATTTGGTTTTTAAAGATTGACAAGAATGCTACAAACAATTTAAATGTAGACTCAGCCATAAATTGTTCTCAAATAAAGTCTTTTTCAAAAGATAGATTAATTGAAAAAATAGGTGAAGTTGATGAAAAGATTATGAAAGAAGTCAGGATAATACTTGATGAAATCTTAAGTCCACAATTCAACTCTTAATTTCTACTTTTTACACTACAACTACACAACACAATGTTCATTATTGAAATATGTTGATATAAGAATGTAGTGCTTACTTAAAACTCGCCTTTAGGGGATGCTTTTATTCCCTAAAGGGGTTATTAGTATCTCTTATTGGCTAATCAATTAGGAGATACAAAAATGTTAACTTATACAAACGAGCTTGTTGTAGCTAAGCTTTCAAGAGCTTTAGCCTATAAAGAAGCTAAAAAAGACAAAAGCAAAGTTGATTTTTTAATAAATCTTTTTAAAAAACAAATCCTAAACTGCATTAAAGCAACAGAACATTTTACAGATCGTGTATCACAAAGATTTGAAGAAGTCGAAAATGATACATTATCAGTTGCTATTTCAAGAGCTATTAGAAACACCTCACCTCTACAGCGTGGTGCTGATTATCATATCGCAACAACTCAAAAATATCTTGATGAAGATAGCAATATTGTTGTTGTTCTTGAAAGACAAGGCGAGTTTGGAGCGGTTTTAGTTACCACATATAAAAGGGGACAAGAAAATTTGCTTTCTGATGAAGAATTAGCTGATCTTAAAAAAAGAGGAGTTTTGTAATGGGCATAATATGTATGTTTGGGATATTTAGTTTAGCTTATGTTTTAATTTGCCTTTTTTGCATGTTAATTATGATGTGTTTTGGCAAGTTAAAGCCTATGAGCTTATTAAGGTTTTTAATGTTTTTCTTAACAGTACCTTTGGTATGTTTAGAACTAATCTTTGAAGGAAAAAAGAAATGAAAACAGTGGTTGTAAATTGGGTAAAAGATGGTATTGTCATTAATGACTTTTTTTGTTGAAACAAAAATTGTTGAAAAAGCAGGCTATGAGCTTGTTGATTCTAAATGGTTGTGGGATAGGTTATTTGAGCTTTATGGAGAAGCTTATCAATTCCTACCTAAAACTAAGAATTATTGCGCAGAGCTTAAAAGATATGTTGCTTATTTGGCAGATGTTGATGATGAACCTGTTTTTTATTCCACTAATGGGCTTGAAATTGTTGCTAGAAAAGAAATTAATACTTTTAGATATATTTGCAAGCTTATTTTAGAAGAAAAAGGTTTAAATGATAAAAAAATAAATATTATATTAGGAGAATAAAAATGAACATATTACTAAGAAATGATATTGATGACTTAAATTTAAAAGAATTTAAAAAGTTTCGTGAATGTGAAGAAGCATTTCGTCTTAGAGGAATGAAGAATAAAAATCAAGAAATCTTTGTCAAAAGAATGGCAAAAGGTGAAAAGATTATAGCAAGAATTTCCTGCGTTATAGATGTGAAAGAAAAGATTAAAATTGAAATTCTTAAAATCTCTCGCAAAGAAAAAGAGATTAAAGAAGAAATTTTATTCGAAGAAAGTTTTTTTACAAATTATCATGAAACACAATTCCATGATTTTCATGGTTTTAGAATTTACAGAATCATCAAATTATTCTTAAGAGATTATTTAAAATTATAAAAAAGGAGACATAGAATGGAAAAAAATTACGAAGATTTTAAAGAAGCGCTTTTAAAAGGCAATCTTGCACTTGTTTTAACAAGTGTTTCAAAAAGCGGAATGACACGCACTTTTAAAGTGTTTTATAAAAATAAAAAAGAACAATATTTGCCTATTCCTGATGAAATTGCCAAGGCGGTTTCAGATAGAAAAGTAGATGAAAAAGGCATTGCCATTAGAGGTTGCGGAATGGATATGAGTTTTGCTTTATGGCTTAATATTGCAAGCCATTTAAAGTGTTATGATGAAGCTTATCGCAATTATTTTTCTTATAAGCCTAATAGAGGTAACTTTAATCCATTTTATCCTAATATGGAAACTTTTATTAATGAAATAACAAAGAATCAGTCTATAGATTGATAATCAGCCCCTAGTTGGGATAGTTT
>NZ_AINS01000064.1 GCF_000254135.1 Campylobacter coli LMG 9860
ATAAAGAAATCATCCAATCCATGATAAAAATCATTCAAAACATAAAAACCACCAACGACCTAAAAGAAAAACTTTATATCATGGTAAAAAATGGCTTTTAGAACACATACTTTATGAAGATATGAGAGTAGAACAATGGAGATTAGGTTCTTTAAGCTCTGAAAATGGAGCTGATATCACTTTTGAAGAAATTAAAGATGATGAAGATGAGGCTGTAATTTATTTTTACGCTTGCGAGTGCATAGGGCAAATTCATGATGTACCTTCTGGAATTCATAAAAAAATACAAAATGAAGGTGCAAAATTTAAATGTAAAAAATGTAAATTTCCTTTAGAATTTTTCAAAAAAGGGTATTAATTTTTATATTTATTTTGTTAAAATTATTTAATTTTTATTAAAGGATGAAGAAATGTTAGCATTTTTTAAAGGTTTAGGGATAGGATTTTTATGTTTGGTACTTTTTGTAGCTGGAGTGATTTTTAATGTAGAGTTTTTAAATAAAAACAAAACTACTCAAACTTTAAATTTCTCAAGAAGTATAGAAACAAGTATGGAAGCTAAACCCGATATTTTTCATGCAAATATCAACTTTTGGGCAAATGAAAATTTAAGCACTCAAACCTTTTTAAGCAATGAAGATAAAATTCAAATTTCTAACACTTTTAATCAAATTTTAGAACGCTCTAAAAAAGAAAATTTTTGCAGTGGCGGAAGTTTTTCACTTGAACCTAATTTTTCTTATAAAGATGGAGTTCAAACCCCTAAAGGACAAAGACTTCATGCAAATTTAGAATGTGAGTTTACAGCAGATAAACTAGAAAATTTTAACAAACTTTTAAATGATTTAAACTCCATCATTGCAAAAAGTGAATTTATAGGTATTTCTACACCTGCCTTAGAGCCTAAATTCTCCAAACAAACCCTAAAAGACAATAAAGAAAAACTTTATAGCGAACTTCTAAAAAAAGCTTATTCTTATGAAAAAATTTATTCTTTAGATCTTAACAAAACTTGTATATTAAAAAATCTAAATATTGAATCAATTCCAAATTTTTATCCAAGGGCTTTAAATAGTATGAAAAGCGCTGATAACATGGAGCTTTCATTGCCTATAGTAAAGGATGAAGAACAAAGCATTAGCGGTACTGCTTTATTTATTTGCAAATAATCAAAGCAAAATAAACTCATTTTAAGTTTATTTTGCTAGAATTTCATCTTTAGCTTTACGCGGGAATAGCTCAGGGGTAGAGCAC
>NZ_AINS01000063.1 GCF_000254135.1 Campylobacter coli LMG 9860
TTTTAGAATTTTCTTTACTTTCTTTACTAGCTTTTGCTTGTGAAAGTATAGAACCATAGTTTGAGTTATCATTGATACTAAAGATACTCATATTAATTCCTTTGATTTAGATTCTTTTGCCTTCAACCTAAATATATTAAAATAATATAAGCAAAATCTGTTCCACTTTGGAATAAATTATTTTCCTAAATAAATTCGCAAAGCCCTTTCATAGTCTTCTTTGGTATCAATCCCCATGCTACTAGTGTTAATTTGAAGCATTTTTATCTTTTTGCCATTTTCAATAGCTCTTAATTGTTCCAATTTTTCAGCTTTTTCAAGGGCGGAATTTTCCAAAGTGCAAAATTCACGCAAAGCTTTAACACTATAAGCATAAATTCCTAAATGTCCTTTAAAACTTTCCTCATAGTCTGCCCTTTCGTAAGGAATTTTCGCTCTTGAAAAATATAAAGCAAAATCATTTTTATCGCAAACCACTTTCACCAAATTCGGATCGCTTGCATTATCTTTACTGATATCTTTATAACAACTTGCCATAAAAGCTTCTTGTTTCAAACAAGAATTAGCAAATTCTTTAAATTTGGCTAAATTCTTGCATTCTATAAAGGGTTCATCTGCTTGTACATTGATGATGATTTCATCATCTTTTAGACCAAGCTTTTTACAAGCTTCATTGATCCTATCTGTGCCACTTTCATGATTTTTGCTTGTTAAAACCGCTTTAAAACCATATTGTTTGGCAATTTCTAACACTTTTTCATCATCTACTGCTATGCAAACCTCATCCACACTAGAAACCTGTTTAGCAGTAGCGATAAACATAGGCACACCACCTATATCACAAAGAATTTTTTCAGGAAAACGCGTTGAAGCTAGTCTTGTGGGTATGATAATCATTTTTTAATCCATTCTAAAATTTCACCTTCGATATCTCCTATCTCGTAGACTTTTTCATCAGCATTTTTAAGATCAAAAAGCTCTAAAAGATCTTTTTTGATATCTACTTTAAATTCTTTAGCCAAAAGCTCAAAATCTGCTTTTTCATCCTTGCATTCTCTACCAAAAAGTGCTTTTACCATACTCGGAGTAAATTTAGTCCATTCTGCTGTTGAAGTAATAATACTTGGCTTTGAAGTATCAAGCATTTTAAAGCAAGTTGCTGTATGAGGATCGATTAAAATTTTACTCTCTTTAATAAATTTCATACATTCTTCATCAGTACAAAAATCAGCTTCAAAATCCTCTTGTAAGCTTTGCAATTCTTCTTTTTCTAATTTGAAATATTTCTCAGTTTTTAACAAATTCATCAATTCATTAGTCCTAAGATCTGAAAATTTAGAAAATAACAATCTTTCAATATTTGAAGAAATAAGTATATCCATAGCTGGAGAAATCGTCTTTTTTAAACTTCTATCCCTAAGATCATATTCTCCTTTGGTGAAAAAATCAGTAAGGATATTGTTAGCATTAGAAACAATTTTTATCTTAGAAATTTTAGCTCCCATTAATTTAGCATAATACGCTCCTAAAGCATTGCCAAAATTCCCACTTGGTATAAGAATTTCAATCTCTTCTTTAAATTCATGATAAAGTTTTAAGCTTGCATAGTAGTGATAGATGATTTGAAATAAAATTCTACCAAAATTTACAGAATTAGCAGCGCAAAGTCCGTATCCTACTTTGCTTAACTCGTCCTTAAAAGTTTCTTTTGCAAGCAAATTTTTTAAAGTGCGTTGTGCATCATCAAAATCTCCCCTGATAGCAAAAACCTTTAAATTTCCCTTATCTAAAGCTCTCATTTGAAGCTCTTGTATAGCACTTGTTCCACCTTTTGGATACATGCAAAGCACTTTAATATTTTCTAAATTTTCAAAGCTTTTAAGCGTTGCAGGTCCTGTATCTCCACTCGTAGCACAAATGATTAAAATTTTTTCATTTTGAGAAAATTCATTTAAAAGCACTCCAAAAGGTTGCAAAGCCATATCTTTAAAAGCTCTTGTAGGCCCATGCCAAAGCTCGTTGATGTATGTTTTATCTTTTATCTTTTTTAAAGCGATAGGTGAGTTTTTATCATCAAATTTTTCATAACTTTTTAAAGCTTTATCAAACAAAGCCTCATGTCCAAATTCAAAACTCTCTATCAACTTTAAAGCAAATTCTTTATAAGATAAGTTCGCGTATTTTTCCCCATCAAATTGAGGTAAACTTAAAGGCGAATAAAGCCCACCTTGTGGAGCATTGGGATTAACTAATGCATTTTTAAAATCTACTTTATTGTTTATATTTCTACTTTCAACTAGCAACATTAAAACTCCTTATATATTGATATAATTTTTCTTTGAAATTTTCTTTTAATTCTATATTCAATTCTATAATCTGACACTTAAATCCAAAATCCTTCACCTTAACATAATCCTTAAAAGTTAGCATTAAAGTATCACAATGATGCTTATCCAACAAAGCTTGCAATTCTTCTTTTTTAAATTCATAATGATCTTTAAAAAAATAACAAGCCCTAGCCTTTATAAAATGCTCATAAAGCCTAAAAGGCTTTGCAATCGCTGTAACTAAAACTGCCTTAGGATTTTCTTTTACATAAGAATAGCGTATAAAATCCCTACCCTCACAAGCTATAAAATCAGCTTTTTTTTCATAAAATTTAGGCAAACGATAAGCACCGCTTGGTAAGGTAAAATTAAAATAAGGCTTGATCTTGCTTTCAAGCAAAATATCAAATTTTTGGATATGAAATTTAGAAAAAGCATCATCTAAAAGCACTATTTTAGCCCCTAACTCAAAAGCTTTTTGAATTCCTGCTACCCTATCTTCACTTACGATCACACCCTTTACACACTCTTCAAATGCGTACTCCATCGCCTCATCGCCACTTTGTGAAACTTGAGCTAAAATTGCATTTTCATTTTTAACCACAAGCAAACCCTTGCTTTTACGCCTATAGCCTCTAAGCACTATAAAAACGCCTTCAAATTCCCTTGCTATAGCCTTGCAAATAGGCGTTTTTCCATTTCCTCCAAAGCTTAAATTTCCTACGCTTATAATGGGTTTTTTAAAATCAATCTTTTGGCGAAAACAAGTATTTAAAATCGCACATAAACCATAAAGCAAACTCAAAGGTAAAAAAATAAAAGCTAAACATTTTTGAAAAAAGCTGGGCTTAAAAAAATAATTATCAAGCCAAAGTTGATACTTTTTTTCTTCATTCATTATTTATTCAAACTCGCAATTTCAGGCATATTTCTTTTAAAAGCATTATTTTTTATTCTTGATTGAAGCATATCTAATAATTTTTTATCTAAATTTTCTAATGCTTTCATATCTTGATTTTCAAGCGCTTTTAATCCTTTGTCTATAAGCTCATAAGAAAAACCCAAGTCTTTCTCATCACTTTGTCCTATCCAAAGATCCGCACTTGGAGCTTTTTGAATGAATTTTTCATTTAAATTTAAATATCTTGCTAATCCATAAATTTCACTTTTATAAAGCTCTCCTATAGGATTAAAAGCGTAAGCTAAATCTCCATAAATCGTCCCATAACCCAAAAGTAATTCGCTTTTATTTGAAGTACCAACCACTAAAGCTTTTTTTAAAGCAGAATAATCATAAAGCAAGCTCATTCTAATACGTGCAGCAAAATTTCCCCTGCTTAACTCATCTGTATTTTCGCTTTGTTTTAAAAAAGCCTCTAAAATGTCTTGAATTTCTATAATTTTGTATTTTAAATTCAATTCTTGACAAAGTTTTAAAGCATCGTTTAAATTTTCTTGATTAGAAAATTTTGTAGGCATTAAAAGCGCAAAAACATTTTCACCCAAAGCCTTCTTACAAAGCGTCGCCACCAAAGCAGAATCAATCCCCCCGCTAAGCCCTAAAACAACGCCATTTAAGCCCGAGTCCTTAACCTTGTGCTGAATGAATTCACATAAAGTCTGAGAAATTTTTTCACAATCCATAAACTTACCTTTAAACAATCAATGTATAATTATAATTCATTTTAGGTTCAAATTTCAATAAAAAAGGCTAAAAATGCAAATTCTAAAACAAGCTTGCGGTCCTTATGAGACAAATTGCTATATTTTAAACACCTCTAAAGGGGATTTTATAATAGATCCTGGCGTTAATGCTCTAAGTTTTATAAAGCAATACGCTAAAAAACCTTTAGCGATTTTAAACACTCACGGGCATTATGATCATGTATGGGATAATGCTAGAGTAAAAAAAGAATTTGACATTCCTATTTATATCCATAAAAATGATGAATTTATGCTACAAGATCCTTTTGGAAAAGGTTTTGAGCCAAGTAAAGCTGATGTTTTAA
>NZ_AINS01000062.1 GCF_000254135.1 Campylobacter coli LMG 9860
TCTTTTTGAGTAGGGGTGAAGGTCATCATAAGCCCCATCCATCATCTACCACTAAGGTTTGCCCTGTGATAAATCTACTCTCATCACTAAGCAAAAACACCAAAGTTCCACATATATCATCTGCATCTAACATGCCTTTACTCGCACAACATTTTCTATAAGCTTTTAAAAAAAGTTCGTTTTGATTGTCTAAAATTCCCCCGCTTGCTAGGGTATTAACGCGTATGTTTTGATTAAAAAGCTCTTTAGCTAGCCAAGTACCCATGTGGTTAATCCCTGCTTTTATCACGCTATATTCTAAAGAGCTTTGCATGGAAGTGCCTTCATAGTTTTCAAATTTTGGCGCATAAACTCCCATGATGGAGCTAAGATTGATGATATTGCCATAGCCTTGTTGTTTAAAAAATTTCACAAATTCTTGAGCAGCCAGCATAAAGCCTGCTAAATGTAAATTTAAACTTTCACAAATTTGTTCGTATTTGAGTTCATAATAAGGCGTTTTACCCCAATCTTTGCCAAAAGGATAGCTTGAGTTAACAAAAGCATCGATTTTGCCGTATCTTTCTTGACTTTTTTGAAGGGCAATTTGTAAACTTTCTTGTTTGGTGATGTCAAGTTCTAAGCTTAAAAGTTTTGTTTTAAAATTTGTTTCTAAATTTTCTTGCAATTTATTTAAGCGTTTTTTGTTGATATCTGCAAGTATCACTGTGCCTTTATTAAGAAGTATTTTTTTGCAAAGCACTTTACCTATGCGTCCGCAAGCTCCTGTTACAAAGATGATCTTATTTTCAAGCATTAAAAATCCTTTGGCGATAAATTTTTTAAAGAGATTAAAAACTCTACGATTTTAAAATCAAGCTCGCTATCAATATCAAAAGCCGTGCTTTCATCCATCACAAAAAGCCCTGTTTTTTCTCCAAAAACACTATCATTTTCTAAAAGATAATCCCTTTTAAAGATATAAATACTAGCGTTCATATCGTAGCATTTTGGGGCACTTTGGCGAGTGGTAAAATTTCCTTCTTTGGATTTTACTACCTTGTTATTTTGTATTTCTACGAGGTTAAAATAAGGATTGCGTCTAGCAGGAACTGCGGTGATGAGATTGGAATTATCATTTTTAACAAAACTTTCATAAGCTTTTTTTATATCAAGGCTTGAGCGAAGCGGGGCTGAAGCATCTAAGTCTATGAGAGTTTCAAAACGCGTTTTAAAGTGCTCTTCACTTCTTAGCAAGGCATCACGCATGACAGGAAGTTTTGCAGCCTGATCATTGGCAAGATGGGCTTCTCTTTTAAAAAAAACTTCAGCATCGTATTTTTGGGCTACACTTGCGATTTCATCACTATCAGTACTTATGACTATGTGTTTAAAAAGCTTTGAATTTTGAGCTTGTATGATGCTATAAGCTATCATTTCAAGTTCGTTAATCTTTCTAATATTTTTGTTTTTAACGCCTTTACTTCCACCTCTAGCACAAATGGTGCATAAAATTTCAGCCATTTTTTTTCCTTACTTCATCGCAAAGTTCAAGTACTTTTAAAGCTTGCTTAAGATCGCAAAGTTCTTTGTCTTTTTCAAAGATTGCTTGATGTAAATTTTGAAGGGTTTTTATCGTATCGTTTTCAAAATTTAAGATTTTTTGACTTTGATCTTTGTGATAAATTTCGATTTTATTGTTTATTAAATCGGCTTTAAAGCTTTTTTCTAAAGTGTGAATGGTAATTTCTCTTTTGTTAAATTTAGAAAAATAGTCTAATTCTATATGAATTTTAGCTTCTTGTGAATTTTTTAAAGCCAAAAAGGCAAAATCATCGCTTGTTATGTCAAGCTCTGAAATTTTAGCATTTTGGGAGTATATAAGCTCTAAGTTTCCAAAAAGAAAAAAGGCTAGATCGATTTCATGAGAAAGATCGAGTAAAACCCCACCACCTAGCTCTTTTTTAGCGCTGTAATTTTGCCTGTAGTCTAAAGCCCTCCAATGGGGCAAATAAGAATTACAAACCAAACTAGCAAAATAAATTTTTTCACCTTTTAAAAGTTTTTTTAAAGCTATAATCACAGGATGAAAACGCAGTAAATACGCTACATAAATGTGATTTTTTGAGCTTGTGAAATTTTGCACCTTTTCAAATAAAGGTTTTTCTACGAGTATGATTTTATCTTTTACAAGCTCATTTAAAGCTTTTAAGGTGTTAAAATGCTCTGTGGTGATATTTGCGATGATAAAAAGATCAAATTCATTTAAATGACATTCTTTTAAGGAACGATAGATTTGAGTTTTTTCAAACTCTTCTTTTTTAGCACTTAAAGAAAGCAAACTTACTTCATACTTTAAATTTTTTAAGGCTAAAAAATGCTTTTTTCCTATGCTTCCAAAGCCTATGATTAAGACTTTCATTTAAAATCCTCATTGGCTTTTAAAAACTCATCTGGCCTTCCAATGTCGATCCAATAATCATTGATGATATAGGTATTTACCTTACCTTTTTGCAGAGCGAGTTTGATGAGTTCTGGCATATCTAGGTATTCATTTTTAGCAATTAAATTTAAAATTTCATTTTCAAGTACATAAATCCCCGCACTTACTAGGAATTTTTGGGTAGGTTTTTCTTCTATATTTTCTATAAAACCTTGTTTTTGAGTGATCACTCCATAAGGAATTTGTTGCTCAAACTCACGCACGCAAACGCTCATTAAAGCTTTTGATTTTTTATGCGCTTTTAAAAGATCATTAAAATCAAGCTCGGTTAAAATGTCTGCATTCATAACGATAAAACTTTCTTTAAATTCTTGTTTTATAAGGCTTAAAGCTCCTGCTGTGCCTAGTTTTTTACGCTCTTTAATATAAGAAATTTTAACCCCAAATTTTTGCCCTTTTTGAAAATAATCTTCTATGATTTGTTTTTTATAATTCACACAAAAGATAAAATTTTCAAAATTTTGATTTTTAAGCCTTTGGACTATACTTTCTAAAATAGGCTTTTTGCCTACTTTTAGCATGGGTTTTGGAGTATCTTTAGTCAGCTCTTTTAAGCGAGAGCCTAAGCCACCAGCCATGATGATAATGGAGTTTGGATTGGCTTTTAAGAGCGATGAGACAGATTTTATGGAAAGAATTTGCCCTTTTTCATCTAAAACAGGAAAATCATAAATATCGGTTTTAGCAGAAATTTTTAAAAGCTGTTCTTTGCTTGTGTTTTCTTTTATGGTGATGGGATTTTTAGTGTAAATATCCTTGATACTATCTTTTAAAGTTTTGCCACTAATTAAAGCTTTTCTGATGTTTGAATCGCTAATGACTCCTAAAAATTTATCCTTTTTATCAACTATAATGCCTAGTCTAACGCGTTCTTGCCCGACTATTTTTAAAGCTTCTTCTATGCTTGAATCAGGGGTGAGTTTGAGTTTGTTTATATCCACACTAAGCCTTATAAATCGATGAAATTTTTATGTAAAATTGTATCTAAATTTGCATTTTTTAGGCAAGTTTTTATGAATTTATTGGGATTTTTATCATTATCATAAGGGTTTTTAAAATTTTTTAAATTTTGTTTAAATTCTTTGCTTTCTAATTTTTCAAAAGCTTGATCAAGATCGTTGATTTCGCAATCAATGATATTTTGAGTTCTTAAACGCCCTTTTTGTCTATCGCCTATATTAATGCAAGGAGTTTTAAAAAAAGGACTTTCACTAATACCGCTTGAAGAATTGCCTATCATGGCTTTGGCTATTTTCATAAGACTTAGGTATTTTTGTGAGCCAAGATTATCAAAAAGTTTAGCCTTGTGTGAGTTTTTTTGGCAGTAATTTTGCAAAATTTCATTGATTAAAAGTCCATTTTCATCGGCATTTGCTTTGGTAAAAATCAAACTTGCGTTTTTAAGGGTGTCAAGTTTTTTAAGTAAGGTTTTAATCTCTTTTTGAGTATTTTTTACATTTAAGGTTAAAGGATGATAAGTGATTAAGTAAAGTTCTTTATCTAGTTTCATTTCTAAGGCTTTTTCTAAATCTTTTTTGTTTAAAAAATTCATATTTTTTATGATAGTAGAAGCTAAAGAACCTATATTAAAAACCCTTTTTTCTTCTTCTCCAAGTTGCAAAAGCCTTTTTTTATAAATTTCATGACTTACAAAATGTAAATGTGACATTTTTGAAATGCTGTGTCTTATACTATCATCAATAGCCCCTAAAGTAAGCTCCCCGCCACATAAATGCACTAAAGGTATGTGCATCAAAAGACATACACTTGCTACGCTAAGCATTTCATAACGATCGCCTAAAATTACCACCATATCAGGTTTTAAGTCTTCAAAAGCATCGCTAAAAGCACTAAAAGCTAAACTCATGCTTTTGCAAAGGCTTATTTTATCATCATTTGCAAGTAGGATAGGAATTTTCTTAGTGATTTTAAATTCTTTTTCTATTTCTTTATAAGTGAGTCCAAACTCAGGGCTTAAATGTGCTCCTGTAGCGATGATTTGAAGGCTTAGATCTTTATCGTTTTGAATTTCATGACATAAATTTCTTAAAAGATACCATTCAGCCCTTGTTGCACTGACTATACAAATTTTTCTTTTACTCACGGATAAGCTCATCTTCTTTGTAGTTTTTAGTAGCAATTTTACCTAAAAACTCTTCATATCTCATAGCACTTATACCATTTGCGGGGCGTTTGGTAGTAAGATTTCCTTCGTTAAAAATTTCTCCTTTTTGGATATCTTTTTTAGCGACTAAACTTTTTCTTACTATGTTGATATTTTTTTGTTCGCTTTTACTTGCTTTTTTTATGCCATCACCCATTGCCTTTTGTATTTGTCTTATTTGGGTGCAAAGCATTTTTAGTTCTTGAGGTTCTAAACTTGCTTTATGATCAGGTCCTGACATATTTTTATCTAGGGTAAAATGCTTTTCTATCACACAAGCTCCTAAGGCAACCGCAGCTAGGGAAATGTGTATGCCCCTTGTGTGATCAGAATAGCCCACATCAAGTTTAAAAGCATCTTTTAAGCTTTGCATGGCTTTCAGATTGACCTCATCAAAAGGGGCAGGGTATTCTGTAGTGCAGTGTAAAAGAGTGATGTTTTGGCGTTTAGTACCGTTTTTGCAAAGCACATTTAAAGCTTGTTCTATCTCGCCTAAATTTGCCATGCCGGTTGAAAGTATGATTTTTTTATCAAGTTTTGCAATTTTTTTAAGATAGGGTAGATTGGTGATTTCTCCGCTTGGAATTTTAAAGATTTTTAAGCCTAACTCATTTAAAAGATCTACACTTTCAAGATCAAAAGGAGTAGAAAGAAAGGCGATATTGCATTTTTTTGCGTGCAAGATAAGCTCTTTGTGAGCTTTAAGATCGAGTTCAAGTTTTTGCACCATTTGAAGTTGACTCTCATCGCTAGCTGTGGTTTTAAGCTGATAGGGTGCTTTTTTAGCCTTTATACTGATGCAGTTTTTGGCTTTAAAACTTTGAAATTTAACAAAATCAGCCCCTGAGTCTGCTGCGACTTCTATTAACTTTTTAGCCAAATTTAAATCACCATTGTGATTAACCCCTGCTTCTGCGATGATAAGAGTTTTTTTCATAGTTTTGCCTTTATTTTGCCTTAAAATAAAGGCAAAATTTTATTTTTTAATACCTACATAAATGTAATGGTGTGCTGATCCTTCAAAATTATAAAAATTAATAGGATCATAATCTCCTAAAAATAAAGTTTCAAAAGGTTGAAAAAGATTTTCTAGATCTTGGGCTTTATCAATAAAATGTATAAAGCTTGTTTCATTTAATCTTCCATTAATTTCAACTTTACTCAAGCCATTTTTTTCTTCTTTTTGGCTGTGGGAAAAATAATAATTTTTCTTGCTCATCATTGTAGCAAAAAGTATTCCACCTGTGTTTAAAAGTTCGTAAAATTCTAAAATATTTTGTTTAAGTTCTTTTAGAGGTATGTAGTAAAGACTTTGATTTGCAAAGATAATATCCATATTTTCATCAAAAAGTCCTTTGATGCTAGAATTTGGTTCTATAATTTTACAATATCCCCCCCCCCTAATATTTTGCTCCCAAATTTCTTTTAAACTTGGAACTATATCTATTCCGAAGGTTTTAAACCCTTTGCTTTGAAAATACGCTGAATGTACACCATTGCCACAACCAAAATCAAGTAAATTTCCATTTATTTTATTTAGTTTGTATTTTAAAATTCTTTCATAAAAACGTACTACATGACCATCTGGAAAAAGTAATCCGTATCCATTTTCATTATATTTCATTGTATAAGTTTCTAATGAGTTTTGCATTTCTTTCCTTTATATTTTTATTGTAATTTATTTTTTAATTTAAATTCTCCAAAATCATTTTTATAAAATAAATCCATATTATAGTGTTTTTCTACTATTTTCCAAAATGTGGTTTTGCTAATACCTATGAAGTTGCAAAAATCTTCAACACATTTATTGTCAAGCTTATGATCTCTTTTTTGCACGAGTTCAATGGCTTCTTTTCTGCTTAAAATCCCATAGCGCACAAAACGAGCCGCATAATCACTTGCCATAGCATGACCAAATTTGGGATATTTCATCCAAGCGTGTAGGATATAGCCTATACTATCAACTTGATCAAAATTTTCTGCACAATGACTTCTATCCCACTCATCTTGCAAATCGCTAAATCCACGACTTTTAGCAAAGATATAATTTGAGTAAGAATTCCATTTTATAAAATAGCTCAGATAAATAGGATCAAGTTTATCGAGTTTATCTTTGCTTGGATTGAAAAAAAGTTGCAAATTTTCTTCTTTGATTTCATCGTCTATAAATTCATTTATATCTAAATCACTAGCTACACCATTTAAAAATATTTCTTTGGCGCTAGGAGTTTCTTCGGTATCACTACCTCCATATTCATAACTAACATTTTCTCCATAAACCAATAAAGGTGTATTAAATTTTAAAGCCATAGCAAAAGGATAGCTGTAAATCAGTCTATCAATAAACCAAGTGGGTTTTCCATATTTTTCAAAGGTTTTTAGCATAACTTTTTTTTGAGTTTTGATATCAGGTTTTAAGCTAATGATATGACAACCAAAAGTTTCACTTAAATTTTTAAGATTTTTCTTACCTGCTTCAGTCATGGTGAAATTATCTTCAACGCTAAAAAGAATAGGATTCATTTCAAGTTTTTCTTTCATGATATGCACTTGAAAATGCGAATCTTTACCTCCACTTACGGCAATAGCACAATCATATTCAAATTTTCCATTCATTCTGCGGTATTTATCGCATAAGGCTTCAAGCTCTTTAAATCTTGCTTTATAATCAATATTTTCTTTATTTTTATGATTAACACAAGCACTGCATATATTTTTGCCATTTTCATCTTTAAAAAATTTAAGTCCGGGTCTGGTATCTGGCATAACACAATAATCACAATATTTCATTTTTACTCCATATAAAGATTGTAAAAATAACTACCCCCCCCATTGCGGTATTTGAGGAAAAAATTATTTTTATAATCTTTACAAAATTTTTTATAATTTAAAACATCAAAAACTATCCCACCTATGTAAAAAAAGCTTTCAAGTGTTGAAAATTTTTGCTTAAAATAAAACAAATTATCATCATCCTTCACCCCACCGCCAAGTAGGATAAAATCAATATTTTTGTTTAAACAAAGTTCAAAAGAAAAATCAAGTAAAGCCGCATTGGCATTTTTTTCATTTTTATTTGCACTAAGATGATAGTAGGCAAATTTCTTACCTAAGAAAAAACTAGCATAGGCTAAAATTTCACCCCTATAACTTGCTTTTAAGATTAAGCTTTGTTTAAAATTAAAAAGCTCTTTAAAATAATCATCATCAAAAAAATAAAACTCACCTGCTTGATTTCTTCTCATGGTTTCATCGTAAAGTCTTTTAAAATCCTTAGCATCACTTGCCTTTGCCTTTGAAATTTCAAGTTCTTTTCTTGCTTTTTTCACATAAGTTTTTATTCTTGGACTATAATTGGCTCTGATTTGTTCTAAATTTTTATAGATTGGCACTATGACTATCTTTCTTTCTTTTAAGAAAAAATCAAGCTTTTTTTCATAAAAACTTAAATTTTTATCAAAAGGATGAAATCTTATAAAAAAAGCAACGATATTTTCCTTCAAAGCACGCTGTCTTAAATTCTCTAAAGCTCTCGTTAAAAAGGCTTTATCCATGCTATTGCTATAAATTCCACCATACCCATAAGGACTTTGCAAATCAAAAAAAGAAGTATTCTTTATACTTTTTTTATTGGCTACAATTTTTAAAAAATTTCCATTTTCTTTATAAACAAATTCAAAAACTTTTCCATAAAATTTTGCATATTCTTTTTGAAAATAAATGTCCTCGCCAAAATCATCACAAAAGAAATGATCATCTAATTTTTCAAGTAGAATTTTACTCATTTTCCAAAGCCTTGTTTTTGATAATCCCCCCCCCCATAGCTTCTGTAGAGCTTTTTTCACCTTCAAAGATTAAAATTTCTTCTTTGATACTTTGCTTATCCTTTAAGGTTTGGGTATAAAAATTGATACATTTTAATTCTTTATAAAGTTCTTTTAAGCTTTTTTCATCATCAAAACGCAAAGAACCCATTTTGATGTAAATTCCGTGATTTGGCTCGAAAAAATCTCCTTTGTCAGCTTCATATCCAAAAACTTGCTTGGATAAAGCACTAGAATAAAACTTGCCACCCTTTTTAAGTTTTCTAACGGCTTTTGTGAAAATATTTTTTGACTTTTCTCTATCGTTGCAACAAAGCGATGCCACATCTATAATGGCATCAAAACTATCATCTTTAAAACT
>NZ_AINS01000061.1 GCF_000254135.1 Campylobacter coli LMG 9860
ATTAAATATATTTTTATATTAAATACGCTAAATAAAATTTTTTATTTTTATTTTACTTTAAGCTTTAGATTTAGGACAAGTGGAATTAATATTACTCTTTGTTGCCAAAATTGAACATCATTCCACCGCTTTTTTTCTGAGCCTTATTATCATTTTTAAGCTCATTTATATTAGCTTGAACATTGTTTTCTTTTGAAATTTTAGATTGTAAATTATTCTCTTCAGAGTTTTTATCTTGCTGTTTTACCTTATTTATTCTTCTTGTCTTGGTAATCCCATGAAAAAAGAATTCTACTTTAGGTTTTTTTGAAGAATATTCTAAAATAGCTTGTTCGATAAACATGCTCCTAACGCCTTTCGGTAATTGTTCTAAAATCGAAGCAACTTTTTCATCATTTATAAAAAAAGTTACTCTTGTTGATTTATTTTCATTATCTTTCATTGTTTCTCCTTAATTCTTTTTTCTAAAAGCTCAATTTTTTTAATATTTAATTCCAAGATTTTAATATTTAATTCTAATGTTTTTTTGTTTTGTTCTAAAAGCTCAACTTGTGCTTTTTGATATTTATAGTTAAAAAACATCAGAATGAAAAATAATATAAAAAGTAAAACTAAGATGATATTTAACATTTTATAACCTGTAACTTTTATAATCAGCTTTATAGATTTTTTTAACTTTATAGTCTATCTGTAAATTAGTTTCTATTTCTTTACAAGTTATAAACCAGAAGTTTTTATCTTCTTGTGTTAATTTATAAATAATTGAATTTCCTAAAAACCCAAAATCTTTAGATACATTGCTAAGAGCTTCATCTTTGCTGAAAGCACATATTGTATCTACAAACTTCTTTAATCTCTCATCATAAAACCCTATACGACTTTCAATCTCTTTAATTTTTTCTAGCATACATTTATAGAAGTCAAAACCTAAGTTTTTAACTAAAATCTCTATCTCAACAATTAATAAATATTCAAAATCTTCATCTTTGCTATTATTATAAACTGTCTTATTATTGTGTTCTAAGAAATAGCTTGTAAAATGATCAATCAAATGAATCATACCTGCTCTTTTTATATTTGAAAATGCTCCAAATTTTAATTCAAAAGCATTAAAGAAAAATACTGCAATATCACACAAAGCTTCAACTCTTTCTAAATCATCTTTTGCTCTAAAATACTCGCTTACTTTTTCAAAAACATTACCTAAAAAATCTTTTCTTTTAGATAATCTTTCTTTAATTTCGTTAAATTGTATTTCTGTCATCTTTTTTAATCCTTTGCTATCTTTTTAACTTCTTTTGTGGTATAAATCTCATTTAAAGCATGCAAGATATTAGCTTCTTTTAGTATTTTTATAAAGTTGATATCATCATTATCAAGTTTTGCTTTAAAAGCTAATTTTGAGTTTAAAGATCTTATGTTTTGATAACCATATCTATAAATTTGCATTAAAAAATATCTTCTTTCGATATCTTCGCATTGCAATAATTCTAATTCTATAAAATCTTGGAATATCTCGGCGTTTTCTATGTGATATTCTTTAGAGCTTGAGCCTTTTTCGGCTCTATAAAGCTCTTTTTTGTAATCATAAGCTTTTTTAAGCTTATCAACTAATTTCATTATTTTAGCAACTCCGCATTCTCGTTGATATTGCCGATAGCTTCAATAGTATATCCTTCATCTTCAACTAAATAAATTAAAGAGCCTATGTAATCTCCATTTTTTCCTTCAAAATAAAAAGTCCCTTCTTTGTGAATGCTGATTTTTGCTAAAAAGTAATCGTATAGACTTTTAACTTTAACAATATCATTCTCGTATACTTTTTTACCTTTCTTGTCATAAAGCCCTGTAAAAAGCTCTATTTCACAATCCTCTTTAAACTCAGATAACCTTGTTTTGGCTTCTTCACCATAAACATATTTTGTTTGGCATTTGCAATCCTTATTACCACAACCCTTGTGATGCTTATCCCAAATCCTAAAATCAAAATCTTGTAGTTTCATTTTCACTCCTTAAAAAT
>NZ_AINS01000060.1 GCF_000254135.1 Campylobacter coli LMG 9860
GAGTTAAGATTTAAATCTTAACTCATTAAATTAAAGCGCTTTTTTTGCAGCTTCTGCGATTTTTGCAAAAGCAGCAGCATCATTCATTGCTAAATCAGCTAGAATTTTTCTATCAAGCTCAATGCCTGCTTTTTTAAGTCCATTGATAAATTTAGAATAACTTAAATCGTTTAATCTGCAAGCAGCATTGATACGCACAATCCAAAGACGGCGAAAATCTCTTTTCTTGCGGCGTCTATCACGATACGCATAAACAAGACTTCTTTCTAATTGTTCTTTTGCTTTTCTAAAATGTTTGCGGCGTCCGCTATAAAAACCGCGTGCTAATTTTAGAACTTTTTTATGTCTGCGGCGTCTTACAACACCTGTTTTTACTCTTGCCATTTTTATTTCCTTTCATAAAGTGGCGTCCATTTTGGAGCTTGCCCTTAAATTTTTAGCAACTTAAGGAGAGTTTGAATGACTTATGTCAAAAACTTAAATTCCTAGCATTTTTTCTACAGCTTTTACATTAGTGCTGTGCACATATTTAGCTGTGCGAAGATCACGCATTCTTTTTGCAGGTTTTTTAGTCAAAATATGGCTTCTAAAAGCAGAGCCTCTTTTGATTTTATTTTTACCTACTTTAAAGCGTTTAACTGCGCTTTTTACGCTTTTCATCTTTGGCATACGCTTTCCTTTCGGATAAATTTTTAAATTTTTTCAAAAAGAAAAGCTAAATGCTAGCAAATTTTTGCTAATTTTTGACTGAATTTTGTATTTAAAAAACTTGGCACACCTTTTGCTTATAAAAAACTAGCAATATTTTTGAAAGATTTAAAATGACTATAAATTCGGCAAACCCTTATCAAAATTTGGCCCTATCCAATCCTTTACAAAATAGCCAAGCTTTGAATTTAATCAAAGATAAAAAAGGTTCAAATTTAGAAGAAAATGAAAACAATTTAGAAAATTTAAATTATATTTTTAACACCACTTCTTATGCAAGTGAATTTAGCTTTAGGATAGACGAGAAAGGTTTTTTTGAAAAAGATTTAAATAAAATCGCTAATATACCTGAATCTTATAATATCAACATCAAAAGTGTTAGAAATATAGCCAAAGAATTAACAAGACAAGATGCAACTTTAAATTATAACAAAATAGACCTACCCTATCTTTTAAACAGCTATTATAGCTCGCTAAAGTCTGTCAATTTAGAATTTAGCGAAAATGATAATGCTAATTTAAGTCGCGATATGATTTCAAAATTTGCCACCGGATTTTCTACTGAAAATGGGGAATTTTTAGGCAAAATTTCAAGAATTTACAACAATCAAGAAGAATTAAACTCCGCGCTAAACAAAACTCTAAGCCTAAATACTTTAATGCTAGATAACAAAATTACTAATTTTCACTTCGATAGAGCTTTAAACAATACCTCATCTAATGAAATTTTAAAACCTTACCTAACCAAAAATGCTGAAGTTTCAAAATCAGGGCTTTTGATGAATTTTATTTATCATGACATCAAAACACAAAATGATAACGAGCTTAATTTTTTTATGAAACCTGCGAGTTTGGATCTCAATGCTCATACTAATTTTCAAAAAATCCTTAGAGGGGAAATGGATATAAAAGACTATATCAAACAACAAAACGAACAAAAAATGAGCTTTGATTTATATCTTTATGTGAATGGAGTAGATAAAAAAACCGCTTCTCAAGATAAGCTTTCAGTTTTTTTTCAACAATATGTCAATTATCAAAAAGATATGGATTTAAGAGAATTTGCAAATTCAAGCTCTATCTTCCAAATTTATATTGATGAAAATCATAGCGAATTTAACTCTCTTAAAGAAGAATATCAAAGCCAAAATAAAGATTTAGAAAAGCTAGATAATGCTAATAATATGCGTTCTAGCTCCATAGAAAATTTCTTAGATCGTCGTCAAAAACAAGCCAATTTAAATAAGATATTAAATTCTTATTTATCAGTATTACTTTAAAGTAATTTTATAAATATTTAAAAATACAAATTTTAATCCATAATTCTTTGTATTTTTTTACTTTAATATTCATATTTTTGCTATAATTTTTAAACTAGAATTTATATTTTTCTGTTATTATCCATTTTCATAAAAAGATAAAAAATATCCGAATTAAAATTTAAGGAAATTAAAGTGAAAGTATATTTAGATAATAATGCAACAACGATGCTTGATCCAAGCGCATACGAATTAATGTTGCCATTTTTAAAAGACATGTATGGAAATCCAAACAGTCTTCACCAATGGGGCAGCGCAACTCATCCTGCCCTAAGAGAAGCTATGGATAAACTTTATGCGGGACTTGGCGCAAATGATTTAGATGATATAGTTATAACATCCTGTGCTACTGAAAGTATCAACTGGGTGCTTAAGGGTATATATTTTGATCATATTTTAGATAAAGAACGCAATGAAGTGATTATCTCTAGCGTAGAACACCCTGCTGTTGCTGCTGCTGCTTATTTTTTAAAAAGTCTTGGAGTAAAAGTCATAGAACTTCCTGTAAATGAAGAAGGAGTTTCTACTGTAGAAGATTTGCGTAAAGTGATTAGCGATAAAACAGCACTTGTAAGTGTTATGTGGGCTAATAATGAAACAGGAATGATTTTTGATATTCAAAAAATGGCAGAAATTACTCATGAATTTGGAGCGCTTTTTCATACAGATGCTACCCAAGCAGTAGGAAAAATCAAAGTAAATTTAAACCAAGTAGGAGTTGATTTTGCTTCATTTTCAGCTCATAAATTCCATGGACCAAAAGGTGTAGGCGGACTTTTTATCAAAAAAGGTCTTAAGCTTACTCCACTTTTACACGGTGGAGAACACATGGGTGGTCGTAGAAGCGGGACTTTAAATGTGCCTTATATAGTGGCTATGGGCGAGGCTTTGCGTATTGCAAATACTATGCTTGATTTTGAAGATTCTCATATACGCCGTTTAAGAGATAAACTAGAAGATCAAATTTTAGCCTTGCCTGATACAACAGTGGTTGGAAAAAGAGAACACCGTGTGCCTAATACAATCTTAGCAAGTATTAAAGGAGTTGAAGGCGAAGCAATGCTTTGGGATTTAAATAAAAATGGTATAGCTGCAAGTACGGGCTCAGCCTGTGCAAGTGAAGCTTTAGAAAGCAATCCTATCATGGAAGCAATCGGAGCTGAAAATGACTTAGCACATACAGCTTTAAGGCTTTCTTTGTCACGTTTTAACACTGAAGAAGAAATTGATTATGCAGCAAAACAAATTAAAAATGCAACACAGAGATTAAGAGCAATTTCTTGCACTTATGCTTATAATCCAAATAATTACAAATAAGGATGAAAAATGGGAAAAAATAGTTTAATTGGTGGATCCATTTGGGATGAGTATTCACAAAAAGTTCAAGATAGAATGAATAATCCTCAACATATGGGAGAATTTAGCGAAGAAGATGCTAAAGCACGCAATGCAAAATTGATCGTAGCTGATTTTGGCGCAGAAAGTTGCGGCGATGCGGTAAGACTTTTTTGGCTTGTAGATGAAAAAACTGATAAAATTATCGATGCAAAATTTAAAAGTTTTGGTTGTGGTACAGCTATAGCAAGTAGTGATACTATGGTAGATCTTTGTATAGGAAAAACTGTAGATGAAGCAGTAAAAATCACAAATTTAGATGTGGAATTTGCTATGCGTGATAATCCAGAAACTCCAGCTGTTCCACCTCAAAAAATGCACTGTTCAGTTATGGCTTATGATGTAATCAAACAAGCAGCAGCGCATTATAAAGGCATAAGTCCTGAAGATTTTGAAGATCAAATTATAGTTTGCGAGTGCGCTAGGGTAAGTCTTGGAACTATTAAAGAAGTGATTAAACTTAATGATTTGCATAGCGTAGAAGAAATCACACAATATACTAAAGCGGGTGCTTTTTGTAAATCCTGTATCAAACCAGGCGGACATGAAAAAAGAGATTATTACCTTGTAGATATTTTAGCTGAAACTAGAGCTGAAATAGATAGAGAAAAACTCAAAAATACAATGAAAAGTGATGTGGCTTTTGATGAAATGACCGTAGTGGGACAATTAAAAGCAGTTGAAAGTGTTTTAGATGCTGAAATTCGCCCTATGCTTCATAATGATGGTGGAGATTTGGAAGTGATTGATATACAAAAGGCTGAAGGTGCAGCAATTGATGTTTATATTCGTTATCTTGGTGCTTGTAGTGGTTGTTCTAGTGGAAGTGGTGCAACACTTTATGCTATTGAAACAATTTTACAAGAAGAATTAAGTCCAAATATACGCGTTATGCCAGTTTAAAAAAATAGCAAGATAAAATCTTGCTATTTTATAGCTTTTGCTTGCAAATCAAGGGGTGGTAAATTTTCTATATAAATACTACGACTTGGGAAAGCAAAGGTTAAACCATTTTTTTCAATTATACGCATAAACTCAAGCATTAAACTTTGTCTAGCTTCTCTAAAATCTTTTCCACCTATTTCTTTGATATAAAAATAAAGCTCTATATTAATACTACTATCTGCAAATTCACTTAAAGCCACATAACAAGCATTTTTATAACCCTCAAGATCATTGATAGAAACTAAATTTTGACGATATTTTGTTGTATGATCGCCATACTTTAATGCTCCATCATCTTCATGTGCTACTAAAGGACTTGTATATAAAAGCTCTTTTAAATCTTTCACACAATTTTCTAATTTTTCAGGAGTAGCATCATAACCAACACCCAAATACATTTTAACATGACGCCCCATGCGTCTTTTGCTCCAATTTTTGATATTAGCTCCCATAATAGTTGAATTTGGTAAAAATACAAGACAATTATCAAAAGTTCTAATAGTAGTTTTTCTAAGTCCTGTTTCAACCACGGTTCCTTCTATGCCTGAAACCTCTACCCAATCTCCTTGATTAAAGCTATTATCAAAAAGTAAGAGTATAGAAGCAAAGAAATTTGCAATGATATCTTTCGCCGCTAAAGCAACAGCTAAACCACCAATTCCCAAAGATGCAATAATAGCCGAGATATTAAAACCAAGTTGTGCTAAAATATAAAGAAGTGCGATCACAAAAATAACAAAATATAAAATTTTAATGACTAAATTTACCACTTCTTTTTTGCCACTCTTTTGTGCAAGTTTTGAAACCAAAACCACGCCATATCCATCAAGTATCCTTAAAATCAACCAAGCGATTAAAACAGCATAAACTATGTGGAAAAGATTACTTAAATTAATACTTAAAGGAGCAGGATAAGTTGCTATTGTAAGACAAAGTGAAATGGCATAACAAATAAGCAAAAAACCCACAGGTTTTTTAATATTGTCTATAAAAATAACCTTAATATCATCTGCATCGCTTTTATTGTGATAAACTAAACGAACGAGGATAAAATAAACTATATTTGAAAAAAAGCGTCTTAAAGACATAAAAAAAACTAAAACTAAAATCGAAATAACTATCTTACCCGTATTTATAAAATCAATATTGGCCATTTCATTGATACGATCTATCCATACTTGAAGTTCAAGCAAAGAAAAAATATAATTACTTTCTAACAAATCTGCATTCGCACGCAAATATTTTAAAATTTCTACATAAGCATCCACAGCATTAAAAATCATTTCTTCTTTATTGGAAATTTTCTCTAATTCAGATGGATTATTGATTTTAGCTTTATAAATACTAAGATCTATATTGGTTGAATTTTGCAAATTTTCCATTGCCTTATCGACCGTAGAGATTATACTTTCACTATTTGCTGCATTTTTAAAAAGTCTTTCAAGCTCAAATAAAGACGAATAAAAACTTTTAACAACATCTAAATACATAATATTTAAGGTTGTATCTACATAAACATAAGGTTTGTTTATGCTCTTCTTTTGTAAATCTAACAAATTTTGCCTTGTTTTTAAAAAGCTTTCTACTGCTTTTTCATTGATTTGTTGCTTTACTATCATATCGGGTATTTTAGAAAGAATAGACTTTTTATCTTTTTCAAATTCGCTTAAAATTCCATCATAGGAACTTGAATTTTCATCATTATTTTTTTTAAATTCTTTAATTTGGCGATTTAAATCGATATATTTTTGCACCAAACTATAAACACTCTTATCTTGCGCACTTGCATTGGTATCTATAAGACGAAATTCATCCCCCCAAAGACATGAAATACCTAAAAGAAACAAAATGATTATTTTTTTCATTGCATTTTCCTATTTTGAATTAATTTAAAAATTTTAGTCTTAAAATCATACTCATATATTTCACCCGTTTCGATGATATAATACCAAGCATGCACTTCTAATCTTCCCTCATCTAAAGCTTCTTGCACTCCAGGATAGGTAAAAATATTTTGCAAAGAATTCACTAAGTTAAGTTTTTCAGTAAGCCAAGAACGCATAGCTATATCATCTCTTGCAAAGATCGTAACATCCCTTTTTATAGGATCAAGCATAGTGAGCCATTTTTTTACATTAGGAATTTTATCCAATTCTTCATCAGAATAGTATAATGCATTACAACCACCACAATTACTATGTCCACATACAACGATATTCTTAATGCGTAAAGAATTTAAAGCATATTCTATTGCTGAAGTAGTCGCTAAATAATCCTGACCCACGCGATAAGGTGGGACAATATTTGCAATATTTCGTATCACAAAAAGCTCACCTGGGCCTGTATTGGTGATTAAATTGGGGATCACTCTAGAATCAGAACAACCTATGAAAAGAGTATGAGGATTTTGCTTATTTTTAAGACTTTCAAAAAGTTCTTCATGCTCTTTAAAATCCTCTTGCATAAATTTGATCGCACCGCTAATAAGATTATCCATATATCAACCTAATTGAAAAATCTTAAAATTATAACAAATTTTCAGCAAAGAATTTCACCTACAAGCAAACATTCGCAAATTAACTCTTTATTAAATTTTTTATGCTAGAGTTCGCTCAAGATTTAAGTTAAAATCGAAATCTTTTAAGGAGGATGAATATGAGTCTTTATGATAGAGACTATTCACGATCAAGAGAATTTGAAAACACTCGTTCAAGTGAACTTGGTATTTTTATTAAACAAACTTATCAACTTTTTGCGGCTTCTCTTTTAGCAGCAACTGTTGGTGCATATGTAGGAATTTATGCTTTAGCGGCATTTTTTATACAATCACAAGTAACCTTTTGGATACTTTTTGCTGTTGAAATAGGACTTTTGATTGCCTTGCAATTTAAAAAACGCGAAGCTCCATTGAATTTAATTTTACTTTTTGGTTTTACTTTTTGTTCAGGCTTAACCCTAACGCCATTACTCATTTCTGTTCTTGCCCTACCAGCAGGTGGAGTAATCATCGCTCAAGCTTTTGCTCTAACAACAGTAGCTTTTGCAGCGCTTAGTATTTTTGCTATGAATACCAAAAAAGATTTCACACTAATGGGTAAAGCTTTATTTATAGTTTTAATCGTGGTTGTAGCGGCTTCTTTGCTTAATATCTTCTTCCAAAGCAGTTTATTAAATTTAGCTATTTCAGCCGTAGCAGCGATTTTATTTTCATTTTATATTCTTTATGATACACAAAATATTATTCGCGGAAACTATGAAACTCCAATTGAAGGTGCTGTAGCGCTTTATCTTGATTTTGTAAACCTTTTTGTATCTTTACTTAATATCCTAAGAAGTTTCAATAGTAGATAATTTTTTGCGGGAAAGTCCCCGCAAAATTCTTAAAATTTCAAATCTTTTCAAGTTTTATTTAGTTACAATATCTAACTCAAAAAATTTTTAAAATTTAGGAAAATTTATGATTACTCTTTTAACTATTTTGCAGTTTGTCATCGTCGTTATTATTTGTATAGCTGTTTTACTTCAAAAGAGCTCAAGCATAGGACTTGGAGCTTATAGCGGAAGCAATGAAAGTTTATTTGGAGCAAAAGGACCCGCAGGATTTTTAGCGAAATTTACTTTCATCATGGGAATTTTACTTATTGCAAACACTATAGGTTTAGGATATTTATACAATAGTACAAGTAAAGATTCTTTAGCTGAAAAAATCAAAATTGAAACAAATACAAGCATTCCTACTGCTCCAAATGCTATAAACGTGCCAGCTATTCCAAGTGCTCCACAAATACCTAACGAATCAAATACAAGTAAGTAATTTATAAGGAAAAAATATGATTAATGAAATTTTAAACAAACAAAAAACTCAAAGTGAAAAAAGCTTAGAAGCTTTAAAAAAAGATTTTACTACCCTACGCACAGGTAAAGTCAATACACATATCTTAGATCATATTCAAGTAGATTACTATGGCTCTTTAACTCCTTTAAATCAAGTTGCAACCGTTTTAGCAAGTGATGCTTCAACAATAAGCATTACTCCTTGGGAAAAACCTATGTTAAAAACTATAGAAAGCGCTATTGCAGCAGCAAATATAGGGGTAAATCCAAACAATGATGGCGAAAGTGTAAAATTATTCTTCCCTCCAATGACAAGAGAGCAAAGAGAAGAAAATGTAAAACAAGCAAAAGCTATGGGTGAAAAAGCAAAAGTTTCGGTAAGAAATATTCGCAAAGATGCAAACGATGCCGTAAAAAAACTTGAAAAAGATAAAGCCATTTCAGAAGACGAAGCTAAAAAAGCCTATGATGAAGTGCAAAAACTAACAGATACTTATACTGCAAAAATCGATGAAAGTGTAAAAAACAAAGAAAGCGAACTTTTAAAGGTTTAAAAATGGATTTAGAGCAAATTTATAAAGATTGTGGGGCTTATTTACAAGGACATTTTTTACTCAGTTCGGGTAAGCACTCTGAGTTTTATCTTCAAAGTGCTAAAGTCTTAGAAAATCCAAAATTAGCAGCAAGACTTTGTGATGAGCTTGCTAAAATTATAGCCGAATTTAATATAGAATTTGACAGCATTTGTTCTCCTGCTTTGGGAGGAATTTTAGCAGGATATGAACTTGCTAGAGCTTGTGATAAACGCTTTATTTTTACCGAAAGAGTTAATGGAGAAATGACTCTAAGACGCGGTTTTGAGGTAAAAGAAGGCGAAAGATTTATCATTTGCGAGGATATCATCACAACGGGCGGAAGTGCTTTAGAAAGTGCTAAAATCATAGAAAGTTTAGGAGGAAAAGTTTTAGGTTTTGCAGCATTGGCAAATCGCGGTTTTTGCGCGGTTGAAAATTTAAAAAATCCTAGAAAACCGAGTGCAAAACTGCCTGATAATTTACCTCTTTTTACTTTAGGAAATTTTGATTTTCAAATTTATGATGAAAATGATTGTCCGTTTTGCAAAGAAGGAAGTAAAGCTATTAAGCCAGGAAGTCGCGGAAATTAAATGAAAACTAAGGCAAAAATAGCCTCTAGATGGTTAAGATTTAGAGCTTTGCTTATAGATATATTTTTAATTTATGTCCCTATCTTATATTTATTTTATTTTTTATTGGGCTCTAAGGAGGCTTTTTTAAACAACTCCTATATTACAGCCCTATGTACTTTCTTATTTGGTTTTATTCAAGCTTTATTTTTAGCCTCAAAAGCTCAAAGTCCAGGGCTTAAGGCTTATGATCTTTATCTAATCGATCTAAAAACGGGTAAGAAAATAACTTTTTTTAGAATTTTATTAAGATATATTATATTTATTATAAGTTTTGGGTTGATTTTTGGTTTATTTATAAGCTTTTTAAGAAAAGATAAACTAAATTTACATGATATTCTAACCCAAACTTGCATAGTCACAAAGATATGAAAGAAAGGTAAAAAATGCAAAGAAAAAGAATTTATAATCCAGGCTCAAATGAAACATTAACAGATCGTAAAGTTTTTAGCGGAAATCCTCATGGAATCTTAAATTTTACAAAAGCAAAATACACTTGGGCTTTAAAATTATGGGATTTAATGGAAGCAAACACTTGGTTTCCAAAAGAAGTAGATACGACTAAAGATGCATTAGATTATCGCTGTAATTTAACTGCAGGTGAAAAAAGAATGTATGATCTTGTTTGGTCTCAGCTCATTTCTATGGATAGCTTTCAAACCAACAATCTAGCTGATAATATCAATCCTTACATCACTGCTCCTGAAATCAATGCGGTTTTAGCACGCCAAGCTTATGAAGAAGCTAACCATTCAAAATCTTATGCAGTAATGGTTGAAGCCATTTGCGATAATACGGATTTAATCTATGAAATGGAAAAGCACGATGAAACCTTGCGCGAAAAAAATGATTTTATTTCAAGTATCTATGAAGAATTAGCGGGCGATGTAGATGATAATAAACTTCTTTTGGCCATGGTAGCAAATCAAATTTTAGAAGGAGTATATTTTTATAGTGGATTTACTGCGATTTACGCGCTTGCAAGAGCAGGTAAAATGCTTGGTTCTGCTCAAATGATTCGTTTCATTCAAAGAGATGAAATCACTCATCTTTTACTCTTTCAAAATATGATCAATTCAGTTCGTAAAGAAAGACCTGATTTGTTTAATGAAAACAATATCAACAAAATTTATGATATGTTTAAAAAAGCGGGCGATTTAGAAATCAAATGGGGCAAATACATCACTCAAAATCAAATCATGGGTTTTACAGACGATATTATAGAAGAATACATCCACTATCTTGTAGATCAAAGACTTGTTGCTATCAATCTTGATAAAATTTACAATGCAAAACACCCTATCAAATGGGTAGATGATTTTTCTAAATTTAATGATCAAAAAAGCAATTTCTTTGAAAGTAAGGTCACAAACTATTCTAAAGGTAGTATAAGCTTTGATGATTTTTAAATTTCTTGGAAATTAACTTTTATGAAAAAAGATTCTTATACAAAACCAAATAACACCTTGCTTTGTGATTTTTATGAATTAACCATGATGCAAGGTTATTTTCTAAATGGTTTTGAAAACAAAACAGCTTATTTTGATATATTTTTTAGAAAAATTCCCGATCACGGCTCTTTTGCTATATTTGCAGGACTTGAGGATATTTTAGACTTTGTATCTTGTTTGCATTTTGATGAAGATGATATAGCCTATTTGCACTCTCAAGGGATATTTAAAGAAGAATTTTTAAGATATTTGAAAAATTTTAAATTTAAGGGCGAAATTTATGCCATGCAAGAAGGCGAAATCATCTTTCCTAACGAACCCTTGATGATCATCAAAGCCAATGCTATTGAAGCACAAATTCTTGAAAGCTTCTTACTTTTAAGTATCAATCATCAAAGCCTAATTGCCACAAAAGCCAATCGTATCGTAAGAGCAGCTAAAAATCTTAGCGTGCTTGAATTTGGCACGCGAAGAGCTCATGGAAGCGAGGCGGCACTCAAAGGGGCAAGAGCGGCCATAATAGGAGGTTGCAAAGCTAGCTCTTGCACACTTGCAGGGAAAAATTATAGCATTATGACAAGTGGAACTATGGCGCATTCTTGGGTGCAAATGTTTGATGATGAATTGAGTGCTTTTTGTCATTATTTAGAACTTTATCCTCAAAATCCTACCTTACTCATCGATACTTATAATTACAAACAAGGGCTAGAAAACGCGGTCAAAGCATTTAAAAAATTTAAAATCAAACAATGCGGTGTGCGTATTGATTCTGGAAATTTAGAAATACTTAGCAAAGAAATTCGTACTATCTTGGATAAAAATGATTTAAAAGAATGCAAAATCATCGTTTCAAATTCTTTAGATGAAAAAAGCATAAACAAACTGCTTAAAAATGATGCACCTATTGATGCTTTTGGGGTAGGCGAAAAACTCATCACTGCTTCAAGTGATCCTATTTTTGGCTGTGTTTATAAACTCGTTGCCATAGAAGAAGATAAACTCATCACGCCTAAAATTAAAATCAGCGAAGACAAACAAAAAATAACCCTACCGCATTTTAAAAAACTTTTTAGAATTTATGACAAAAACACTCAAAAAATGCTTTTTGATGAGCTTTATATTTATAATGAAAAATTACCTAAACTTGATGAAAATTTAGAAAGAAAAGAACTTTTAAAATGTGTTTTTAAAGAGGGTAAAATTCTTAATAAACAAAAAAATGTAGAAGAAATTGCCCTATATGCAAAAAGTCAAATTTCAAAGCTGGATGAGAAATTTCTTAATTTTAACAACAAAGAAAAATATAAAATCAAACTTTCAAAAGATTTAACAAAGCTAAGACAAAATTTTACAAACACAACTCTATGAAATTTTGTCGATATAGCTCAAATGCTCCATTTGTCTATTTAAAATGGATAAATTTGAGCTTTTTCATAAAAACAGCGTTGTTAAAATTTTAAATCAATCCAAAAAATCATTTTTAAATTCAACATAATTTAAAGCAGATTGTTTTAAAAATGCCACTTCTTCATCGCTTAGTTCGCGTATAAGTTTTGCAGGGTTTCCAAGTATGAGTGATTTGGGTGGAAATTTCTTGCCTTTGGTTACCACACTACCTGCACCCACTATACTATCATCTCCTATAGCTGCATCATCCATAATCACTGCATTCATCCCCACAAGCACACGAGAGCCGATCTTGCAAGCATGGATCACGCAATTATGCCCTATAGTAACATCATCTCCTATGCAAGTAGGAAAGCCTGCATCTTTTAAACTTCCATCTTTATTAAATTCTCTATGCCACACATGGATAGTGGTTAAATCTTGTATATTTGTTCTTTTACCGATTTTAATAAAATTAACATCGCCTCTTAGAACACAATTAAACCACACACTGCTTTCATCACCTATCTCTACTTCTCCTATAATCTTAGCACCCTCTGCAACAAAGACATTTTGACCCAAATTTGGAAATTTATCTTTAAATCGAATAAGCATTTTCATCCTTTTTTATTTTTAGTATAACCAAAATATCAATAAGAAAAACAAATTTTTTAGTTTTTAATCAAATTTTGAAACTTTATTCGTTACAATTTGCCATTTACGAGGAGAAAAAATGAACGCATTTGAGCAAAAACGATGTCAAAGTATGGCCGAAGAAATCGCACAAAAAATATTCATCAACGAAGAACTTTTTAATGCTTTTTGTCAAATTCCACGCGAAATTTTTTCCCCGCTTAAAGCCCATGCTTATCGTCTTGATGCTTTACCTTTAGCTAATTCTCAATGGATCAGCTCTCCTTTAACCGTGGCTAAAATGACTATGGCTTTAAATTTTAAAGATGCGGACAGTGTCTTAGAAATAGGCTGTGGAAGTGGTTATCAAGCAGCGATTTTAAGCAAGGTTATAAGGCGTGTTTTTACCATAGAACGCATAGAAAATTTAGCCAAAAAAGCAGCACAAACCTTTAGAGAACTCGAGCTTTTTAATATTAATGTTAAATTTGAAGATGGACAAAATGGATGGAAAAATTATGCGCCTTATGATAGAATTTTATTCTCTGCTTATACGACACAACTTCCTGAAATTTTACTCGATCAGCTAAGTGATGGGGGCATACTTGTAGCCCCTATTTTGCACAATGGCAAACAATTTATCACACGCATAACCAAAAATGGCACTCATTTACAAAAAGAAATTCTAGAAGAATGTCTTTTTGTACCCATAGTAGATGGAAAAGAATAAATTTTTATCAATAAAAAATTTATTCAAAACTTTTAAAAACCTTTCTTAGCTTCTCGCTCATTTCATCTATATGGCTTTTTTCTATGATCAAAGGGGGTAAAAATCTCAAATCATTCTCCCCACAACTGATAAGCAAAAGAGAATTTTCTTGACATTTTTTAATCACCTCAGCTACTTTTACACTTTTATCAAGACTAAGCCCTTGCATAAAACCCAAACCTTTTCTTTTTTTACAAAACCTGAATTCTTTGATAAGATTTTCCAAACTTTGCTCTAAATAAGGCGTAAGTTTAGAAACATTTTCTAAAATTTTTTCTTTCTTAAAAATTTCAAAAACCGCATTAACACCTGCACAAACTAAAGGATTTCCTCCATAAGTACTTCCATGATCGCCTGCTTCTAAGGATTTTTGTGCTACTTTTTCGCTCACTACAAAAGCTCCGACACTAAGCCCACATCCCAAAGCTTTAGCAGAAGTCATTACATCAGGTAAAATTCCTGAATGCTCGTAAGCAAAAAATTTACCACTTCGCCCCATGCCGCATTGAATTTCATCAGCGATTAACAATATATCTTTTTCATCGCAAAGCTTTCTTAAAGCCTTGTAAAAATCTTTTTGAGCAGGATTGACACCACCTTCTCCTTGCACACTTTCTAAGATAATAGCACAAGTTTTTTCATTGACTAAGCGTTCTACGCTTGAAAAATCATTATACTTTGCAAATTTAACACCTGAAATTAAAGGCTTGAATGGTTTTTGGTATTTTTCATTAGCGGTTAAAGATAAAGCTCCTAGTGTTCTTCCATGAAAAGAATGTTTAAAGGCTATGAAATTTCCACCCTTGATACCTTTATTAAAAGCATATTTTCTAGCGACCTTCATCGCTCCTTCTATACTTTCTGCTCCTGAATTTGTGAAAAATACACGCTCTAAGCCACTCGCTTTAGCTAAATGCTTGGCTGCTTGGGCTATGTTTTCATTATAATATAAATTGCTAGTATGTAAAAGTTTATCAACTTGGGCTTTAATCTTAGCATTAAATTCAGCATGGTTATATCCTAAAGTACATACACCTATACCACTTGAAAAATCAAGATATTTTTTACCCTTATCATCTAAAAGGTAAACCCCTTCTCCGCTTTCTAAAACTATATCAAAACGCTTATAAGTAGGGATAATATGACTTTGCTCTTTATAATTCATTTTCATCCTTTAACCCACTAAAGTCCCAATACCCTCATCGGTAAAAAATTCAAGCAACAAAGAATGCTTCACGCGTCCATCTAAAATATGCACTTTCTTAACTCCACTTTCACAAGCATCTATACAAGATTTTAATTTTACATGCATACCGCCTTGAATTTTGTCAACCAAGGCTTTTGCTTGGGTTATAGAAATTTTAGAAATTAAAGAATTTTTATCTTCAAAATTCTCATAAAGTCCTGCAGTATCGGTTAAGAAAGCAAGTTTTTCCGCCTTTAAAGCTTTGGCAATAGCACAAGCTGCATCATCGGCATTGATATTGTAAGTATTGAAATTTTCATCCATTCCAATAGGAGCTATGATGGGTAAAAAATCTTTTTCTAAGAGATCTTGCAAAACACTTGAATTTACCTTTTGTATCTCGCCTACAAAACCTAAATTCTCATCCTTTTGCACGCATTCTAAAAGTCCCCCATCCTTGCCACAAAGCCCTATAGCTTTAACACCTAAATTTTGCAAGCTGTGAACTAAATTTTTATTGATATAATTTAGCACCATACTTGCTACTTCTGCTGTGGCTTGATCACTCACCCTAAGTCCGTTATTAAACTCACTTTTTACGCCTAATTTTTCACACATTTTGGAGATATCTTTACCCCCACCATGAACGATAATAGGCTTTAAGCCTACAAGCTTTAAAAGAGCTATATCTTGCATCACACAATGTTTAAGCTCCTCATTTTCCATAGCTGAGCCGCCGTATTTTATAAGTATAATTTTTGAGCTGAATTTGCGTATATAAGGCAAAGCTTCGATTAAGACATTTGCTTTTTCTAAATATTTTTGCATGATTTACCCTCAAACATTAAAACTAGTTTGATTGTGAGAATTGAGCGATAAATCATAATAATTCGCATCTTCTCTTAAGGTAAAACCATAATGCTTCCAAAACTCATTACCCAAATCATTGCTCTTAAAGGCTATCAATGCGATCTTGTTAATCTTCTCAGATTTTAATGCCTCAAGGCAAAATTTTGTCATTTCATGGGCTATACCCTTTTTTCTGTGATCTTTATGCACGCACACATGATAAAAACCTCCTGTGCGACCATCATGCCCACAAAGTATACTTCCAACAATTTCTTGATCAATCACAGCTACTGCGCTAAGGTTTGGGTTTCTATCTAAAAATTTTTCTATATTTTCTTTACTATCATCAATCGATCGAATTCCAAAACCTTTGATATCACACCAAAGCTTGTAAACTCCTTCATAATCACTTTTTTGCATTGCTCTAACTTGCAATTTTTATCCTTTACAAATTTGCAAAGAATTTAAGTCCTTCATCTTCATCAAAATCAAACATTAAATTCATATTTTGAACAGCTTGTCCTGCTGCACCTTTGATTAAATTATCAATAGCACCTAAAACAATAATACGATTTGTGCGTTCATCGATGCTGAAATTTATATCCGCAAAATTGCTTGATTTAACCCACCGAGTCTGCGGAAACGACTGCGGTGGTAAAAGCCTTATGAATTTCCTGTCTTGATAATATTTTTGATAAATTTCACGAATTTCTTTTTCACTTACAGAATGTTTTAAATTTGCATAAGCAGTAGTTAAAATTCCCCTTTGCATAGGTACTAGATGAGGGGCAAATTGTAAAGTGATTTTCTCTCCTGCTGCATAGCTTAAATGCTCTTCGATTTCAGGGGTATGGCGGTGTGAAGCTAATCCATAAGCCTTGATATTTTCATTTACCTCACAAAAAAGATTTTCTACTTTTGCACTTCTTCCTGCGCCGCTGACTCCACTTTTTGCATCGATAATCACCGAATTTAAATCAATCATCTTTTCTTTAAAAAGCGGATAAAGACTAAGTATAGAGCAAGTAGTGTAGCAACCAGGATTTGCGATTAAATTTGCATTTTTTATCTCTTCTTGATAAAGCTCACAAAGTCCATAAACTGCATTTTTTAAAAGCTCTTGATTAGGATGAGTAAATTTATACCAAAGCTCATAATCTTTAGGATTTTTAAGACGAAAATCAGCGCTTAAATCTATGATTTTCATCTTTTTTAATAAAGACTCGCTAAAAAGTTTAGCACTAAATTCATGCGGAGTAGCGGTAAATAAGACATCAAGTTCAAGTTCATCTAAATTTTTATCTTCAAAATTTAAATTTAAAGGCGTGTTGGGATAAAGCTTCATATAGCTTTGCCCCACACTTGAACTAGAACCTATATAGGAAATTTCTACTTTAGGATGATTCAGTAAGATACGCACAAGCTCATTACCTGCATATCCGCTTGCTCCCAAAATTCCTACTTTTAATCTCATTCCTAGTCCTTACTGAATTTCAAATGGCTTAATTATAGACAAAAAATGCTTAAAATAACACTTATGGGTTTATAAAATTTGATAGACTCTTACAAAAATACTCATATATCTCAAAAATTATCACGAAGCTTTTTGTATACAAAGACAATGGACGCTAAGATTTGCTACTAGATTTTAATGCCTTTTGATGGATTAATAAATTAAATATTTTTTTTAAGTATGTATAATTGTTCGTGTATATGAATGGAACGATTTTTAAGATTGCGAGAGGCTCTAAAGGTCGGGTATTTTTGCTCTAAAATTTGACATTTACCTAAGCTTTGCAAACGCTTTAGAAATTTTTCTTTCTTTACAAAACCCTCACAATTATAAGAAAGCAAAATGATTTTGGCTTTTAAATCATTGATAAGCTCAAACAAAGCATCTTCTGCTTGTTTTTCTTTATTAAAAATACTTCGGTTCCAATCTCTTGGTATACCAGAAATCTTTGAAATTTCATCAGGCCTTTGATAATTTGCGATTAAATTAAGCATAAAATAATTCGAACTATAAGGGTGTTGATTATAAGGAGGATCAAGATAAGCCACATCGATATTTTCAAGCTCTTTTGCAAGTAAGTTAGCATCCTTTTGCACCACTTCAAATTCACAAGAAAAATTTGAAAAAATAGGCATTTTAAGCTCGATATCACCTTTGATACGCTTTAAGGCATTTTGCGCCTCTCCACCAAATTTACCCACTCCATCTCTACCCTTATAAAAACCCTTAAAAACTCCACTAGTATTTGAATGCACACTTGCTTCATAGATTAAAGGCGCTATAAAAAAATGCTTTAACTCTTCAGGAATTTCCTTTTCGATTTTTTGTCTTAAAGTATCAAGATATAAAGCATTTTTAAGAGTATAAAAAACGCGTTCATCTTTTTGGATGCAAACCTCATTCTTTGGAGCATAGAGTTCACTTATAAAACCTGCTTGAAATTCTAAATTTTGGGTTAAAATTTTATGATAATGTTTTAAAAGCTCGGTTAAATTTTTATCTTTATTAGAAAGATAACATTTGTTGATAAGTTTGGAATAATTTTCTAAATCATTGGCTAAAATATAATTTGAGTGTGCTTTTGCAAAACGACTTACAACACCTGAGCCACTAAATATATCACAAAAACTAAATTTATCTTTACCAAGTTCTTTTTTAGCTACCTTAAAGCCCTTATTTAAAAATCCTAAAAGTGCTCTTTTATTGCCTAAATAAGTAATGATTTGTTCTTTTAAAAAAGAGGGATTTTCCTTCAAAATTTTTAAACCTTTAAAAAGCTTATCTGTAAAAACAGATTAAGCTTTTTTTGGAGTTACAAGCATATTAACATAGCGTCCTTCAAAATTTGGCTCTTTATCACGATTAGCATCATTCTCTATCATAGTCCAAATTTTTTCAAGCAAAGCTACACCTGCTTCAGGAGTCGCCATTTCACGCCCTTTTAAGAACACACGAAATCTCACATGCTTACCTTGTTCTAAAAATTCTAAAGCATGTTTTACTTTGTAATTTATATCATTTTGAGCAATTTTCACAGAAAGTTTAATCTCTTTAATATCGATTACTTTTTGTTTTTTCTTTGCTTCTTTTTGCTTTTTTTCTTGCTGATAACGGAATTTTCCATAATCCATAATCTTACAAACAGGTGGCTTTGCATCTGCAGCTATCATTACAAGATCAAGTCCTAAACGATTTGCAATCTCTAAAGCTTCATCACTGCTGATAATGCCATATGCTTTGCCATCATCACCTATACATCTGATTTCGTCCGCTCTAATTTCTTCGTTGAGCAATACTTCTTTTTCTTTACTCAAAAATGTACCTCACTCATTTTCTCCTTAACTAATTTAATAAATTCTTCCAAGCTAAGATTTTTTTGCTCCTTAGCTCTTCTATCTCTTAAAGCAACGCTTCGCTTTGCCACCTCTTCATCGCCCAAAACTAAAATCATAGGTAATTTTTGTTTTTCAGCAGTGCGAATTTTCTTACTTAAGCTCTCATTTTTCTCATATACTTCGCTATCGATATTTAATTCTAGCAAGGCTCTTTGAATTTCTTTCGCATAAGCAATATGAGAATCAGAAATCGGCACTATACCCACTGCGGTTGGTGCGATAAAAAATGGAAACTCCCCTGCGCAATGTTCAGTTAAAATTCCTATAAATCTTTCAAAAGAACCCAAAATCGCACGATGCAACATTACAGGCTGCTTTTTCTCATTGTTACTATCTGTGTATTCTAGCTTAAAGCGTTCAGGAAGATTAAAATCTACTTGTATGGTACCACACTGCCATTTTCTTTTTAAAGCGTCAGTGATTTTAATATCGATTTTTGGCCCATAAAAAGCACCTCCACCCTCATCAATGCCATATTTTAAGCCTTGTTCATCTAAGGCTTCTTTTAAAGCTTTAGTAGCTGTGTCCCAAATTTCATCATCACCTATGGCTTTTTCAGGTTTAGTTGAAATTTCCATTTCATAGCTAAAATCAAATAATTTCATCAAATTATCCACAAAAGCTAAAATTTCTAAAACCTGCTCTTTAATCTGACTTGGCATACAAAAAATATGTGCATCATCTTGAGTGAATTCTCTCACTCTAAAAAGTCCATGCAAAACCCCACTTTTTTCATGACGATGTACCACGCCGTATTCAAAAAATTTCAAAGGCAAATCACGATAACTTCTTACATCACTTTGATAAATTTTAATATGTCCCACACAGTTCATAGGCTTAATGCCATATTCTTGTTCATCAATTTGTGTAAAATACATATTTTCTTTATAGTTTGCATAATGCCCGCTGATTTTCCATGCATCTGCTTTTAAAAGTTCAGGCCCACGCACAGGCTCATAACCACGCAAGCGATGAATTTTATAAAGCATATGTTCAAGTTTAGATCTAAGTCTTGCACCATTGCTTAACCAAATAGGAAGTCCACCTCCTATCTCATCATCAAAAGTAAAGAGTTTAAGTTCGGTTCCTAATTTTCTATGATCGCGTTTTTTAGCTTCTTCTATGATTCTTAAATGCTCTTTTAAACTCTCTTTATCTGCAAAAGCAGTACCATAAATACGCGTAAGCATTTCTCTTTTTTCATCGCCACCAAGATAAGCTCCCGCGACGCGTGTAAGTGAGAAGTTGCGTAAAAATTTGGTATTAGGCACATGAGGACCACGACAAAGATCCTCAAATTCTCCTTGTTTATAAATACTTACTTTTCCATCAGGAATACGGAGTAAAACTTCTTGTTTTAAATCATCGTCTTTAAATTTAGCAATAGCTTCGTTTTTTGTGATTTCATATTTTTCGATTTCTTGTTTGGCTTCGGCTAATTCTTTCATCTTTTTTTCAATTTTTGCTAAATCTTCTTCGCCGATTTTAGAATTCACACGAAAATCATAATAAAAACCATCCTCTATCACAGGACCAACGAAAAATTTAGCCTCAGGATACAAACTCTTAATCGCCTGTGCCATTAAGTGCGCACAAGAATGACGGATTACTTCTAAACTTTCTTTAGAATTATCAAAATAAATTTCTTTTAAATCAGTAGAATTCTTACTTTGAGAATCAACTATTTTTTCATCATCTAAGTATGCAATAACTTCTTTTTCCATAACTTTTAACCTTATTTTGCTCACTGACTCTGTGAGTGTTTATAAAGTTCTAATTTTAGCTTTCTAAGACTTAATTTTTTTTGAAATTCAGCTTATTTTTAAAAAAATCTTAGAATAAATTTAATATTTGTTTATAACTTAAACTCACTCCCAGAATTTAAAATTCCGCTATAATACAAATAAAAAAATAAAATTCCCAACACTATCCTATAAATTCCAAAAGGAATAAAATCAAATTTTGAAATGAATTTTAAAAAGAATTTAATCACAAAAACCGCTACCACAAAAGCTGTAACAAAGCCTATACTTAAAGGGATTAAAGCATTAGCGTTGCTAAGAAGTTCAGGTTCTTTGTAAATACTATAAGCAGTTGCAACTATCATCGTAGGGATAGCAAGCAAAAAGCTAAATTCAGCTGCTGTTTTGCGGTTAAGTCCTAATAAAAGTCCGCCTATAATACTTGCTCCACTTCTTGAAGTACCTGGAATCATTGCTAGAGATTGGATAATACCTATGCAAAAAGCTTGTAAAAAACTCACTTTTTCTAAAGAATTGGTTTTGTATTCTTTATTTTTATGAGCTAATTCAATAACAATAAAAACAATACCACCTAAAATAAGCATCACAACTACTACATAGCCATTAAAAAGCTCTTTTAAATACTTATAAAGCACAAATCCTATAAGCCCTGTAGGAAAAAAACCAACTGCAAGTTTAAACCAAATATCAAGTCCTTTAAAAAGCTTACGCCAAAACACAAAAAGCACTGCTAAAATCGATCCTAGTTGTATAATGATTAAAAAACTTTTCCAAAATTCATTAATATCAATACCTAAAATAGTCGTCCCTAAAATCATATGTCCTGTAGAAGAAATGGGTAAAAATTCAGTCAAACCCTCAATGATTCCTAGTATTAAAGCATGTAAATTATCCATATTTTTCCTTAAAATAAAAAAAGAATTCTACAAACTTTTTTTAAACACGACAAAAATATAAAAACAATTTCTTAAAGCAGACGATAAAAATAAACTATTTGTATGAAAAAGCTGATTAATTTTGAGTTTTATTTCTCATTTTACTGGCTTGGGTAAGAATACAATTTTTTACTATTGGAGCATTTTATACTTTGGATCAAGATATTAAAAATAAAGTTACAAGATAAATAAACTAAGAAGAATTTTATAAAAAATTTAAAATTCTTCTTTATGAATGTTTTAAATTCTAATGAATTTTAACAATACGCTTGATAAAATAAAGTATGACTCCTATGAAAAATATCAAACCTAATAATTCATTATTGTGTATATTTAAAAAGCTTAATTTCAAAGGACTTTCACTTCCGCCCATGCTAACAGAAAAAACAGTAATTGCAGCTATAATAACGCCAAAAATACTTTCCCCTACGATGAGTCCTGAGGCAAATAAAGTCCCTTTTTGTTCATGGGTTGCTATTTTTTCATTTTTGTGAGAATTATTTTGATATTTGTTTGCTAAATATCTCATCACAAAATATTTTAAAATTCCACCAATTACCAAAGGGATATTTACAGATGGTGGCAAATAAATACCAATACCCACAGCCAAAGGTGGTAAGGATAAATTGCCATTTTTTCTTAGTATCTTATCTATAATAATGATAAATATACCTACAACTACTCCAAATGCTATATAACTCCACTCTATATTGTGATTAAAAATTCCTTGTGCTATAGTGCTCATTAAATTTGCTTGCGGTGCTGCTAAAGCTGATGAAGCATCCATACCTTCTCTTGGCATTGCTCCGACAAAACCATAAGCTTGATAAAGCAAATTTAAAACAGGAACTATAGCCAAAGCACCAAAAACACAACCTATTAGCAAAGCAACTTGTTGTTTCCAAGGAGTAGCTCCGACTAAATGTCCTGTCTTTAAATCTTGTAAATTATCATTCGAAATAGCAGCTGTAGCTAAAATAACACTAGTAGTAAAAATAGCTAATGCTACTGCAAATTTAGAAAGCATAGGATCTTGAAAAAGTTCCACACCTAAAACCAAAAAAACAATAGAAGAAATAATAACACCAATAAGTCCGATTCCAGAAATAGGACTAGAAGAAGATCCTACAAGTCCTGCCATATATCCGCAAGCTGCTGCAACAAAAAAACCTATTAAAACAGAAACTAAAGTTCCAACAAATGAAAATAGCATTTGATAATAAATACTTAAGTTAGCATCTTCAACAAAACTATAAAAAGTAATAAATAAACCCACAACCATTAAAACAAAAAGTATAAAAATACTTTTTAAAGAAAGGTCTATATTTGTTCTTTCATTTTTTTCTTGATTAGTAATTTTAACATTTTTAACAATTTCTTTAATACCTTCAATAACGGGTTTTAAAAGTTCTATTAAAGTCCAAAGCGCTGCTATAGCAATAGCTCCTGTTCCTATAAGCCTTACTTTAGAACTCCATACACTAGAAGCTAAATCTACGGCATTTTTTGCACTATCGAATTCAAAATTTGAAAGATAGGGAGTAAAAATGCCCCAAGCTAAAAACATACCTACAAAAAGAGCTATAGCACCTGCTAAACCAACTAAATAACCTGCCCCTAAAAGTGCCAAAGAATATCCCATAGAAAAACCAAAAGCCATTTTATTCCAAATAAAAGCAAAATTACTCTCACTTGCAGCGAGCTTGAAACCATTGCTTAACAAACTAAAAATAGCAGCTATAAAAGAGCCTAATGCTATTTCTTTAATGCCTTGTTTTCCTTTTTTACTACTCTGATCTTTATTGGCTACTTTTAAAATTTCAGCTGCAGCTCTACCTTCAGGATAAGCAAGCTTGCTTTCAACCACCATAGCCCTTCTTAATGGTATAGTAAAAAGCACTCCAAGTCCGCCACCACAAAGACATATCATAAAAGTTTGCCAAAGTGGAAATTCACTCCAATACCCACACATAAAAAGCCCTGGGATAACAAAAATAACTGATGATAAAGTTCCTGCTGCTGAAGCTTGAGTTTGAACCATATTATTTTCTAAAATATTTGAAGTCTTAAAAAGACTCAAAACCGCCATGGAGATGACCACAGCTGGAATTGATGATGAAAAAGTAAGTCCTACTTTAAGTCCTAAATATACATTTGAAGCTGTAAAAATAATAGTTAAAATACTTCCCAAAAGCAAACCGCGCAAGGTGAGTTCGGGTAAAGAGTATGTTTTTTGCATATTCCCTCCAATCATTTCATCATAAATTCCTATGATGATAAATTTTAAAAATAATACAAAAAAACTCTTATATTTTTATAAATTTTTAAAATTTGCAAAAAAATTATTTAATTTCAAACCAAACCGTATCTTGCTCACCGCTTTGAGAAATAATAAAAAGCTGATATTTGCCTTCTTTTAAATTTAAATTTTGCGTATTTTCATCTCCCTCATAAATAAGTTTTTGATTTAAATACCAAAAAAGCTTTTCATTATTTAAATTAGCTACTTTTGCCACAAGACCTTTCATTCCATTTAAATCTTTGGCTAAAATAAGTTTTAAATTATCTTTAGGATAGATAATCTTAACACCCTTTTTATTTGAAAATTTAAAATTTCTTTGCTGAAAGAAATGGAGTGCATAAGCAGGAAAATCAAGCTTTATCAATGCTTTTGCATCTTTAAAATGAATATCCTTAGAATCAAGCTCCCTACCTTGATACTCATAAACTTTTTTCAAAAAAGGGGAAGTTCTTAAAATATTTGCCCCTTTAGGATATAAAACATTAATATAACTTGTATTTAAATCCTCATCATATCTATATTTACTGATACTATCTAACTTGATTGTCATCAAATCATCAGGCGGCGCAAATTCCAAATCTACCTCATCTAAAAGTCCTAAAATCTCAAAAAGCAAATCTCCTGCTATACTCACGCCATATAAATTTGCATTAGCTTCACCGCTAAAATTTCCTACCCAAACTCCTAAGGTATATTTTGGAGTTGCGCCCATGGCCCAAGCATCTTTTCTACCATAACTTGTGCCCGTCTTCCAAGAAATAATTTTTTCTTTATTGTAATTTTCTAAACCCACTCTTTGAAGTTCTTTCATTGCTTCTAAGGTTAAATACGCACTACCCTTAGAAAACATTCTTGCTACTCCGCTTAAATTTTCATCTCTTATAAAAGAAAGATTGGCAAGCTCTCCATAATTTGCCAAACCCAAATAAAGTTTTATAAGATCCTCAAGACTCAATTCTTTAGTTCCTAAAATAAGCGAAAGCCCATATCGCTTGTAATTCTCATCTTCAAAATTTAAAAAAGCTTTTAATTTATAAAAAAATTTTTCATAACCATAATCTTGCAAAAGCGATACAAAAGGAACATTTAAAGATCTTTGTAAAGCTTCTTTTGCACTGATTATCCCATAATATTTTTTATTTGCATTTTGGGGATTGAAATTAGAAAAAAAGGTTGGAACATCAAGCAAAATTGAATCCGGTGCGATAATGCCTTCATCAATACTTAAAGCATACAAAAAGGGTTTTAAAGTAGAACCCACACTGCGCTTGGCAATATTTCCATTAATTTGTCCTAAATTTGCCATATCATAAAAATCTTGCGAACCCACATAAGCTAAAACTTTGCGTGTTTTAGTATCGGCTAAAATAATGGCTAAATTTTGTATGCCTTTTTGTTGCAAAGTATAAGAAAATTCTTTAGCCTTTTTTTCGATTTTAAGTTGAATTTTTTTATCTATGCTTGAAAAAATTTCTTTATTATCATCACTTAAAAGTCTTAAAGCAAGATGGGGTGCAATATTTTTGCGAGGCTTAAAATTTGGCAAGGGCTCTTTTAAAGAAAGTTCGTAAATATCTTTGTTGATTAACTTTCTTTCATAAAGTTTTGCTAAAAGTTTGTTGCGTTTATCTAAAAGTTTCGTTTTATTTTTTTCTAAATTAATAAGTCCTGGTTGATTGGGTAAAATCGCAAGCAAAGCAGCTTGAGCCCAAGTTAAATCTTTAGGATTTTTATCAAAATAAAATAAAATAGCAGCTTCATAACCGATTAAATTCCCGCCATAAGGAGCATTGCTTAAATAAAGCTTTAAAATTTCATCCTTACTGAAGGCATTTTCCAAAGCTAAGCTTTGTATAATTTCATTGAATTTATTAAAATAAGTTCTATCTTTTTTATCCCAAAGCTTAATCGTTTGCATACTAATAGTACTTGCACCACTTCTTTGAGTAGAATTAAAATTATTTACAAAAGCCCGCATTAAAGCTAAAAAATCTACTCCAAAATGAGAATAAAATTTCCTATCTTCATAATTAATCACAGAGACTTTCAAACGCTTGGGAATATCAGTGCTCTTGATATGCCATTGCTCTTCATCATTTAAAAAAACACTTAAAATTTCGCCATTTTTATCGTATAAAATCTTACTATAACGGCTTTTAAAATCATCCAGTAAGGTATTTTTATCAAAAGAAAAATATACATAAAAAACATAAGCAAGAAAAAAAAGTAGCAAAAAGCTAAAAATTTTTAAAGCATTTTTCATGTTTTATTTAGCGTTTCACAACTACTTTTTCACTTTCACTTAAAGCTCTATAAGTATCATCATACATCGCTTCTACATAAGCACCACTTAAAGTATAACTTCCTGGAGTTATGGCATTAAGTTTTATATAAAAATGATGCGTGCGATTTTTATTTAAACTAAAAAACCACATGATTTTATCATCCCTAACATCAATAAAATCATAGCTTGAATTTTTAATAAAACTTGGAGTGTTATCATCTAAAAGCGTATTGCTCACTTCCCAACCGCTTGGTAAAATTTGTGTTAAAGCGATATTAGAAACATAATTTGCACCCTCATTTAAGCTCGCTGAAATTCTCATATAAAAGGTTTGTCCAGAACCAATCTCGCTAGGACTGATTTTATTACCCTTTTCATCATAAAAAGCACGATCTAAACTGATTTTATTGCTAAAAGCTGAATTTTCACCCGCTTTTACCCCCTCTACTCCAAAACTTACAAATATGTCTTTATTCGCATTTATAATAGCTTTTTCATTATTGAAAGAAAAAATTTGCATTTGGTTTTGATCGATAGTATGTACTTGATCACCTATTTTTAAAGTCGCATCCATAAAATTTTCATTCATATTTTCTAAATTTGCACCCATGGCTAAAGCATATAAAGCATAGCCTGTACTTTGTGTGGATAAATAATCCTTTGAAAGTAAGGTATCGCTGATTTTTTGAAGTAATTCTTCATTATTAGTGCCATAAATTTGTTTATAAGCATTTGCGATAATAGCCTCATCTCTTATTAAAGAACCATAAGTATAAGAAGAATATTTAGAATCAGGCTCTATAGAAATCTTGCTTGCAATCTGTTTTGCAGTATCTTCAACACCTGCAAGTTTATATGCTGCAGCCAATTGCCACTTAGCTTCAGTGCTTAGCGTATTTAAACTATCATAAAGCAAATTCATCTCGCTGATATTAGGTTTTTTTGCCATAGCCAAAAGATATAATGAATTTGCTTTTATATCCATCATATAATCATGATATATACTTTTTTGAACAAAATTTTGCTCATATTTTAACCATCTTTCATACATGGAATCAGGCACAAAATACCCATTTTGCTTAGCTAAAATCAAAAACATTCCCGCATAATTACTTCCCCAAGCATTGCTTTCATCTCCTCCTTGCCAATAAGCAAATCCTCCATCAGCGGTTTGAAAATTGGCATAACGCTCGATGGCTGCATTGATATTATTAATCGCTTTTTGCTTGTCAAATTCCGTGCTAAATTTATCTAAAAAAAGTTGTGGCAAAACTGCTGAGGTAGTTTGTTCTATACAGCCATAAGGATAATTTAACAGATAGTTAATTCTTTTATCCATATCTAAAATAGGTGTAGGCGAAAGCTTTAAAGTTGCATTTGTAGTCCCTAAAATATAATCTTTTATAATAAATTCTTTACTTTCTCCTGCTTTAATCAAACTAGTATTATTTTCATATGTATAAGCATTGATAGGTTTGATATCGATTTCAATTTCATTTTTATAAGTATAATTTTCACTTTTTAATTCAAATTCTAAAAGCTCTTTACCAATCCTATTATCACTTACATTTGCATCCATCATCACTTCTAAATTAGTAGCATTTTTAAAGTCTATAGCTTGAGTATCTGGACTTATTTTTATAAGAGAATTTTTACTTCTTACGCTCAAGGTTGCATTTTTAATACGATTTTCTGTTTTAAAAATTTGAGTTAAAAGCGTGAAATTATCGCCTATTTTTAAAGTCCTTGGCAGAGTTTCAAGCAACACAAGAGGTGCACTTACTTGCATATCCTTAGAAATGCTACCATAAGCGTCATTTTCATTGGCCACAACCATCACACGAACCAAACCCATATAAGAAGGCATTTTAAATTTAAGTTTTGCAAAGCCTGCTTCATCGCTTCTTGCAGGAGCATTAAAAAGCACTACAGGTTTAAAACGCTGTGCGCTATCATCACGATTTTTATCTGCTCTTAAATTCCCTATCTTTGAAACACTATCGCCTCCGGTAAATTTAGGGATAATTTGACTATAAGTATCATAAGTTTTTAAAGTAAATCCTGTTTTTGCGTAAAAGCCCTCCCAAATATCAGGGGTTTTAAAATCTGTTAAATCAAGAAGTCCTTCATCTACAATAGCCACAGTATAATTAAAAGCTCTTTTATCTTTGCTTTGAATTTCTATCTCAAAATCACTATTAGGTAAAATTTTATCAGGAGTTTTTAATTCTAAATTAAGCTTTGTATTTTCATCTTCTACATACAAAGGAATTACACCAAAAAGCCTTAGGGCACGATCATTATCAATTTTATTATAATCTTGAAATAAACTCACGCTTACATAGATATTTGGTGCATATTCTTTTTTCATCGCCAATTCTATACTCGTGCTTTCACCTTGAGTATCCATCACAAAACGATCAATAATCTTGGAATTAGAACTTAAAGTTATGAGTGCTTTAGCTCCTGCAACACTTTCAAATTCTATTTTTGCACTTTGTCCTATTTTATATTTGTTTTTATCACTTTTAATTTTTAAAGAACTCACCACATCAGCATAGCTTGGCTCTCCCCAAGAGCTTACATAAAAACTTTGCCCTGCGCTTATTCCACTTTCTTTATCTATAAGATCAATAAACATTTGTCCATAATAATTGCTTGTGTTAAAGCTAAATTTCATAGGCTCGCTAGAGCTAGTAAGCTCCCCTTTTTCAATAAGTTTGGTATTGTGATCTTGCTTAATAGAGCGCAAAAATTCATCATAAGAATCATAATCCCACCACCAATAATAATCATTTTGATAAATTCTATACTCTAAAGTTTTGCCTGAAACTAAATTTTCTTTTAAATCACTTACAATGGCATAAAAATCGATCGTTTCTCCCTCAGATACATAAGAATTTGTCAAAGCTTTCATTCCCACAAAATAATCATAACGATTTAAATTTACATCCCTAACAGCTTTTACAGATCTGCCACCCTTTTCAAAGACTTCTGAAACAATCCTTGCATTAAAATTGTAACCTTGAGAATTTAAAATATTTTCAGGAATTTCAACACTTGATTGCACCCTGCCCTTTTCATCTAAATTTCCCTTATCATCAGCACTTGCTCTGATAATCAATGAACTTGGATTAATAAAAATATAATCTTTATATTTAGGATTATGATAATTCTTTGGAGAAAAATATACAAAACTTTGATATTTTAAATTTGAAGCTAAGGCTCCAAAAAGATATTTTGAAGAAAGCTCATAGTTTAAATTCCCATCATCTAAACTTCTATTTTCATCAGCATTTAATTCTACCTTAATGCGATTTGGCACCACACTTTGAACTAAAATATCTTTACTAAATTCCACCCCAGCAATATTAAAAATTGCCCTATAAAGTCCATTAATGGCATTTTTATCTAAATGAATTTGCGTATAGTAAATATCATTTTGACTTTTTAAAATTTGATTTTCTATGATTTTTTGATTTTTAGGATTAATTAAAGTAAAACTTATAGGGTGTTTGAGCGGATTTGTATTTTCTCTTGCAACCACACTTAAATGCACACTATCACCCGCTCTATAAACCCCACGATCTGTGTAAATAAACGCCTTTATCATCTCATGATTTTGATCCCCTTCTACATCATAACCATCTGTGGATAGAGGATTGCTAAATCTTAAAACACTGATTTGATTCTCTTTGCTTGCTAAAATATAGAGTATTTCATCATCTTCTTGAATTTGAAATTTCACATCTCCATTAGAATTGGTATTTTGGCTTTGCAAAATTTGGTTTTGCTTACTTACAAGCTCTATTTTTACATTTTCTAAGGCCTCATTTTTACTAAAGTCTCTTGCGTGAACTACGAGCTGCTTATTTAGGTTTTGAGCACTTAAAGCGATATTAGAAAAAATAAGATTTTTACTGACACTAGCTTTATTTATAATACGATATACATTTTCACCCTTATAATCAAGATCGTTAGCATCAACACTTAAACTCACTGAAAAAATTCCAGTTTTACCTTTTAAATCACTTAAGTCTAAAGCAGTATTTATCCAAGTATTTTTTTGATTTTTAAGCTCTATTTTTTTATCAATGACATTTTTAGCAACATAATTAAAACCATCTGAAGAATAAAACGCTTCTTGAGTGCTATCATCTTTTTTACCCACCAAATTTTTATAACGCAAATACTCACTTATATTGTTTGCAAAAATTTGACTTACTTTTAAATGAATCTTTTTAACATTGCGCGATTTGATATAAACTTGATATTCTGCCCCACTAGGCAAAAATACCCCATCATTTGCAAAAACAAGACTTGGATCTAGGTCTTTTTGTAGGGTGATATTTGCTTCTTCACCTTGATTGATTAAGCCTTGATTTGATTTTAAACCTTTTGCGATTTTAACTTTATACTTTTCTCCTGGCTCAAAATTAGCTGAAATTTTTAACTCTTTTCCTATACTCCACGCTCTAAAATTAAGCTCGGGTGATATTTGGATAAAATCTTGAAAGGCTTGATTTTCAGCTAGTTCTTTAGAAAATTTTAAAGTAGCAATTTGATCTTTTTCTTCTGCACTAATGAGTCTAAAATCATTATTTTTTGATTTGCTAGGAATTTGAAATTGAAGCACTTTGGCTTCTTTAAAACCCATGATTTTTTCATCATAAGTTAAAACAAGTTCTTGAGGTCTATCTAAAAGCTTAATATCATCAGTATCAAGACTAAATTCACCCAAGCTAAAGGCTAAGTCTTTGCCATCTAAAGTGATTTTTAAACCTTCTTGTGTTTTATCTTCAAATTGCCAATTATAAGTGCTTCCAAAGCTATAATTTAAATGCAAATAAGCTTTTTCTTCATCTTGCTCTAATTGAGCTTTATAAGTAAAATTTTCTATCCACCCTGTTTGAAATTCTAAAACAATAGGAATATTTTTATAAATAAATTCTATTTTATAATTTTGATTAGCCTCTAAATAAGTTAAATCTAGTAAAAATCTAGAGTCTGATGCCTTTGTAAGTAGAATTTTTGAATTTTTAGAATTGATTTTTGCATCAATACTCATTTCATCAAAATCAACAATAGCTTCTTTAAATTCAACAAAAATTGCTTCATGATTTTTTAGAAGTCCTTGAGATTGTGCACGAATTAACTCGCTTGAATTCTTATTTTTCTCACCGCCACACGCGATCAATAAAAAAGATAAAATCAAACTAATCAATATATTTTTTAACATTAATATTCCTTTGAAAAATTAAGCTCGACATTATTTAAGATATTCTACTTACTTTTAATTAAAAATTCATTGATATTTTTTAAAAACTCAAATCAAATATCTAAAAAATTATATTTTATCCAATTTCACACTCACTTCACTTAAAAATTTTATAATGTCATCACTTTTAAAAAAGGAGACAAAATGAAAAAAGGTATTTTAATCGCATCAGCACTTTTAACAGGCTCTATGCTTCTTGCAGATAGTGTAAAACTTCAAGGTACTATAGCAGAGGTTTATGATAATAATAAAACTTTACTTATAGATTCAATCTATGGCGGGCAAATGGCTGTAAGGATATTGCCAAATACTGAAATTGATATGGATAATTGTGGGATTTTTGGAATGGATAAACACGGAAAATTCAAAGATTTAAAAGTAGGAGATTTTCTTGAAGTAAAACTTTACTATCCTGGATATTCATCTAATCCTACTCAAGCACCTGCGATTCCTGTAGCAAGAGAAATTGATATAGAGTGTTACAAAAAAGCTTATTAATTTGCTTACTTTTTAGTAAGCAAATTTAATTTCTTCAAAATTTAAACTTTTTTTAGCAAGGAATTTGTAAAATAGTACTTAAATTTGTTTAAGGAAAAAAGATTGAAAAAACTACTTATAATTCCTATTATTATCTTTCTTTGCTTCATTGCGCAAATTTTTTATATGGGACATATTAATGAAAGTTTTTTTTATAATCTTACTCAAACACAAAATCCCTATTATGAGATAAAAAATATCAATTTCCATAAAGGTTTTTTAAATTCAAAGGCTGATTTTACCATAGAAGACAAGTATAATTTAGGTTTAATTTCAAAGCTTGATTTTAAATTTAACAATAATTATTTTTCAAAATTTATAGCACAAGGAAAACTTAGCAATCCCTTCAAACTCTTAGATGATAAATTACAAAATAAAGAATTAGCTTGGTTTAAGATACAATCTATTCAAAATGATCTTAATGTATCAATTCAATTTCAAGATATCAATTTAAGCAATGAAGGTGGAAATGCATTATGGGAAAATGTTTTAACTGAAATTTTACTGGATAAAGAAGATTTAAAAATTAAAGCTATTTATTCAAAAATAGGTCAAGTTGATTTTTCTCAATTTTATGCAAAATTCTATCTAAAAAACCTAGACCATCAACAAAAATTTGAAAAACCTATATCGTTTTCTAATTTAATACAATTTAACGAAAGTGTAGAAGAGTTTAAATTTGATTTTTGCGAAATCAATAATCATACAATCTCTTCATTTTATAATAAAAATATCATTTATTTTGATGATGATAATCAAACCTTGAAAATGCATTCTCAAGGCAAAGCAAATAATCTAAATATAGATTTAACTTCTCAAATTTATCAAAGTATTGATTTTGATCAAATCAATTTTGATCTCATTTATAGTCAAAAAAAACCTGATATTTCTGATGATAAATTGATTTTTAAACCTTCCAATGAAGAATTAAACTTACAAATACAAAATATCACTTTAAAAAAAGATAATCAAGATATAAACATCAAAGGAAATATCTTTTTATCAATGCAAAGTCATAAAGCTCGTATTCAAATTTCTAGTTTAAAATCGCCCGATGAAATCTTTACTTGGGGGCAATTTTTTGGAGGTTTAAATCAATACTTTATAAAAAATGAAGAGGGTATGTTTATCATGGATCTTCATTATGATAGTGATGCTAAAACTCAGCTTAAAATCAATGGCAATGAATTTACGGATATAAATTTAAACTGATGAGTTTAGCTTTAAATTTTCGTCCCAAAACCCTAGATGAAATTCTAGGCCAACAAGAACTTGTAGAAGTATTTAAAAAATTTATCAGTATGCAAAAACTTCCCCATAGTTTATTTTTTGGACCTGCAGGATGTGGAAAAACAACCTTTGCTAGAGTTGTAGCTAAGGATTTTGGGCTTGATTTTTATGAATTTGATGGTGGAAATTTCAAACTTGAGGATTTAAGAAAAATCATAGAAAATTACAAAAACAGCCTTTATAAACCTCTTATTTTTATCGATGAAATTCATCGCTTGAGTAAAACTCAACAAGAAATGCTTTTAATTCCTATGGAAAATTATCGCTGCATTGTTATAGGTGCAAGTACTGAAAATCCTTATTTTGTTTTAAGTTCAGGCATTAGAAGTCGCTCTATGCTTTTTGAATTTAAAAATCTTGGGCAAAAAGATTTAGAACTTTTATTAGAGCGAGTGCAACAAAAAATAGCATTTAAAATAGAAGATAATGCTAAAGAATTTTTACTAAAAAGCTTCGATGCTAGAGCAATGTTAAATTTACTTGAATTTGCTTTGGTTTTAAATGAAAAAGAAATCACTTTAGAAAATTTAAAAAAACTTCGCAACGGAGTAAATAGCGAGGGTGTAAGCTCAAAAGATACTCATTATATTTTAGCAAGTGCTCTTATTAAAAGTTTGCGCGGAAGCGATGTGGATGCTGCTATTTATTATCTTGCTCGTTTAATTGATGCAGGAGAAAGTGCTGATTTTATCGCTAGGCGTTTGATTATCTTTGCAAGTGAAGATATATCCAATGCCGATCCTAATGCTTTAAATTTAGCCGTTTCTACTCTTACCGCAGTAAAAAATATCGGCTATCCTGAAGCAAGAATTATACTTTCTCAATGCGCTGTCTATCTAGCAAGTGCTCCAAAATCAAATTCAAGCTATAATGCTATAAACAAGGCCTTAGATTATGTAAAAAACAATCCTGCACTTGAAATCCCCAATTATTTAAACAATAATCATCCTGAAAAGAAAAATTACCTTTATCCGCACAATTTTGGCGGATGGGTGAAGCAAAACTACCTGAGTGCAAATTTAAAATTCTATGAAAGCAAGGGCATAGGAGAAGAAGCGAGATTGCTTGAAAATTTAAGCAAATTAAAAAACATCAAGTCCTGATTTCTTATAAAAAATTTACAAAATAAATGTTAAAATGCAATTTTATCTTTAAGGAAAAAATAAGACACAATGATAAACATAGGAATTTATGGCGCTAAAGGGCGCATGGGCAAACAGATCGAAGAATGTTTAAAAAGTGAAACTAAAGCAAAAGCAGCTGCACTTTTTGATAAGGGTGATAATTTAGAAGAATTTTTTGAAAAAAGTGATGTTATCATCGACTTCTCATCTCCAAATGGCACTCACGAACTCTTAAATTACGCAAGAACAATGCCAAAACCTTTAGTAATTGGCACAACAGGGCTGGATGAAAAAACCCTGCATTTAATGCAAAATGCAAGCGAAGTAATGCCTGTTTTTTATGCGACTAATATGTCTTTAGGGGTTGCAGTTTTAAACCATCTGGCTAGCAAAGCAAGCCAAATGTTAAGAAATTTTGATATAGAAATTTTAGAAATGCACCATCGTCACAAAAAAGACGCTCCAAGTGGTACTGCTATGACTTTAGCACAAGGTGTAGCAAAAGCTAGAAATTTAGATCTTGAAAAAGTAAGAATCAGCGGAAGAGATGGTATCATAGGCGAAAGAAGCAAAGATGAAATTGCCGTGATGAGTCTAAGAGGTGGAGATATTGTAGGACGCCACACTGTGGGCTTTTATGAAGAGGGTGAATTTTTAGAATTAAACCATACCGCAACTTCAAGATCAACTTTTGCTAAAGGAGCGATTAAAATCGCTATTTGGCTTAATGCACAAAAGCCAAAAATGTACTCAATTAATGATTTTTTAGGAATTTAAAATGTGTGCAGTAGTAGGAGTTATAAATTCAAAAAATGCAAGTACTTATGCTTACTATGCTCTTTTTGCCATGCAACACCGAGGACAAGAAGCAAGCGGGATTAGTGTAAGCAATGGTAAAACTATCAAAACTATCAAAGCCAAAGGCGAAGTAAATCAAATTTTTAACCCTGAGAATCTAAAAACCCTAGAAGGTGAAATCGCCATAGGACACAATCGCTATTCTACCGCGGGAAATTCAAGCTTAAATGATGCCCAACCCGTAGCTGCGACTTCAGTCTTAGGGGATATTGCTTTAGCACACAATGGAAATTTAGTCAACAAAGAAAAAGTAAGATCAAAACTCATCGAAGATGGAGCTATCTTTCAAACCAATATGGATACTGAAAATGTCGTTCATCTCATAGCAAGAAGTAAAAAAGAAAGCTTAAAAGATAGATTTATCGAAAGTTTGCAAGAATGCATAGGGGCTTATTGTTTTGTTTTAGCAAGTAAAGACAAGCTCTATGTTGTAAGAGATCCTTATGGGGTGCGTCCTTTATCTTTAGGGCGCTTAAAAGATGGAGGCTATATCGTAGCAAGCGAAACTTGCGCTTTTGATCTTATAGAAGCAGAATTTATACGCGATGTTAAACCTGGAGAAATGATTATTTTCACTCAAGGAAATGATAAATTTGAAAGCATAGAACTTTTTAAACAAGAGCCTAGAATTTGTGCTTTTGAATATATTTATTTTGCTAGACCTGATAGCATTATAGAAGGAAAAAGCGTGTATGAGATACGCAAAAAAATGGGCGAAGCTTTGGCAAAGAAATTTACTCATAGTGCTGATTTTGTAGTGCCTGTTCCAGATAGTGGCGTAAGTGCTGCCATAGGCTTTTCACAATATTTAAAAATTCCACTTGAAATGGCTATAGTTAGAAACCATTATGTAGGTAGAACCTTTATCGAACCTACTCAAGAGCTTAGAAATTTAAAAGTTAAATTAAAATTAAATCCTATGCATAAAGTTCTAAAAGATAAAGAAATTGTCGTAGTAGATGATAGTTTAGTGCGTGGGACAACTTCTAAAAAAATCATTTCCCTACTTCGTGCCGCAGGTGCAAGTAAAATTCACTTGGCCATAGCTTGCCCTGAAATTAAATTTCCAGATACTTATGGGATCGATACTCCAACCTTTGAAGAACTCATTAGCGCTAATAAAAATTTAGAAGAAGTACGCGAATATGTGGAAGCAGATTCACTTAGCTTTTTAAGTATCGAAGAATTAACTCAAAGCATAGGGGATGAGAGAAAATATTCTTTAATTAGCTTTGATGGAGATTATTTTATCAAATAATCTCTATTTTACATAAGAGGGATAAGTAAAGAAAAACAAATGTGTTAAATTTAAACCATAATGAAAAAATACACTAAGCCACAAACTCTTACTATATCTCCAAGCCATTCCATAAATCAAACCTGCCAAAGAAGCAAAGATTATCATTAAAATACCTGCTTTATAATGCGCCACTCCAAATGCCAAACTTGCAACCAAAAGTGCTCCTACACCCCCTATCAAACCTTGTAATCTTTGTTGTAAATAACCCCTAAAAAATGCTTCTTCAACCAAAGCAACCAAAAATAAATTAGAAAATAAAAAATACACTATCCAAGAAGGAAAGCCTATTTCCATTTTAATTACACCCAAATACCAAGGGATAGATAAAAGTAAAAAAGGACTTGCAAACAATAACGCTGCTTGAAATAATTTTGGTTTTATTCTATTTAAATTCTCAAACAAACTTGGCATAAGCAAAAAGAGTAAAAAAACACCCAAAGGCTTATCAAAACTAAAATACAAAGTAAAAGCGCTACTATGCTCACTTGCATGAACTTTATCTAGAATTTTTACATTATTAACACCTGGAATAAAATGCAAAAATAAAAGCAAGCAAAATGCCACTATCAAAAGCTCTAAAAATACATTTTTATTATTTTTATAATACAAGGACAATAAAAAAAATACACCCACAAAAACAATAAAACTTATTTCTATGATATTATGATAATAAGCCAAAAATCCACTGATTACCAATACTACAAAAGATAATTTTATTTTTTTAAATGAGAGCAAGGCCAAAGCTAAGGCTAATAAGATAAAAGTTAAGATCATATTTTATTTCTCTTTTTTAATTTCATCAAATTTCAGAAAATAGTACTACTTAATGAATTAAATGTATATAAAAATACTTCACAAAAAACACATTTAAAATATTTATTTTATCTTTATTTATTGATCTTAAATAAATCATTTGGACAGCAAGTATTATTTTTGATAAATTTAATAAATTTAAAATTGTAATATAAAAAATAAATAAAATAATGAGTATTTTTATTAAAATCGTAGCTATTTTGTAATTTAATCTTAACTCTTAGTAGCTAAAATTATGTTTAAAAAAATAATAAGGAGTGTCTATGAAATTATCAATTCGTAAAAAAATGCTTATGCTAGGAGGCATTTGTCTTGTTTCGATGCTAATAACCTTTGGGATTTTTTATTACAACAATCTGCAAGGAAGCGAAAAAATAGCTCAAATAACAAAAAATTTGATCAATAAAGAAATAAATGTCAAGGTAGAACTCTTAACCAAATCGATGGCTATTGCTTTAGGAGATTTGATCAAAAATGTTCACAGTGAAGAAGAAAAAGTCAAAATTATAGCTACTGCGATTGAAAATTTTAGATTTGAAGAAGATAAAAGCGGATATTTCTTTGTTTATCAAAAAACCACCGTTAAAGCCCATCCTGTTAGAAAAGACTTAATCGGGACAGATTTGTATAATGCAAAAGATGAAAATGGAGTTTTTTATGTGCGAGAATTATACCAAAGAGCATTAGAAAAAGGAGGGTTTGTTACCTTTCACTTTACAAAACCTCAACCCAATGGAGAAAATACAATTGCAGAAAAAACAGCATATAGCTATTTAATACCTAACGCAGATGATTTATGGATTTCCACTGGTGTGTACAAAGATACTTTAGAACCTTATATTGATGGGAACTTAGAAGAATTGTTATCATTTTTTTTCTAAAAACTTTTTTAAGACTATAATATTTTTTACATTATTTATACTCATCATCATACCATTTATTTTTATATTCTATAGAAATCTCATCACCGGAGTTCAAGGCATAAAAACAAACATCACCTCCTTCTTTGATTTCATCAATCATAAAACAAAAAATGTTTCTACTATAGAAGTAAAAAGCAATGATGAATTTGGTCA